>NZ_CP037920.1:1200000-1500000 GCF_007748195.1 Gimesia aquarii
TTTAATCAGTTGGAAAACTTGATCTTGCGATTCCAAATGTGTCAGTGTATCACCCATACAAACGATTGTTTCTATCGGCTCATGTATATAATTGGTAAATGTAAGTAGATCATCATGGACAGTTTGAATTTGTAAACCTTCCGCTTTAGTTTCAAGTTCGTCGAGCAGGTGCTGGCAGGTATCGAGGGCAACAACTCGCAACCCTAGCTCAGCAAGTGGAATCGTCTGGACTCCATGCCCACAACCAAGGTCAATAGCACAACCTGACGAGTTTGTGGTAATTCCGATATGGTCAAAGTAGTCAGACATACTGGCTGACGCAGTATGAAAGTCGCCCACCATCCACGAATAGATTGGTCCCAGGTGATTTGCGTAGTGATCTGAAACTGTCGATGTCATGTAGCCTGACCAGAGAATTAAGTGATGAATAGATTCCAAGTATGCTGCCGCAGTGGCAGCAGACATTGTTATCGTATTCATCCGAAGTAATCTGTCAACGCAGGCTGTTCTATCAGCGTTTGTTAATGCATTGTTTGTAATCATTCATACGGAATAGAAGACGCCGGAAAAATGTATGACTCAAATGTGCCTTACGCTATGAAAGAAATTTCCAATCGTGTTACAATTTTGACAAGCAGAACGTAATTTTTCAGAAGGAGATTCTATTGCCGTTAACCTGGAACTACGATCAAGAACATATTGACTGGGAAGTGCTGGCTCATTTATACAAAATTGCTCCTCTTGGAGAGAAGAAAGCGGCTGATCTTCAAAAATCTTTTAGCAATAGTATGTATAAGTGTTTTGTGTTTGATGCCACACAACTGATTGGTGTTGGTCGGGCGCTCGCGGATGGAGTTGACTGTTCCTATATTTGTGACGTTGCCATTCATCCCGACTATCAGGGCAAAGGAATTGGCAAAAAGATCATTCAAAAATTAATCAATCTCTCTGAAGGACACAGAAAAATCATTCTATATGCAAATCCGGGCAAAGAAGGTTTCTATAAAAAACTGGGTTTCAAGCGGATGAGTACAGCAATGGCGATTTTTCAAAACCAGACTCATGCGTTAGAGGTTGGTCTGGTCAATGAATCATAATCAATTACAACTTCACATGTTATTGAGCAGCATTTTAAGATTATTGTCATACAATCAACTCAACATCGAATCAGATCGTGTCAATTTTTAAAAGGAAAAATCATGCAACTCGGCGCATTTTCAATCAGCCTGACAGTCAAAGACATTGAAGCTTCTCGAGTGTTCTATGAAAAATTCGGCTTTGAGATCTTCGGTGGAGATGCCTCGCAGAACTGGCTGATCCTCAAGAATGGCGATCATATTATCGGTCTTTTTCAAGGTATGTTTGAAAAGAACACATTAACGTTCAATCCGGGTTGGGACAGTAATGCGACACAACTCAATTCGTTTACGGATATCAGAGATCTACAACGTGAGTTGAAGTCACAGGGTGTGCCGCTCGTCAGCGAAGCGGACGAAACCACAACAGGACCAGCCAGTTTTGTCGCAATTGACCCCGACGGAAACCCGATTCTCGTTGATCAGCACGTTTAACAAAAGGGTATGTCACTAAGTTAGAAGCTATTTCTGACAGTGTAACCCGTAGAGAAACTCAGATATGACGAATCGTGATTTAACTCTCCGTTTTATTGAACGATTTTGTGCAGGTGACGTGGAAGGCCTGGTTTCGATTCTGGCGGAAAATTTACAATTTCGAGGGCCATTCCACCAATTCGAGTCCCGAGAGGGCTATCTTACGTGTTTGCGAAATGATCCACCTGTTCCAAGTCAGTTTCAGGTTGTGAGCATCACTGAAAGTGAAGATCAGGTGGCAGTCTTCTTTGAGTATCAGAAATCAAACGAATCTTTATTGATCGCTCAACTTTTCAAGTGTTTCGATAACCAGATTACTGAAATTTTGTTGGTCTTTGATGGGCGAGGATTTGTGCCAGACTAGTTCCGACACTGATTCAAGCTTATGATTGAGTACTCTTTGTGGGCTTACGCTTAATTGTTCGGCACGATAAAACTCATATGCATTTCGGCGTGGCGAAGGTTGAAGTCTTCCCATTCTTTCTTGGTCAGTTTACCAAAACCGGGATGTGGTACGCGTTTCGATTCTTGTTTCTGTCGTGCGACTGCTTCCCGCAAAGCAGTGAGCCCATCTTCGGTAGATG
The DNA here is from genome assembly GCF_007748195.1 of Gimesia aquarii. Taxonomy (NCBI): domain Bacteria; kingdom Pseudomonadati; phylum Planctomycetota; class Planctomycetia; order Planctomycetales; family Planctomycetaceae; genus Gimesia; species Gimesia aquarii. The sequence goes on from NZ_CP037920.1 coordinate 1,202,195, forward strand.
TCTTATCAGGAATGAACTTTGCAGTACTCTTGAATCCAGGCGGGATTGATTTTGTCAGAAATTTGCGTTTCATGAATAAGGACATCAGGAAACGCATAGGTGCAGGCAATTTAAAATCACTTCCATCGATGGATGAGTCCAAGGCCATCGCGATGTGTTTGAAGTTCTGCCCTAAAGACCAATTGCCTAATGTGCGAATATTACTGGTTGCCAACTGCTCTGCTTCTGCCAGTAATTCATCGAGAGTTTCGTAGCGCACGGTACGACGGCCTTGAACTTTTTTAGTAACAACCGACATTTGATTTCTCCTTGGTTCTAACAAAACTTTATGGGCTTACTATAATTATCGTTACTTCTTTTTCTCTGGAGACAGCTCATCAAGCAAGTCCCCTAGTGCATCCAGTGATCCTTCCCAGAACTCACGTTGGTGAGTGATCCAGTCTTGAGCCTCTTGTAGTGGTTTTACCAGTAACCGAAACCTATGCACCCGGCCATCAACCCGGCGTGAGATCAGGCCGGCAGATTCCAGAACTCGCAGATGTTTCGAGACCGACGGCTGAGCAATTTCAAATGGCTGTCCAAGATCACTGGCCGTGGATTCCCCCCGTTTCGAGAGCATGGAAAGCATCTGCCGGCGCGTACTGTCCCCCAGAGCATGAAACGTGCGGTCGAGTTGGTTTTGATATTTAATCGCCATAGGAATTTTTCGGATCGAACTTTGTATTGTGTTGACAATAGATAGCCATATGGCTATATTAAATCGGTACTACCATTTTTGTCAAGTTCAAAGAGGTTTTTGAAGCCATGGTTTCCGAATCAACAAATGAAGTCCTGGTCTTACGACGCACATTTGCAGCGTCACCAAAAGATGTTTTTCAAGTCTGGACAACACCCGAATATATGCAACGCTGGTTTCGACCGAGTAAGGATTTTGTTCATCCCTTTATTGAGGTTGATTTGCGTGTGGGTGGGCAATACCGCGTTGGGTTTGAATCACCAGAGGGGACAGTCGATGTCGTCAAAGGCGAGTTTCTTGAAGTGAATGATCCACAAAAGCTAGTCTATTCATGGTCGTGGGAACAACCGAACGAGTTTGCGGAAATTGAAACACAAGTCACAGTTGATTTTCTTGAAAAAGATGGTGGCACTGAATTGGTTCTGACACACGAGCGATTCTCAAAACCGGGTATGCAGGAACGGCACATGGCAGGTTGGACAGGAGCACTGGAGCTTCTGAAGGAATCTGTGATACAGGATTGAAAGACTTTGTTTCCTTGCTCATGAATGGGAAAGACATGTTCGAATTCAAAAAAATCATACTCGGAACGGTTTGTTATGCGGCTGTCACATTTCCGCTTGCTTTTTTGTGGCACCTTGTGTTCTTCAAGGGCACTTATGAGCAACTGGGATATTTCAGTCGTGAAGAACCGATTATTGCCTTCGGCTTTGCATCGATTCTGATGCAGGGTTTTATTTTGGCTTTGATTTACCCGTTCCTTTGCCATGGCAAGTCTTTTATTGGGGGAGCGATCACAATTGCTTTGGTCATGGGTATTTATCATTGGACGATGCATGTGCTCTCGGAAGCAGCAAAACACTCAATTGAACCCTTATCACTTTGGTTTAGTTTAGAAACGACCTATCTGGGAATTCAGTTTGGTTTGGCAGGTCTGCTATTGGCTTTTGTGTATCGCAAGTCAAACTCACAAGTGGCATAAAATTATAATCACAGTTCTCGGTAGAAATACCTCTCATTTCAGAATTGCAACATCAATATTTATTATCAAAAAAGGAGACACTCACATGTCGGTTAACCCGGTAAATTGGTTCGAAATCCCTGTTAACGATCTTTCAAAAGCGAAATTGTTTTACGAGTCAATCCTGGGAGTAGAACTAGTCGAACATGAAATGGGACCCAATAAAATGGCGTGGTTTCCCATGGAACAAAATGGCGCAGGTGCAACAGGCACATTGATTCATGGTGATGGCCACACCCCTTCGCTAGCAGGGACGATTGTCTATTTGAGCGTGGATAATATTGAGGCAACACTCGGCAAAATCAATAATGCTGGAGGCAAGACACTCGTTCCAAAAACTGATATTGGAGAACACGGTTTTTTCGCCCACTTTGAAGACTGTGAAGGAAATCGGGTGGCACTTCACGAGTATCCCAAGTAAGTGAGAGAAATTCAGTGGGTGGTGCATGTTGGCACAGACGTGCAAGACATCACCGCCCATTGAGTCGACGCGGCAAAATAATTCACTGAATCCAGAGTTTACTGGGATGGATTAGTTCTTTTGAAGTGGTGATGCAATTGGCTTTTTAGCAACGATGCGTTTGATTTCTTCTATTAGAAGCTGATGCCCCGGCTTTCGCATGGTGTTGTGTGTGAAGCCGTCCAATTCAAAGAGTTGTGTTTGTTTGTGTCCGACTACTTTGAGTAAGCGATTCAAATAAGCGTTTTCTTCGTAGCGGGTTGGAAATTCCAGGTTCCGATCACCGGTTATGAGTAAGATTGGTGGTGCTTCTTTACGTGCGTGGAATAGAGGGGCCATGTCATCAATGATCGGTTGATTTCGTGGGATTCCCATTTCTTCACGGACTGTCATATGAGTGATACAGTGTCCGCTGTACGGAATCAGCCCGGCAATGTCATTCGCATCAATTTTGTGTGTGGCGAGCCAACGTTTATCTAGACCAAGCATGCTGGTAAGGTAGCCTCCCGCAGAATGCCCTGCCACAAAAATCAATTTAGGATCACCACCGAAGTTTGCGATATTTTGAAATGTCCAGGCGACTGCCGCAGCAGCATCTTCCAGATAAGCTGGTTTTTTTGCTTTGGGGTACAATCGATAATTGACGGCGACAATGGCGATACCCTGCTCCTTCAGTTCATCAGGAACGCTTTTCTTTCCCCCTTTTAAGCCACCCCCATGAAACCAGACTACGGTGGGGTAGTTTTTGATAGAGGTCGGATAGTACAAATCCAGCTTGCAGCGTTCACGCATATAATCTGTCTGCGGAGTTTGAATTCCACTGCGGTAAGAGATCTCGGGTATGGTTTTATAGTCAGCCTTCTGTTCCTGAGCAGGAACGGGCTGCAAATTGATCAGCAACAGTGCGATCAAAAAAAGTGTGGGTCGAATCAGTCGTCGTCCCATAGTTGTTCCTCTTGTTGTATGACTAAAGCTCTTTAGTGGTAGGTGACTAACCTAAGTCAGTGATTCTCTTGATTGGGTATCTTTTCCAAAACAATATAGTTTCATGATTCACCTAAGCGTGCTTTTAATTCTGGATAGGCTTCATCAGTGTCCCCCACTTGTTTTTTAAGTTGATTTAACTGTTGCTTCAGTTTTTTCACGATCGGTGCATAAGCGGGATCGGCAATCACATTCTTTGTTTCATGAGGATCTTTTTTCAAATCATATAATTCCCAGTGTGGAGGCGTCGGTTTTTTTACTGCACCGGGCGCATCCAAAGGCAGGCCGTAAAAGAAAATCAATTTAAAATCGTTGGTCCTGATTCCATAGTGGGCAGGGTTATCATGGTGTGCCATATGCATCCAGTAACGGTAGTACGTTGCTTTTGGCCAATCGGCGGGAGCCTTTTCACCTTTTAGGATTGGTAAGAAAGATCTACCTTGCATGAAATCAGGTTTCTTTGCTCCTGCCATCTCTAACAACGTCGGTGCAAAATCAACATTGTTAATGATGTTTTCATTTGTAGACTTTGCTTTGATCCATTTCGGATAGCGAACGATGAATGGCATTCGCAATGATTCTTCATACATCCAGCGTTTGTCGATGTAATCGTGTTCGCCTAACATAAAGCCCTGGTCGGCAGTATAAATGATGATTGTATTCTCCAGTTCTCCCGTTTTTTCGAGATGCTCTAAAAGACGTTTGATATTATCATCGACACCACGTACACAGCGCAGAAACTTTTTGAGGTAACGCTGGTAAGCTTCACGAGTGTATTCATCAGAAGAGAGGCTCTCGTCAACAAACATATGGTGCCCCATGTTTCGCCTCTCGTTGCGTCGACTGACTGATGTTCCATAACGCGCTAAGTCAAGGGGGCCGTGTTGTCCTCGATTCCACAGTGTTTCTGGTTCAGGAATTTTTACATCCTGATAGAGCCAGTCGTATCGTTCTGCATTTTCAAAATTGTCATGTGGTGCCTTGAAATGATGCATTAAAAAGAAAGGTTTTTGTTTCTGTTTTCGATTCTTCAACCACTTCAATGAGAGATCGGTAATCACATCCGATGAATGTTTCGAGTCATATCCACCTGCACGAAATTCATTTTTTGGCCACGGCTTCGGCCCTCTCACGCGAAACACGGGATTGAAGTAACTTCCCTGCCCTGGCAGAACCGTATAATAGTCAAATGCGGCTGGCTCTTTTTTGAGATGCCATTTACCAATCATTGCAGTTTCATAACCCGCATTTTTGATGAGCCGAGCCAGATGTTGGTTCTCCTTGCCAATCGCCCCATTCAAGGTGGTCACACCATTCACATGCGAATATTGCCCCGTCATTAATGTGGCGCGACTCGGTGTGCAAATTGAGTTTGTACAAAAAACGTTCTTCAGCAAAATACCTTCTTTGGCTAGACGATCCAATGTTGGTGTTGGATTCAGAGACGCCAATCGTCCTCCATACGCACCAATCGAATGGGCGGCGTGATCATCAGACATGATGTATAAGATATTGGGTTGTTTCTCTTCCGCTTTAACAACAGAATCGAGTGTATACAACAGAGTAAAGCAGCTTACGATTAAACAAACACAGTACTTGGTTGGCATTGTGATTCTCATATTTTAAGTTTGAAGGAGATTGATGACCTGTCGACAGATGATTCTTTTCAGGAATCTGTTTGCACTGTTAAGGTCGAATGAATAGACTGAAATTATAACAGCTAGCATAGACGACAAAACATCCCTCGGTATTTCAAGTCTGACAAATTGTCGTAATTAGTTTCTTAATGTCCTTACTTTTAGGTGTCATAATAATGTCAGTGATTAAGTATTTGTTGGTTCTGAGTTCCTATTTCATTTCCCAGTTCTTTTGTTGTTCAATTACTGATGCGAAGGAAGCAAAACACGTGAATGTCATCCTGATCATGACGGATGATCAGGGAGGTTGGGACTACGGATTTATGGGGAACAAACACCTCAACACTCCTAATCTTGATGCTATGTCTGCAAGGGGCGCACGATTGAATCGATTTTATGTCAGCCCTGTCTGCACACCCACACGGGCCAATCTGATGACAGGTCGTTATAACTATCGTACACGTGCCATTGATACTTACATTGGTCGTGCGATGATGGAACCAGAAGAAGTAACCATCGCCGAAGTATTAGCTCCTGCCGGCTATCAAACCGGAATCTTTGGAAAGTGGCATTTGGGCGATTCTTACCCCATGCGACCTCAGGACCAGGGATTTCAGGAAGTTCTCGTTCACCGCGGAGGGGGCATCGGGCAACCCAGCGATCCACCTGAGGGGGCCGGTCAATACACGGACCCGGTTCTGTTTCACAATGGCGAGCAGAAACAGATGAAAGGGTATTGTACGGATATTTATTTTGACAATGCTTTGAATTTTATTGAACAAAATGAATCACAGAACAAACCAACGTTTATGTATATCGCCACTAATGCACCACATGGCCCATTTCACGATGTGCCTGAAGATTTGCGGAAAAAATATCTAGCGATGGATCTTACCGATGCCTATGGCTTTGATATGAATTCCAGGCGAAAAAATAAAAAGCAGTTTGATCGAACGTCGCGCGTTTTTTCAATGATTGAAAACATCGATCAGAATATTGGCAAACTGTTTCAGCGTCTCAAAAAGATCGGGGCTTACGAAAATACACTCGTATTGTTTTTGAATGACAATGGCCCTAACGGTCCTCGTTTTGTCGGTGCGCATCGTGGCATGAAAGGGGGCGTGAATGAAGGTGGCATTCGGTCTGTGTTGGTCGCACATTGGCCTGATCAATTGAAAGCAGGCGCAGTGAATGAACAGATTGCCGCTCATTACGACCTGTTCCCAACGATTCTTACAGCCACAGGGGTTGAAAAACCAAAAACGTTAGATCTGGATGGCGTCAATATTCTGCCACTGTTGAAAAATGAAGCCGCAAACTGGCCAGATCGTTCTTTGTTCCTGCAATGGCATCGTGGTGATCAGCCCACACCACATACCAATGCCGCCGTTGTCACACAAAATTTTAAGATGACATTTTCGAAACAGAATGAACCAGGAAAATTATTTGATTTACGGAATGATCCTGCAGAGAAGCGAGATCTTAGCAGTGAGAAACCGGCACTCGCCAAAGATCTCACACGCCAATATGACACCTGGTTCGCCGATGTCAGTTCTACGCGTCCTGATAATTATGCACCACCACGGATTCATGTGGGCAATGCAAAGGAACCAACCACGGTTTTAACTCGTCAGGATTGGCGGTATGCAGGTCCCAAAGGAAAAGGTTGGACTCGCGATGCACGAGGCCATTGGTTGATTCATATCGAACAAGGTGGTTCATACGACATCAAAGTACAATTCAAAAAACAACAGGACCAGAAAGAAGCAGAATTGACAGTAAGCGTCGGTAAGGATCAGTTCCATGCCAAAGTCCCCGCAGACAGTTCTGAATATGTCTTCCACAATGTGACTTTACATCCGGGCAAACAAACCGTTGATGTTAAAGTGACCGAAGGGGAAACTGAACGTGGTCCGATGCTGGTTTATCTCACCAAAAAATCCACCGGGAATTCAGCGCCATAAATCGGCCAGAAAACTATTTGGGTATCGAGAACAGATGATTTCATCAGCCTACTTTCTTGAAAATTCTACGAAAGTAGGCTGATCTGGAATGGCGATAGGCTGTGATTCGAATTACCATAAATAAGGAATGTTAAATTAGCAGTGATCATAATGGATTACCGTTAATTCCTGCCGTTTCTTCTTCACAAATATCCAGCAGAATGTATGAGGAAACGTAAAAGTTAAAGGGAAGTCAATTGTAGTAACAATTTCGGTATCAATGAAAACAATCACACCAATTTGCCGATGCGTCCATCGGCCTGCCTTTTTTCCTGGAAATGATTAATGCAAAACCATTCAAATTTCAGTCGCCGTGATTTTCTTAAGTCGACCACTGCAGGAGCAGCCGCAATTTCTACAGGTATTTGGACGGGGCTTGCACCCGCTGCTTCCAAATCTGCCAATGAAAAACTGAATATTGCCTGCATCGGAACTGCGAATCGGGCTGCAGCTGATGTGGATGGCGTCAAAGGAGAAAATATTGTTGCTCTGGTAGATGTTGATAAAAACTATCTTGACCGGGCCTCTTCCAGTTTTCCTAATGCCCGAGTCTACGCTGATTATCGTGAGATGCTCGAAAGTGAAGATGGAAAGATTGACGCCGTTGTGATTGGTACGACTGATCATCATCATGCCCCTGCTTCGATTCGCGCGATTCGAAAAGGCTTGCATGTCTACTGTGAAAAACCACTCACTCATACGGTTCAGGAAGCACGCATCATTGCTGAAGAAGCAAAAAAGCAGGGTGTCGCGACACAACTGGGAACGCAAATCCATGCTGGAGACAATTATCGCCGTGTTGTGGAAATTGTTCAGTCGGGAGTCCTGGGTGATGTCGGTGAAGTACACGTCTGGGTTGGAAAAGGCTGGGGTGGCGGTGATCTTCCTACCGATACCCAAGAGCCCCCTCAGAATTTAAATTGGGATTTATGGCTTGGGCCAGCTCCTGTGCGTCCTTTCGCTGCAGGTCGCTATCATCCTGCCCAATGGCGTCGCTGGTGGCAGTTCGGTCAGGGAACCTTAGGCGATATGGCCTGCCATTATATGGATCTCCCTTTCTGGGCGCTTAGCCTGCGTCATCCTACGCACTGCGAAGCGGAAGGACCAGAAGTTCATCCGGAAGCGTGTCCACATGGATTGAAGGTGCGCTATCAATTCCCGAGCCGTGATAAACTGGTTCCCGTCAATTTGACCTGGTACGATGGGAATATGATTCCGAAAAAAGTAGCAGGCCAACGTGTCCCCGGTAGTGGTGTCATGTTCGTTGGAACGGAAGGCACCATGTTTGCAAACTATGGAAGTTACAAATTATTCCCCAAAGAAAAATTTGCCAACTTCACACCACCCAAACAAACCATTCCCAAATCGATTGGCCACCATGCCGAGTGGATCAAGGCTTGTAAAGATGGCTCACCAACGACTTGCAACTTTGATTATTCTGGTGCTTTAACAGAAGCAGTGTTGTTAGGAAATGTTTCCTATCGTGCAAAACAGGCATTGGAATGGGATGCCGCCAATCTCAAAGCGACCAATTGTCCTGATGCCGACAAGTACATCAGCAAAGAGTACCGTGAAGGCTGGGAAGTCGCTTAGTTATGAATTAGTCCAGATATATGTCCGGCTCCTCATTTGCTGAGTGAGTCGGGCTACTGGCCTTCAATGTATTTTAATTGAATTTCGGTATTCGGCAGTTTCTGCTTTAAGTCAGCCACTCCTTTTTCTGTGACTGCAGTACGTGTCAGCTTCAGGTCTTTGAGGCTCGTCAATCCTTCCAGATCAGCTAATCCAGCATCAGAGACCGCTGTAGAACCAAGGTGCAGAAACTCCAGCTGTTTCATATCTTTCAAATACTTCAACCCTGCATTACTCAAGCGTGTATTATCCAGATTGAGCCAGCGTAAGTTAGTCAATCCTTGTAAGGGTTCCACACCGGCATCAGTCAGCCCCACACGCCAGAGGTTGAGCTTTTGTAGATTACTCAATCCAGACAGGTGTTTCATACCTGTGTCTGAGAGCAGGCTATTCTCGCTCAGGTCAAGCTCTTCGAGTTGAGGGAGCTTCGCCATGATTGCAAGCCCCTCATCTGAAATCTGGTTTTGAGATAAACGCGTTTTTTTCAGCTTGGGAAATTGTGTCAGTGTGGTCAAGCCTTCATCGTCAACCAGTGTCTTTGCCAGATACAACTCTTCCAGGTGATTCAGATCTTTCAACTCTGAAAGGCCATCTCCGCTGACCCAGAGAAAGTCGAGCATTAACGCTTTTAAGTTCGTTAGTTGATTGATATCTGCCATCGCGTCGTCGTCGATATCAGAATTCCCAGACAGCCGCAGTGCTTTGAGTTTTGAGAGTCCTGTTAAATGGGAAATGGCCTTATTATTTAAATTGCAGTTCCGTAAATCCAGATTCTGTAACGTGGCAATTTTACCAACAGGCTCTAATCCGGCATCAGTGATTTTGGTTTCATTTAGCAACAGAGAGCGCAGACGTGATAAACCCGCAATGTCCTTGAGAGCGTTATCATCGATTTGCGTGCCCCGAAGATCGACTTCGATGACATAACCATCTTTGTCGTTTTTTAACTTGGCTCCTACCGCTTTCAATGAATCGGCCAGTTTCACTTCTTCAGGAGGAACCTCTGCTTTTATCTTTATTGCCTCTGAAGTCTTTTCGGATGCAGTTTGTTTCTTCTCTGGTTTTGGTGCGCACCCTGCAATCACTGATAATGCAAAAAAGAGAACCACTGTTCCCTGAAACGGTTTCATATCTCATTCCTTCAATCGTAGGTCTAGATCGTTTACGTTAGCAGTAAAGCATACCGACTCTGTAAATGACCCAAAACCGACGGCAGGGAATCAATTTTCTTTTTTAAAGAATTGTTCGTGATGAACTAAGGAAAAAGAGGAATATGAGATTTAATGAGAATTGAAAGTTTGCCATTTGCATGCTGTCGAGACTAATCACGGGACTTACCCGCTTCAACTACTTGATTCGACCCTGCTCGTGTATTGAACTTCAGCGAATAGAGGTCTGCGTCCTCCATTACAAAGTGAATTATGATCGGTTTTCCTTTCAGGCTTGAGATATCTACCCCGTTCTTCCATTTCACGGTTCGTGCGATATGATCTCCATAAATGGGCTCACAATCATCAAGTGTAAAGCCAGAAATAGGTTTACCACTAGCATCTTGGAGTTCTACTAAGATTTGACCGGCTGCACTGGTGGAATAATTGATCTCAAGTTCATTGCCAACAAACTTCAGCGGTTTCGTAGTAAGCGTCCCTCCTTCCAATGGTGCATTCACAGAAGCAATTCCATCAAGCCTCATCGCGTAGCGTCGGCCACCAGTCAGAAAAAATGACATTTCAGCTGGTCCTGTTTGATGAATGCCAATCGCTGCATAATTGGCGCGATTCGCCCAGCCACTTTTCCCAATACCGGGACGAATGAAGGACTGGGTAAATTCGCGATCGAATTGTGCACTTCCGCGTGTGCTCATAAAGAGAATGTCAGTCGCAGCACCCCGTTTGGCCATAAATCTTGTTGGCAAAGCAAAATAGATATGTGGTGCACGGAAATAGGGTTGCGTGCAGGCTGTATAAAGGTGCTCATTGGGTAAATTCGCGTTCATTTCGACAAATGGAGTCCAGCTGATGAAATCCTTTGAAGTGGTGCGTGCGATGCCACGATAACCTTTGATAAAGCGACGAAAGTAACAGACATAAGCCTGCTCACTCTCAGACCAGAACGCATAATTCTGAGAGTCAAAATACTTCCCCCATGCTTCAGGAATGACCGGTTTTTCTTGGAGCTTCTTCCAGTGAATCCCATCAGGCGAAACAAATGCTTTTAGGCCGCCCGGACCGCGTCGTTTTCGCACTTCCAGGTGTTGGTTGGGTTGGTATGCCAAGCCTCCCAGCGCCTTGTATTTTTCTTCTGCTGGTACGCCAGGTCGTGTATCAATAAATGGTGTGAAATTATGTGTGACCAGAAATTCATTCATAAGCACAACATTCCCGGACGGGAATGTGGGGTGATCTTCATAAACGCCGAGTTTAGGTAGAGTCCAGTGAATTGCATCTTTGCTTTCAGCATAGAGCGTCACTTCGCCATCGTGATATTGCTCCCACCCTTTTTTCCAATGATTACCCGGTTTGGTATCACCTCGATAATAAAATTGGAATTTGTCGCCTGCATTCAAGACTGTAGCGTAATGGCCGTGTGGTCGTGCTGGTGTGACCGGTGGCATCAGTTGGGGAGCATGAAGTTTGAGCGTTGCGTCGTTCAATTTTCCCACGATCATTCGATCTACGAATAATTCCCGTTGAGATCCAATATCGACCACATCATCTTCGGCAAAGGAAGTGCTCATTGGAATCAACAGTAGTGCGCATAAGGTGAGGGTTAGTTTCATTAGATTACCTTCAAATCGTTTCCGATGTGTTTATTAAAGTCTCATTGTATTCAAGCGGTCGTATGTTCGTGTGGACAAGCCTGTGAAGTATTTCAATCTTACATTAATATTCTCCAAGAACATTCCCATCATTAATGGATCCAAGCCACGAGTAAGTTGCAGCATCCATGTTTTCACTCAAAAAACGAACGTGACCATCACTAAATAAAAAATGGGCTCCCCCTTCATGTAGACTGCCAAAAGAGGAGTTTCCGGGGCCATTAATCAGGCTATTCGGATGATTCCACATAAACCATCCAATATGGTAGTAGCCATTGCTGATAGCAGGTCCTGTCCAGATGCCTGCTCGATAAGGGAGTCCAATACCCTTCGCATACCTTTCACCGACAATCGCAGTATTACTGGTACCATCTGTGATATCTCGTATCCTGATACGTGAGTTGATATAGATCGTACCATTATTAATGGCATTACCACCATTGACTCCCGCGTAATTCGAAGTGCCATAATTACTGATATCTTTGTTGATACCTCCCATAGTATCAGAGGGGCAAACATAAACATTAAGTATTGTTCTCGCGAAAGGAGGGGAGCCCGTAGACTTCATCGCGGGAATGGTCGTCCAGTTCACATCGAAAGCACCTGAGTTACTAATTTTGTTATAAAGCGGTGTTTGATCTACATAGGGCAAAAGGAATGTTCCCCAGCCTATTAAGTTACGATCACCTGGATTGGTGATACCATCAGGATCAATGTATCCAGGTGGAAAAATACGATGTGTTTCATAGTAGTTATGCATAGCCAGTGCAATTTGTTTCATATTATTTTGACACGATAATCGGCGAGCGGCTTCTCGTGCTTGTTGAACTGCAGGCAGAAGTAAGGCAATCAAAATCGCAATGATGGCGATAACGACCAACAATTCAATGAGAGTGAAAGCATGTCTTTTTAATCTATAGTGTTTTTGACTCATCATTTTCATCTTTCAAGGTTCGATTAAAAAAAATGATGTTCTCAACTGACTTTCTAAATCATTGATCACTGTTAACCGACGGACTATTTGTCCTTAGACTTAATCAATTTCAGGATCGGGCTTAAATGAACGTTCATTGCTTGTAAGGCGGATGCACTGTCACGATCTGTGATCGATTTCACGATCTCAACGTGTTCCTGAACCATTTTGATTGTTGGAGAAGGAAAGTACGCTTCACCCTGATAGAAGTATTTCGCAAGTACATGGTGGAATTGCGCGATCAGGTCCTGATTGGCTGCTTCGAGAAGCGTTTCATGAAATAAGAGGTCTTTCTGAATGAACTCTTCAAATACGCGCGAGGGATCTTTTTGCTGATCTTCCAGCAATTGTTTTTGCTCGGCAACAAGCAGATTCAACCGATCGATTTGCTCTGTAGTCGTATTTTCGATGATTAAAGGAATGGAACCGATTTCAATCACGACACGAAATTTAGCAAGTTCAAGCCAACCTTTTTTATTGGTTGTGCGAGGGATGAGCGCTTTTCGTAGTACAGATTGAACGTCTCCTTCGGCAACTGACAAACCGAGTTTCGGGCGTCCTGTGATGATTCCCAATCCGCGTAAACTGCCGATGGCTTCTCTAATAACAGTTCTTGAAACACCAAATTGATCGGTTAATTTGTCGACAGTTCCCAGATAGGTTCCAGGTACTAATTTCTCATCTTGTATCCTTTCACAGATGCGCTCTGCAATTTGTGCGCTGAGTGACATTGCCGGTTCCAACATATTCTTATTTCCCGATTCGAAAGTGTTCGACATCAAAAACCTCGTTTTTGTTAGCACTGTTTTCAATGCAATGTCTATTGACCTCACGTTTATTTAAACATTTTAGTAATATGATAATACTATATCAATTGTGTTTTAAGAATTTAGGAAGAAATACAGAAAGTGATTCTGATTTAAGTCTTTATTTAAATTGAATTTAAGTGCTGTTTTGATTCATTTTAAAAATTAAAAGTGGATAAACGGGTGTTATATTTTGTCGAATTGAGCTGATTTCGAATTTTTTAACTATGTTTTGCAGGTAGTTTGAGAAGTCTGTTTCCCATATTAAGAGGAATTCCTCCTTTGCTCTCAGAGCGACTTTGAAGTCTTAAAAGTCCTTATTGTGATTACACTTAATTAATAAACGCCATTTCAAGAATCGTGTAATCAGAGTTTCCAGGAGGTTTTTTTTTAAATGCTTTCATCTGGAATGAGGATTAATACTATTTTTTAAGTGCGAAATGTAACAGTACGAAAGTGAAAACCTTTCTCTGTTAAACCAAGCAGAAAACAGCTTTGACTTCTGACTGATCAATCAAAGCAATTCATAGGAAAACTGCCTCTTAAAACCAGAGCGATCACGTGACTTATAATCCTTACATTCTGACCACCAATTCGACATTAGCTGATCTTGAGTTACGCGATGATTCTCTCACTCCGGAGGCTCTTGGCTCAGAAGTGGAGCGGTTTTTTAAATCCCGGCCGGATACCAATGGTGTGTTGATACGGGATGATCATCAGTTTTATGGCTTACTCTCAAGAACTTCCTGCTTTGAAAATATGACCCAATCATTTTGTGGAACTACTTTTTCACGAAGACCCGTTAAGATGCTGGTTGAGCATCTAAAAACGACGTCACTGCAACTGAATGACACTGTACCAATCAGTGAAGCCGTCCGTGAGATCTTAGGTCGTCCTTCAGCGGGGGCTTATGAACCCATCATTGTGAAATGTGAAAACGACGAATACCGTTTTCTCGATATCACAACTCTCATGAGTGCACAGTGTGACCTTCAACTCAGACAGAAAAAGATTGCTGAGGATGCCAATCATGAGAAGAGTAACTTTCTGGCCAATATGAGCCATGAAATACGCACACCGTTGAATGGAATTTTGGGTTTTACCGATGTCCTGAGACGTGGGGTTGAATCGAAAGAGAAACAGCAAGAATATTTAGATGTGATCTACAAGAATGGAGAGCATCTCCTCGGTCTGATCAATGATATTCTGGATCTTTCCAAGATCGAAGCAGGCTGTATGGAGTTCGAAAAACTGGATTGCTCACCGCATAAAATCATCTCCGATGTACTCTCAACGATGCGTGTTCAAGCGAAACCTAAAGGTCTCTACCTGGAGTGTCAGTGGGAAAGTGGCGTTCCCGAAATGATTAACACGGACCCCACTCGCTTACGACAAATATTGATGAATCTGGTCGGAAACGCAGTGAAATTTACAACAGAGGGTGGTGTGAAACTGATTGCAAAATTGGACATTTCGCATAATCCGCCACAATTTATTGTCGAAGTGCATGATACAGGGATCGGGATCAAACCCGAAAACATGAGCAATATATTTTCAGCTTTTACACAAGCTGATTCTTCTATCACACGTAGTTTTGGAGGAACCGGGCTAGGACTTACGATCTGTCGCCAGATTGCGGAAGGGTTAGGTGGTGACCTTGCTGTAGAAAGTGAAATCGGTCAAGGGAGTGTGTTCCGGCTTCGAGTAGATGCGGGAACAATGGAAGATGTGAAGATATTTGATGTACCACCAACAGAGGCGCTTACAGCAGAATCGTATACGAAACGCAATTATGAAGCATCTAATCAGCTTCAATCGCTTCGGGTTTTACTTGTTGATGACGGTAAAACGAATCGGGATTTGGTTTCGTTGGTGCTAACAAATGCAAATGCAGTCGTAACTTGTGCAGAAAATGGTGAAGAGGCACTCTCTGAATATGAAGGCGGTTCATTTGATCTCATTTTAATGGATATGCAAATGCCGGAGATGGATGGTTATACAGCGACCCAAATTTTGCGATCGCGTGGCTGCTCACTGCCCATCATTGCACTCACTGCCAATGCGATGCGTGGAGATCGGAGTAAGTGTCTTGAAGCGGGTTGTTCTGACTTTCTCACGAAACCGATTAATATCGATAGTTTACTACAAACGGTAGGCGTGTATTCACCCCTGAGTGATGCGATCACAAAGTCTCAGCTAGAAGAAAAACCTTATTGTCTGACTACGAGTGACACCATACCTGTTGTGTCAGATCTACCCACAGAAATACCGCAAATATTTCAAATCGTCGAAGAATTTATTCAACGCTTCAAATTAAAAATTGAAGAGATGCAGATGGCATTAGATAAGGAGAATTGGAAGCTGTTAGAAGAGCTGGCACATTGGTTAAAGGGCACCGGAGGCACCGCCGGATTTGGTTGTCTGACAGAACTTGCATATCAATTAGAATCAGCTGCTCAACAAAAAGAAAAAGAATCTGCGAATTTGTTAATTTCCGAACTCAGAACGATGGGGAGTCGCTTAACAACGAAAAACGCAGTTTCTAGCGTCTAAGGGTTACGAAAGAGAAAGACAGTAATATGATCGATTCGACATTGAAAAAAACTATGGTTGAGAACCCAGAAACACTCATTAACTGCAATGAGTTTGATGGGTGTAGTATTGCGATCATAGATGATGAGAAAATTAATCTCGATATGATTCAGTATTATCTGGAAATGGAAGGATTTACGAATCTGATATCGACAGAAGATTCCGCATCAGCATTTTCTATGATTGAGTCGGAGCGGCCTGATCTGATTTTATCAGATATTAATATGCCAGAGGTATCAGGCTTGGATATTTTAGCGCAAATCCGTGGCCATAGGGAATTGACAGATACCCCTGTCATCATTCTCACAGCTAGTTCTGATAACGAAACGAAAATATCCGCATTGAGACAAGGGGCAACTGACTTGCTTGCCAAGCCGATTCATCATGGAGAACTGATTGCACGAATTCGAAATGTTTTAAAAGTGAAAGTATCTCAGGATCAGCTTAAAGCACATTCAGAAAGCCTTGAACAAGCTGTGCAATTGAGAACGAAAGAACTTGAAGCATCGCGTTTGAGTGTGATCCAATGTCTGGCGCGTGCTGCCGAATTCCGAGACGATGATACTGGTCAGCATGTGATTCGAGTTGGAAAATATGCACGTATTATTGGAGAGGAGTTAGGCTTCTCAGAACGAGAACTATGGTTGTTGGAACCAGCTGCCCAATTACATGATGTTGGTAAGATTGGGATCGAAGATTCAATTCTGCTAAAACCTGGCAAATTGACACCCGAAGAGTATGATTCGATGAAAAAACATTGTGGTTTCGGAAAGAGAATTGTTGATTGTCTGCCCGAGCATGAAGCGCAATTGATTCGGATGCATACTGAAATGGGAGCGAAAATTATGGATATTCCCGACTCTCCCATCCTCTCTCTGGCAAAAGTCATTGCCATGACGCACCACGAGCGCTGGGATGGCACGGGGTACCCTTTGGGCTTAGAGGGCAAAGACATTCCGATTCAGGGACGAATTACTGCGGTCGCTGATGTTTTTGATGCTCTCACGAGCAAACGCTCTTATAAGCCCGCTTTTTCGCTGACAAAGTCTTTCAGAATTCTTGAAGAAGGTCGGGCGACTCAATTCGATCCAGAAGTGCTAGATGCTTTCTTTTCGCGTCGGCAGGATATTATCCAGGTTCAAATTGATTACGCAGAGACCGAATGAGCTGTAAATCATTTTTACACTCATGCTCATCTTCAGCGGCTTGAATTGCTGTTGAATGTTGTTTCGCGAAAAGAGGTACTGACTAGACGTCGAGACGAGCCTGAAATTGAATACCATATTCCCAGAACGCATCCAGGATTCTTCGCTTGCGAACAATTTTGGAACTGAACCAGGTATCTATGGATTGACTGAGAGGAAGTTTCAGGAAGAGTTCTTCTTGTGCAATATGGTCAGGGCAAATCAGCGAAATCCCAGATTGAGAGACTGAGCGTCCCAGTACTGTGATCATTTCACCGGAATAAATTTCAATCGGTTCAGTAAAGTCGATAGAAAACGAGATGACAATCAGGCCGCGAAAATCAATTCGTGGATGGGCACGCTGCTTCCCGTAAATGTGCTTGGCTCGCTCCTCAATCTGAGAGAGTAAGTTGACGACTTTAGGAAGGAGTTGTTGCTGCTCTTGAGAATACTCGTAAAAATCAGTAAAGGTCTTCAATACAATGGGTCCTCTCAATGGTTGTTGTGATTTAACTTGATCCGTCTATGAAAGGAACTGAGTACTAAAACTTAGAATAAGATCTCCATAAATCAAAATTTTTTTTACTGTGATTACCTCCATATTTACTCAAAATATGAGTCAAAAATGATTTGGTACGGATGCTGTTTCAATAGCAATTCTATCAGTCCTGCCAATTATACAGTTTATGATCCCACTTGATTTTGTGGTTTCGCTGGTTGACTAAGGAAGCAGGAAGCGGATTAAAAGCGGAACTGATAAGCCTGCTTTTCTGCGTCAGTGCCAAGAGCCTCAAGCATTTCAATTTCTGCCCGTTTCATTGTGATATAGTCTGTGATCAGGCTTTTGCCAATTCCTGCCTGTAAAACGTCATCCTGAGCCAATGCATCTAATGCTGATGCCAGATCTGCAGGGTAGCCTGTTATACCGCGGGATTGTTGTTCTTGTTTTGAAAGCAAAGCGGGATCGGTTAATACTGGTTCGCCTGGATCGGCTGCTTTCTCAATGCCATCCAGGCCTGCACAGATCAGGCCAGATAACGCTAGATATGGGTTACAGGTGGGGTCTGAGGGTTTATATTCTAGATTGACCGTAGCTGCTTCGTGTCCTTTAAAACCAGAGGCAGCACGCACCGTCGCCTCACGATTGTCGGGACCCCAGCAAATATAACTCGAACTCCAGCAACGTTCTACAAAACGCTTATAAGAGTTTGTCGTCGGTGCCGTAAATGCCATCAATGCAGGGAGATGGTCAAGGATACCTGCCATGAAATGGCGGGCTGTTTGAGAGAGACAATAATCTCCGTCAGCATCGTAAAATAAGTTTCGCTGACATTGAGGATCCCAGAGACTGAAATGAATATGACAACCATTTCCTGCTGAGTCTGGCGATGCTTTTGGCATGAACGACACACGGCAGTCGTTTGCTGACGCTGTCCCACGTACTGTTTCTTTAAACACAACTTGTTGATCAGCGGCCTGTAAACCAATCTGGTGACGTACTGGAATTTCATGCTGTCCGTGGCCTGCTTCCGGATAGTATTTTTCAACCATGACGCCCTGTTTTTCGAGCGCAGAGATCATTGGTAGAATGTAGGAACTGGCCAGATCCATGGCAGCCGAACTGAAACAATTTAACTGGTCCAGCGGTTCCCATAACTGGTCCACTTTTTTGAGTATGGTAAATTCATTTTCAAATGCAGCGCGAATGATCATGCCTTTCTCAGCTAGTTTCGCAAGAAATGACTTTAATAGACTACGCGGACAAAGTTCCCAAGGCTGGCCGTCAATGGTTTCGATATCCGAAAGCATACGGGCATGTCCGGAGAGATATGGTAACACTTGAAATGTAGAGAGATCAGGCCGAATACGAACTTCTCCCACCGGCTGAAATTTACTTGTTTGTGGTAAATGATCAAAGACATTTACCGAAGCTTGTGCCTGAGTCAGCCCTAGACCTGACTCTAAAATTTCATCAAGATTGCCGGGGCGAAATGCTTTCCCACGTGAGATCCCATCCGGGCCAACATAAATGGCACGTATCAGTTCGATGTTCTCTGCTTTTAACTGTTTCTCTATCGTTTCGCGGTGCATCGGGTTCTCTTCTGATAATAATATCGGTATATAATTTTCTGTGAAAAGAGTTATCTCATAACGACAACACTCTTCTTGATTTGATTATGGCAGGCGATGCAGGTCATCGTAAGATGAAGATAACTGAGAGAAGCACCATCAATATTTTTGTTCTGAGCATTCTTTAATAACTGTTTTGCTGCATTACGGAATTCTGCACTTTGCTGTGCAAAGATCGGCCCTTCTACGACTTGCCAATCAGTTGCATTGCTCATGGCGATCATTTTTTTAGTTCCTTTCTTGATAAGACTGAAATCCTCTGTAACTAGTCCTTCCAGGACGTCTTTAGAACTATCTAACTTCGCTTGCATGAATTTAGAAACGTTTTCTTGTGTTGGATTCTTCTTAGCTTTAGGCTTCTGGGATGGCTCCGATTTTTCTACGGCAAATATTGGAGTAGAATGGTCTATTCGGCTCCCTGTCAGCACTATTAAAACTCCACAGAACACAATCAGCGTCAAGTTTTTCATCATTGGCTCCTCAAACTATATCTTAAAAATTGGACGATCGTTTTTAATTCTTAATTTCAGTGACTCTCGATTTGTTCCTTATCAGGCTAGGGGATCACTGGTCAAGACTCCTCAGACGTTTCATCAATTACCGGATCTTTTGGGGGTGTACGAACAATTGTGAGTAACAGTGCAGCTGACTCCAGGCTTTCGACAGCATGGGGCTCGGCATGGGGCAGATATAAAAACTGTCCGGGGGTGAGTTTATGGGTTTCCCCCAGACATTGAAAAAGGACGCGTCCCTCAAGACATTGAACAATTAAGATTCCAGGTGCGATGTGGTTTGGTAGTGATTTGCCAGACTTCAAAATCAAACGAATGATTTCCAGGTGATCTGTTTTCACCAGCGTCGTGGTCTTCGTTGATTCCAACTCAGAACCGAGCGGCTCTACACTTACCACTTCACCTGCCCTTGCATGTGACAGAGCCATAATGTCAATCCTTCTGTGAAAATAACGCGTGCATCAGTGTCTTTATTTTAAGACTCTGCAGTAAGACATGAAAGGCTTGGTTGAGTCTTGTTTTATTTGAATGACGTACTTATTACACATCTGACAGTCATAGGCGAATGCTGACTTTCATATTATAACCAGTAATTCATTCTTAACTTTCTTTTATTTGCTGTATTCCAGTTTCTAAAATGCGTTGCGCTTCGAGCCCAAATCTGGGGTTACAGAGTAACCAGGGTTCTTCGCCTGTTCGGATGCAATTTGCGAAATGTTCGGTGGCCGTTTGCAGATAAAGCAATGGACATTGGACTTTGATTTCTTCTCCCGCTGGTTGTTCATCGGTTGCTAACATTAAAGGCCCTTTTTTTTGCGGCTCAACCATCAACGTTCCTTTAGTGCCATAAATGGCTGTTGTGTAAGCAGTCAGTGTTCCTATTTGTGACCATGAGCCTTCTGCCGTCGCGATAGCTTTTGGATATTGCATGACGATCATGGCATTATCTTCGACACCTAGAGGTTCTGGTCGATATTGCCCGGCAATACCAGTGATCGATTCCGGCACGCCTAGTAAAACACTAGCGAGAACACAGCCATAGCAACAGTAATCCATCATGGCGCCCGCTCCATTTAATTCCGGATTAAACAGCCAGTCACAGAAGTAATCGCTACAGCCCAGCTCTTTAGGGCCGGCATGCGCAGCACGATACTTGACCTGCCAGATGTCTCCAATGTCTCCTGCCTTAGCCATTGTGATCGCGTGTTGCATTTGTGGCCACCAGGCAAAGGGCCAATTCACCATCAGGCAGACATTCTCTTCGTTGGCAGCTGTCAACAAGGCTTCTGCCTGTGAGAGATTCGCCGCCATGGGCTTTTCAATCATCACAGCCAGTCCATGCTCGATGGCCAAAAGTGCAAGCTGTGCTCCTTCATGATTACTGCTGAAAATATAAACGCCATCCAATTCGTGGTTTGCAAATAGCTCCTCAGGGGAAGCATAAGTCGGGCAGTCATATTCGGCATGGATCCGATCACGTAGTTCTTGATTCCTGTCAAAAGCAGCAATCAGTGTGGCATTTTCGGAATGTTGTAATTGCGGCAAATGGTCCCAGGCATGATCGTGAATCAGACCCAGGATACCGATACGTAATGGTTGATTTTTCATGGTTTTGCTCTATCGATTAGAGAAGCCTCATTGATTTATGTCTCGCTACGTTCAGCCGCATAAAATGATTTAAAGTTTTTTTTGATAGTGTTTACTTCTTCATCCGAATAAGTTTGAGTTTGGGAATGTCCCCATACAGGAGCGGGCCAATAGGGATCATTGTGTTTCCTGCCGATGATATGCACATGTAATTGACTGACGACATTGCCCAGAGCTGCAATATTCATTTTGTCAGGGAGAAATGACTGTTGAATAAATCGAGATACCAGATTGATTTCTTTCAGAATTGCGGTTTGCTGATCAAAGGGTAAATTCGTTAGCTCAATTTCATCACAATGAGGTACTAAGATAAACCAGCTTACCAGCGAATTATTCATCAACAGAAGCGTTGATTCTTCAATCTCATATAGAAGGTGACAGTCTGCCTGTAAGCGATCATCGAGTTTCATGTTTGAGTCCGATTAACGAATAAAAGAAAATGAGTTCTCATCCCGCTCGATTGATCAAAAAAGTTGCCATCTGATCGAAGAACGATTTCAGTATTTCAGCTGCCTCTGTTGGTAAGTCGACTTCAAGCATAGCTTGATTCATTAATTCGATCCACCGATCCCGGGCACTTTGGTCTATGGCAAAGGGAGCGTGTCGCATTCGCAATGCAGGGTGCCCGCGCTCTTCGAGATAGCGTTGTGGACCTCCCAATCGATAAACCAGAAATTCCTTCAATCGATATTCTGCTCCTGAGAAGTCATCGGCAGGATACATGGGTCTCAGGATGTCATCCGATTTTACTCTGGAATAAAACGCAGCGATCAGTCGTTGCAGTTGATCTTCACCTAAGTGCTCATAAAGTTCTTCTACACTCATTTGACTCATTTTTATTGTACTTTACTCAGGCTAGCTCATTGTATTCGCAGACGAATGTGACATGGTATTTGAATTCTAATAAACAGTCATTCGTATCAGTATAATGGAGGTTTTCCTAAATTACGCCGAATGACTGCCCATTGTCCGGCATGCATCATCCAATGAGTGGCCTCTCCAGCAAAGACGCAACCAATGGTTGGTCCCAGATAGCGAACTGTTTCAGGTGATGGATTTTGCAATTCTTCATCACTGAGGCCAGAAAGGACATTCAACGTTCCCTGACGTTGCTCCTGTATCAGTTGAATGTATTCTGCTTTTGAATGAAAATCAGCGGGATTGTCACTGGCTGCCGTTTCTGTGGTGTACCGTTCTTTAAATCCAGAAGGGAGTTCCGGCATAGTACCTGGATAAACCGCGGTTACATGAAAATGCTCGCTATGAATCAAGTGTCCCAGTTGCCAGGCGAGATGATTCATCTTCTCAGCAGGGCGGACAAAGAGATCGTCATTCGTTAGATCTTCGAGATAACCATTAACGATAAATGTGGGAAGCTCCAAAGATGCTTTGATATGCAACGCCAGACTCATCAGAATCCCTTCAGGAATTAAATTTTCGGGATAACATTTTTTACGGGACAGGTTACTTTCGTTGCCTATACCGCAATGCTCAATTAAAAATTTCCACGGGTTGCTTACGGGGAGCCCAGAGTGCCTCTGCATATTTGACACGGCATGTTTGACCACGATATCGGGCTAATGTTTCTTTGCCCTGTAAGGCTCCATGGGCCTGTGTGGGATCATAGTCAACGTTCCTCTGCAAAGCCATATAACGGCCGAGCCATTCCATTGATTTATTCCAGTAATCTGTCACATCGACAAACGTGTCTGGTTCAAAACCAACCGTATGCCCCGGGCCATTATCATAATGATAAATCGTGCGTGGGTTTTTGAACCGATCTTGATTGAGCACTCGCCCTCCATGATTGAGAGCAATTTTACTAAGCTGAGATGCTACAGTATGATCGTGATGGTGATCGTATTCCCACATTTGCAGGGCAATGTCCGGTTTGATCTCGTGAACAGCGGCAGCCACTTTTTGCTTGGTTTTTTCGTTTGTATCATATTGATGGGATGCGAAATCAAGAAATCGGGTTTCAACACCAAAATTATGAGCAATACTGATCACAGATTTTCTAAATGCCTCTTCGCGCCCTTTAGTGGGAGGCCAGTTGCTGTAGTTGCCAATCAGAATGAGTTGGACCACTCGATAGTTTTTCGCAACTGCTTTTAACATGACCCCAGGCACACCATACACGCAATCATCAAAATGAGCACCAATTGCCAGTAATGTCTTTTGATCAGCCATAGTAGAATTTCTCTTAAGAAGTAGGAACGATATCACAAATTTTTTACAGGAAAAATATTTAGATTCTCCCTTTACTGATGATAATCAGCTTATATGCAGACTGCTATCAATAATGCATGATTTGCAATAAAGAGAGGCTCAAAAAAGAAGGTAAGGAGGTGGGGAAGGTAAATAAAAAACCAACCAAACCTGTACGTATTGGTTTGGTTGGCGTTATATGGTCTGAGCAGTATTATTGAGAATTATGCCAACTCGGCTCTCTTCTGTGAACTGGTAATGAAAAATTCCAGGTATTCAGATTGAGCGATGATAAGATTATAAAATTCTTCTGCAGCTTCGAGGTTCTTTGCTTCAATGATGTCTTTGACGACTTCACATAGTGTTTCGGCTGGCGTACAAATATCGATCGGAGCGGCCTCTGAAAGTTCTCCTAACGTTGTTCGTAAAGTTTCCGAGAATACTGTTTTGAGTTCTTCTCGATCGCGAGATTTATAAATTACGCCCGTAATTCCCAGCTTTTTGGCAAGTTCCAGCCTTTCGACGAGTCGAGTTTGTGATTTATCGGCAGGTTGTAGAGTGGTCATGACAAAAAACATAGGTGCTTCCAATTGACCATCATCTGTGTAGTGTTCTTGTTTTTGAACCTTAAGGAATAAGTCGAGTCCATCAAGTTCTCTCATCACTAACTCAGAGAAAACAATTCTGATTTCGCTGTCTTGTTCCAAAATGGTCAATGCTTCAAACCCAGATGAGGCACACACAACTTCATAACCAAGCTCTTCTAGGAGCCGGGTATGTACATAGCATGTGTATCCAACTTCATCAACAACAAGGACTCTCATATGCCTCCTTTTCGAAAGTAGGTAACTTCAATAATTATCATTCACTTTAGAACGGAATGGTTTCTAATGGTCACTGACAAACTGTTACAAATATAAAAAAAGCCCGTTCCTCAAAATGAGAAGCGAGCGTTAAATTATCGAATGTAGATTCTGCTACAGTGAAAATTTCAGCAGTTCGAAAAATGATTCCTAATGTGTGTGAATTTTTATTCATGATGTGTCTCTGAAAAAAGTATAACACACTTTTATTCAGAGTTTGAAATATTTCAACAAAGCAGATTTATTTGTTGTCACGTATCAACATGAGATATGTGCTATTTCCCAAAATGTTTGTAGATCTAAAGCAACAACTTGAGATGAAATAGTAGGTAAATGTGAAAAATTTGCTTCTAATCAACAACTTAACGCCCTTGTACAAAATGATGCAAAAAAGAAACGACTCTGTATTTTTCGAGTATGATTTCGTAAAAGAAATTTCCGTTGAAGTTATTCAGGCGGAAGATGTTACATTGTCTGGACTTTGCATGTAATGCTGATTACGATTGTATCGGGGTTCCGTTTGTCTCAAATCAAAAGCTTTTTTGTAAGTAAAATCAATTAAGTAAGTATCAGTAAAGGATGAGTTATGAGTGAGGTCACGAGACGTAGTTTTCTTCAAACCAGTGCTGGTGCTGTTGCGGCCACTTCATTACTGAATAATACAGCCCGGGCTGACATCAATGGGAAAATTCGTGTAGCTGTATTAGGAGTGAACGGCCGCGGTAGAACGCATATCAAGGCTGTCGGCAATATTGAAGGTGCTGACGTTGTGTTGCTCTGTGATCCGGATAAACAAGTTCTCGAAAAACGTGCTGCCGAATTTGAGAAGAAGTATGGTCGCAAGGTCGAAACTGAGACCGATATGCGTAAAGTATTTGACCGGGATGACATTGATGTTGTTACAGTAGCTACTCCAAATCACTGGCATTCATTGGCGACGATTTGGGCATGCCAGGCTGGAAAAGATGTTTATGTTGAAAAACCAGGTTCACACAATTTATTCGAAGGTCGCAAAATGATGGAAGCGGCTGATAAGTATAAACGCATTGTGCAACACGGCGTACAACTTCGCAGCCAACCTGCAATTCAGGAAGCAGTCGAGCATCTTCGCAAAGGGACCATTGGTAAAGTTTATATGGCTCGTGGTCTCGTCTTCCGCTGGCGTCCTTCAATCGGAAAAAAGCCTGTTGAAAAAGTACCCTCCTATCTCGATTGGAACCTTTGGCAGGGACCTGCTCAGGAAACTGACTTTTCACGGCGTCTGGTGCACTATAATTGGCACTGGACCTGGGATTACGGCAATGGTGACGTAGGCAACCAGGGGGTTCACGAGACTGATATGTGCCTCTGGGGCTTGGATGTCAAACTACCTTCGCAAATTAACGCCATGGGAGGTAAGTTCCTGTGGGATGACGATAAAGAGACACCGGAACTTCTTACAACGAACTATTTTTATCCTGAAGAAAACAGAATGATTCAGTTTGAAGTACGTCCCTGGAATACGAATACCGAAGACGGAGCGACTGTGGGTAACATATTCTACGGATCGGAGGGTTATATGGTTGTTAAGGGATATAAATCTTATGAGACCTATCTGGGACGAAAACGGGAACCCGGGCCGAAGAAGAGCGGAGCTGATCCCGTCGAAGCACACTTCACCAATTTCCTGGATGCTGTCCGATCACGGAAGGCTGAGACTTTGAATGGCCCTGTCGAAACAGCTCATACCAGTTCCGGCCTTGCTCATTTGGGTAACATTGCCTTTCGTCTGGGACGCCAACTGAACTTCGATCCCAAAACAGAACAGTTTGTAGACGATCCAGAAGCAGACAAATATTTAACTCGCCAGTATCGTAAGCCATTCGTGGTTCCCAACGAAGTCTAAGCGATTGTGGTACGATCTATCGAATGAGATCAAAAAGACAAAAAGAGCATCGGAATGAATTTCCGGTGCTCTTTTTCTTGATACTTCAAAAAAAGGCTGACCCACAGTGATGCAGGTCAGCCCCGTTCAAATTTCGTTAGGATCGAGGTGATCCTCACGAGTGGTGGTTGTCTATGACAACCCGCCAGAAGTCGCTAAGTACAACCACCTTTCTGGCTACAACAATAACTGTCCACTCAATCACCTCCTTTTCTTAGATAAACTCCCTGTTTCATCATCGGTTTGTAGCTCCAATCTTGAATACAGGCTCTAGTCCTATCGCACTGCGTGGGTGCGATACATGATCTATCCCTATTTTTGCAAATCCCAAATTTGAGGCAATACCTTTTTAGTTCGAATCAGCTGAAATCCAGAGGGCCAGCAATAATCAAAAATCGTAACTTATTATAGAGATGTAGGATAAGACTTTAGTGAGTCCCTCAATTTTTATAGGCAATCGTAGTGTTTTCTATCAGGTTTCAGATTTGACCTGATTTCTTGTGTACTGAAATTGTCATAAATAAAACATCGTGTATTCAGTGACTACTGATCCTCGGGAGCCATATGCGGTTCGAAAATGGTACGCCCGGCTTTTTCTGCCTGCTTCACGGCTGAAACCGCTTCTTCGTATAAAGCCTGCTGACAGCGAACACGTTTTTTATCTTTGCCTGGACTGATGCGCTCGTAAACTCCATCCCCATTTAATACCCGACCTTTGGCATTGTCGGCAAAATAGCTGTTCAAAATTTTCACCAACTTTCGCTGACTTTTTTCTTCCTCAATCGGCACCAGCAATTCGACCCGCCGATCTAAATTCCGGGGCATCCAATCGGCACTGGAGATCAAAACTCGTTCATCACCACCATGATAAAAATACAGAATCCGGGCATGCTCCAGGAACCGATCGATAATACTGACGACTTCAATATTTTTGCTTAACTTGGAGACACCAGGGCGCAGACAGCAGATCCCACGAATATTTAGTTTGATTTTAACTCCGGCTTCTGAAGCTTGATACAATGCATCAATAATTTCTGGATCCACTAGTGAATTGACTTTTGCTATAATTCTTGCCTTCTGCCCTTGTTTCTTGCGTTCTGTTTCATGGTGGATCAGGTCAAGAATTTTGTCTCTCAAACCGATGGGGGCTGCTTCCAGTTTTTGATATTTCTGTGGCAGAGAATATCCTGTGATCGAATTAAAGAAGTTAATTGCATCAGATGCTAAAACTTCGTCACAGGTGAAGTAACTGATATCGCTATAAATTTTCGCAGTCGCATCGTTATAGTTGCCTGTGCCAAAATGGATATAACGCTGAATTCCTTGCGGTTCACGGCGGATAATGCAGCAGATCTTCGCATGTGTTTTAAGTCCTTTTACACCATAAATGACTTGTACTCCGGCATGCTCCAGATTCTTGGCCCATTCAATATTTCGTGCTTCATCAAAACGGGCTTTTAGTTCAACAATAGCGGTCACATGTTTGCCTTGCTCAGCCGCACGTATCAATGCCGCTACGATCGGGCTGTGTTTACTGGTTCGATAGAGAATCTGTTTGATGGCCAACACATCTGGATCAACGGCAGCTTCTTCAATCAGTCTGACGATTGGCTCAAAGCTTTCGTAAGGATGGCATAGCAAGATATCCTGCCGTGAAATATTCTTGAACATGCTGAGACGAGGGTTCACATCTGGAGAAGGTTGAGGTGGCCAGGCTTGATCTTTCTGTGCCTCAAATCCGGAGATGTCCGTCAGTCTCATAAAAGCGGTCAGATCCAGGGGCCCGGGGATGCGGTAGACATTCTCATCAAGTACATTCAAACCCCGTTCCAAAAATTCCAGAGTCTCTACAGAAACGTTTTCAGCGACTTCCAGACGGATACAATCTCCCTGCTTTCGCTGATCCAGCATATCTTCCATCTGGTGTAACAGATCAGAGGCAAATTCATCTTGCAGGCTGACATCTGCGTTTTTTGTGACACGAAAGGGAATACTCTCCAGAACGTGCTCACCCTGAAAATACTGTTCAATAAATAGACTGACTGCGTCTTCCATAGGTAAATATTGATATCCACCCTCGGAAGGGAGCGTAATAAATCGAAACTCTGTTCTACCAAAAGGAATGATGGCAAATCGATTTTGCTTGTTCTCACTATTTTCAGCCGGTGCCAGGCGAACAATAATATTCAGCGTATGATTTACCAGATAAGGAAACTCCATTTCTGGCGTCACTGCCATAGGGGTGAGCACGGGATAAATTTCATCTCGAAAGACATGTTCGACAATTCGCCGTTGTGAGTCAGTTAATTCCAGAGGATTAGCTCTTTGAAATCCGGCTTCCGAGAGAGGTGGCTCAATTTCATTCAATAAACATTGATACTGCTCAACCATCATGTGATGAGCGCGTAAACTGATCGCTTTCAGAGTTTCACTGGGAGTCATTCCTGATGGATCAGGAGTTGTGTTACCACTTGCCTGCAATAAATGGAGACCACCCACGCGGACCATAAAAAATTCGTCGAGGTTCGAACTGGTAATCGCCAGAAATTTTAACCGTTCCAGTAAAGGGATTGAGGGATCATGGGCTTCATCCAGCACTCGTTGATTAAATTCAAGCCAGCTTAATTCCCGGTTAAGATATTTTGATGCTTTAGAAGCCATGTGCAACCTGTTGAAAAATCGAGTTGTAGATTTGCATTTTACGACTAAGCAGCCGCGAGAAACATTTCGTCTATTTCTTCTTCCTCAAGTGGACTTTGAGTCCAAAAACTTCTTCAAATAATGGGCCTTTTTCCACTAATGCAATTTGTTCCAGAGAAACATCTTCAACGTGCGGTATAGAAATAATCAACTGTCCTTCTACGATTTCACATTCAATTTCCTGGACGCGTTGACTATAAGAGTAATCCAGTGCGTCGGCTACCCGCAAGATTGCAGCCATTTTTGCGATCGCTATCCGGCTGACTCGATCTAAGGTCGAATATCCTGGATGAGTCGCTTTAGGGGAAGCACGCCGATGATAGCGGGCGATTAATGAGACGAGTAACAAATCTGACTTTCCCAAACCAAACAAATTACCGTTACTGATTAAATACATCGAGTGTTTATGGTAGCCACGTTGGTCTACATACATTCCAATCTCATGCAGTAGAGCGGCTGTATAAAGTAAAAGCCGATTTCTCAAATCAAGCTTATGCTCATTCTGTAGTGATTGGAAAAGAGTATCAGCCAAAAAAGCAACGTGTCGGGCATGTGTTTCATCAAAGTCAAAGCGTTTGCCAAAGTCTACCGTCGAACGAATCACTTGTCTGTTAAATTCGTCCGACCAGTTATTTTGATCTGCCATTTCTTTCAAAAGGCCATCACGAAAATTGGCTTTTGTTACATAAATATGTTTCAGTTGATAAGCTTCTGCCAGTTTTGTATATGCTAATAACGCAGGTCCCAGTGTTTCTGCATCTGTAAATGAAAGATGGTAATTTTGAACCAACTGGTCTTCATCTTTTTGTAAAATTTTGTTTGTGAACTTACTTAGTTCAGAAACTTTGAGCCGATCTAGTTCATCGGCTGAATCATTGGGGTCAGGAATTTCGTCTTCCGGCCGTAATTGCGATAGTGCAAATCGAACATCACCGCCAAGCACCACGAGTTTGATCGATTTATCACCAGGGACTTCATGAACAATTTGTTCGATCACACGCTCAATCTGATTCTCCATAATCGTACGTTCTTTGGACAAGGGTACTCGATACCCTTTCAACATCTCGCGCAGTCGTAGTGCTCCGAGTCGATAATTTTTGGAGAACAGTACGTCTCCATGTTGGACCAGTAAAAGTTCGGTTGTTCCTCCCCCGATTTCGGTAACGATGGTTCGCGCTTCGTCCAAATTAGGTTTTGCGGTCAGGTAAGGTCGAATTCCCTGGTAGGTAATCCGGTTCACTTCAGCTTCATCCAGAGGTGCGACTTCAAAACCGGTCGCGATAAAAATTCGGTCGGTAAATGCAAGTCGATTGTCGGCTTCCCGAACGGCACTCGTAGCGACAACACGAATTTGATCATCGCGAGTAATCTGATATTCGTCCAATCTGCGTCGATAGCTCTTGAGAATTCGTACACACTCTTCCATTGTCGATTTTTGAATATTACGAGTCTGAAAGGTGTCTTCACCCAGTGTTACTGCTTGAGAAAGCCTCTCCAGTGTGTTGACGTTGCCGTCTTCTTTAATTTCTGCGATTGCCATGCGAATGGCACCCGTACCGATATCGATCACAGCAATCAATCGATTGGGAGCCGAATCTGGACGATTAGAACCGGCAGTCGTTTCGGCGAGTGGTGAATCTTTTGTGTTCATACTTTCGTTTCAATTCTCAACGATGGAGATTCTTGAATCACTTTTTGTGCCCAGGCCGCGGCTCCCAAGACAGTGGAGTCATCCCCTAATTGGGCGGCTACGACTTTAAACGAATCTTTAAATGTTGGCATCACGTTCTCACGAGTGGCTTCAGCGACTGCTGGTACTATCAGATCCGGCATGGCTTCGATCAATCCCCCTCCCAGAACAATTACTTCAGGCGAGAATGTATGCACCATATTCCCGGCAGCGATTCCGATATATTTTGCTGCACGTAAAATAATTTTTTTAACGCTTTCATCTCCTCCCTGAACTGCAGCAGCCAGGATTCCACTCCTGATATCAGAGAGATCGGTTCCTGCCAGCTCACGTAACTTAGGTGCATCACCGCGATAAGCAGCCTGTGCCGCACCTGCTGATATTGCCAGACGACTGGCAAACACTTCCAGACATCCATGCTGACCGCAGCCACATTCGGGGCCACTGGGTAAAACTTTAGTATGGCCAATTTCCATGCAGGAGCTTTTACTCCCCTGGACCAGTTGACCACGATAAACGGCCCCTCCTCCGATCCCCGTTCCGGGGAAGATACCCATTGAAGAAGTAGAATCTTTGGCCGCTCCAAAACGGTATTCACCGAAAACACCAGCATCGACATCGTTGCAAATGACAACGGGACAACCAAACTCTTTTTCCAGTACTTCTTTGACGGGAGCATCATACCAACCCAAATTAGGGGCTTCGAAGATAACCCCTTTTTTTAAATCCAGTGGACCCGGGCAGCCCACGCCAATACCCGCCAACATGTCAGGCGTTAGATTGGCTTCTTCCAGAGCCTGATGGATTGTTTGCGCTATACGCTCCAAGCCAGATTCCACGCCTGAATGACCTTTGGTCTTTCTCCGTTTTCTGCCCAAAGTTTGGTATTCAGAATCGAAGATTTTTGCGAGCATTTTGGTCCCGCCCAAATCAAAACCAGCCCAATGTTGTTTTACGGTGTCAATTGAATCAGTAGACATGTATTACTTTTTCTATGTTAAGGATTTTGTCTTCACTCGAATCAAATTAACGACATGGCTTTGTTCGTGTGTATGATGTGTCTTCGAGCTACCTCTAGTATACAGTAAAGCTCATATGTCGTGTATTCTGAT
Organism: Gimesia aquarii; assembly: GCF_007748195.1. Lineage (NCBI taxonomy): Bacteria > Pseudomonadati > Planctomycetota > Planctomycetia > Planctomycetales > Planctomycetaceae > Gimesia > Gimesia aquarii. Next base: position 1,233,827 of record NZ_CP037920.1, read on the forward strand.
GAATTTAGAACTTAATAAACAAATCCGGACTACAGTTTTTTATATTAGTCCCAATAATGAAGATTTGTATTGGAAATTGTCATGTAGAAAATCGTATTCTCTAATAATTCAGCTCTTTCGGTAGTTTAAGCGAATGCAGCACGCTGTTGACTTTTTAGACAGCCGCCGCTTGGATAAACTGTCTTTTTGCGAGCTTTCGCAATCGAGAATTAAAAAACATCCCATACTATACATCAACTTACTACACCCCGGGATTCCTTCCATGTATTTCCAGTTTCCCTGTGAAAAATGTTCCAAAAAACTCAAAGTTCGTGACGAAAATATAGGCAAAAAGGTCCGATGTCCGTACTGCCATCACGCAATGTTAGTGAAACGACCGGAAACTCCGATAATCGACACTTCCGTTGATATCTCCACTTCAAGTTCTCCCTCCTCTTCTTCAAGGACTTCAAGCAGTCGAGGAACTAAGAAAGCCGCGTCCAGCGGTTGGGCTGACGGAACTGAGGTCAGCCTTTCGAAGAGTGCCACAATTGCGCTTGTGACTTCAATCCTTTTTTACGTATTAGTTTTTCCGATTCGGGGTTATTATCTGGGTGAACTCTTTCTAGACCGCGGATGGGTTCCGTTTGTACTTGTTTTTCTGATGAGCTGGTCCGGTGCGATTTTGTTTCTAAAGTCTCGCAAGTTAGCCAAGCAAAAGGACTCAATGCTCTTTGATACACTGCCGACTGATATTTCAGAAGAGATTTCTGAAAAGACGGTCTCGAAATTTATTGAACATGTGAATGCTCTTCCCGTCGATCCTCGTGAAAGCTTTTTGATCAATCGGGTCTTGAGAGGTTTAGAGCATTTTAGTGTATTGGGGAGTAGCTCCGAAGTCTCCAGCCGATTACAGTCACAATCAGAAATTGATGCAACAGCCATTGATTCCAGTTATACCATGCTCAAAGTCTTTATTTGGGCCATTCCTATCCTGGGATTCATTGGTACTGTGATGGGGATCAGTGAGTCTGTGGGAAGCTTCTCCGGATCTATGGATGCGGCTCAAGATATTTCTGTCTTAAAGGATTCTCTGAACGGCGTGACCGGTGGTTTATCAACTGCCTTCGATACCACGTTGGTTGCGCTGGTGATGAGTATGCTCGTCATGTTTCCCAGTAGTTCGATGCAAAAGTCGGAAGAAGATTTATTAAATTGGGTTGATGAGTACTGCAACGAAAATTTGTTAAAGCGGCTTAAAGAAAGTGATCAAGCCACAAGTGGCTCTGAGAAAGATCATCGACGCTTGATTCAGCGGACGATAGATAAAGCAATGGCCGACCATCATGCAGAACTGCAAACGTGGACACAGAAACTTGAGGGTATTGGCAGTACCCTGTCTCAGCAAGTTATGAAGTCCTGGGGCAAAATAGATGATAAAATTCGTACCCAGCAGGAAGAACAACTCAATAAAACCCAACAGGTCATTGATAAGTTAACTGCAGAGCACAATTCTGTTATGGAACAAATGGAGGCAGTGCAATTAAAAATGACAGAACTTCAGTCCGAACAAGTCACGCAAATGGAAAAAATGAATGGCGAGACAAGTGAGGTGGTGGAAGCTGCAGAAGTTCTTTCTCAGTCCTTCAATGGTGTGCAACAGGGATTAAACGGGCTCAACACGGTTTTATCTGACCTGGGAGAAAAGCAGGTGCTCATTCAGCAAGTAGAAGCACCTCGCAAAAAATGGGGACTCTTCGGCAGTTCAAGGAAAGTACGATAACGTGGCTAAGAAGAAGAAAAACAATGAAGACGCGGTTTCATTGTTTCCGTTTCTGAGTATTCTGGCATGCGTGATCGGTGTATTGACACTCATGATCACAGCGCTCGCCTTAAGTCAGATGGATAATCAGGACGATACCTGGAAACGTGCCGAAGAATTTGAACAACAACAGAAAAAAATTGAAGCGAAACAAGAAGAAATCGATCAGGTTAAAGACCAGATCGAAGACCTTTCAAAGTTGAATCGTGATTTGATTTTAGCCTTGGAAGAGTTAAAGAAACTCAAACAGGAAAAAAACAAAATTCCGAATGACATTAGCCCGGAGGAAAAAATTAGACTACTGGCAGAGGCCAATCGTCTTCAAAAACGCATTGAAGAGATCAAAGACGATCCTATGGAGCTGCAACAGGAGATCGATAAACTTAAAAAAGAATTAAACAAACGGGAAAATCCTGTGGCAGCTGAGGTGAGAATTCAACCAGGTGGTACAGGAGTGGACCTGAAGCCAACGTTTATTGAATGTACAAAAAATGGAATCGTTGTCCTGGACGGTCCGGCAAAGACCTTACGAGTCCGCAGAGATGACCTTCGGAAAAGTCTGCCGTTTGTTGAGCTGCTCGATAAAATCGGTGCGCAAAAGAAAGGAACTGTGATTTTTCTGGTTCGCCAGGATGCAGTTTACACTTATAATATTGCTTCAAGTGTAGCCCGTTCCCGTTATTGCCCTAATGGTAAATTGCCAGTAGAAGGGAATGGAAAAATTGATTTGAGCAGGTTTAAAAATACGGCTGGTTAAAGTATCAGTTCAACAAAAAATCCCTGTCGATCAAGTTCGACAGGGATTTTCTATTTCACTCGACTTCAAATTTGTGTCTATTTTTTCAGATCATAGCACATTAACACACCCTGCTCTCGCAGATAAAGTTTCCCACCACAAATGACAGGTTGTGCCCAGGCTTTGCCCAGGACTTGGTCTGCCTTGAAGCTGCCCTTCAAGATATATTCTTTCGGAGTCGCTTCAATTAATGCTAAGTCTCCACTTTCATAGCGGAAGATCAAATTTCCGTCTGCAAAAGAAATTGCAGCGGAACCTGAACCTTCACCACGTATCCTTCCGCCCCAGACCACTTTGCCCGATTTTAAATTGATGCAGATCGGAAACCCTTTTCCGTGTCCATGTCCGCAATAAATATGACCATCGTGCAGAATCATGCCTCCATGATGGTTTTGCAACGTTTTGGCGTTCAGAAAATAAACTTCTTCTGCCTTGATGCCGTCTCCGTCTTTGGACAGTTTTACCAGAGCACTGCCGGTTCCATATCCAGTTGAACAAAAAACATAATCTCCAGAGACGATCGGAGTTGGAATATTGGCAACTTTATTTGCAACAGGATTATAATTCCAAAGCAGTTTACCATCACTGGCACGCACGCCAATCAAACCTCTACCGGTGAGTTGGACATATTGTTTTACTCCGCCAGCATTGGAAATCACGATTGAGGAATAGCCGGCTCCATCTTTCCCTTTTTCTCCCAGGTCTGATACTGAAGTTTTCCAAACTTCTTTTCCTGTTGTTTTATCCAGGGCAACAATCATGGCATCTTCCCCGCCGGGAGTACACAAAACCAGATCGCCGTCTACCAGGGGAGATTCTGAAAACCCCCAGCCAGACATCATTTTTCCATCCCACTCTTCTTCAAAGGTTTTCGTCCAGATGATTTCTCCATCGGCAACACTGAGGCAGGAGATCGCACCATTAGTGGAAATCGCATACAACCGATCTCCATCAATAGAAGGAGTGCAACGCGCACCGGGATAGCCGTGTTTGGGATTTGAATCAATCAGATTTGTTTTCCATAAAATTTTGCCATCATCCGTGTTGACTGCGATCACGGCCTGACCTTCTGGAAGATTCCCGGTTGTAAATAAACGGTTATCCTTAATCGAAACGCTGGCATAACCTTTACCCAAACCAGTGGCTGTCCAGACTAGCTTGGGGGGATTTTCATTCCAATCCTGAATGAGTCCTGTATCAGTGGAATGATTCTGACGGTCTGGTCCTCTCCATTGTTTCCAGGACTTTGAGAGTTGAGTACGCTCAGCAGATTGGGATGACAGTGTGAGTCCACTAACCAGCAAGGCTGCCAAAAGCAGGCGAACGGGCATCGAGTCAGTCATGGCGAATTAATCCTTTTGTGAAATCTTGAAGATCGGGTGGGTTGTAAAATCTGAAACCAATGCTGCTCGTTTCAGCATGTGGAAGCTGAGCTATGGTCTCTTGAGGAATGACACAGTTTCAATTCATTGTCGATAATTATATGCGTCCACACAAGTGGCTGCAATCAATGACTTAAAATTCCTGTACAAGAAGCCAATGATCGAAGATCAGTCTGGGAAACTCAAATAGAGCGAAGCAGTGCGTAAAATCAGTTTTTGGGGTCTTTTGTGAACCAGCAAAGCTATTAGCTATTCCGAATGATTCAGAGTCTCTGCTATCTTGCTCTGTAATTCCTCCTGTGAAATTTCCATGATACGAAAGACTTTAAGAGAAGTCGTTTTCCCTTTATATAGCTCGATTTGCGATCGTTTCAGATTGAGTCCTTCTTGAATGACTTTAAGCAAGGCTTTTTTTGCTTTGCCCTTCTTATTAGTTCAAGCCCTCATAGAGTGCACTACCTATGCGTACGAGAGTCGCGCCCTCTTCTATCGCGACTTCAAAATCTCCACTCATTCCCATCGAGAGCTCCTTCAATTGTATCTCTGCAGGTGAGATTGCCTGAAGTTGACTTCGCAATTCTGATAGTTCATGGAAAACAGGTCGTGCTAATTCTGGATCTTGATGATGAGGCGCCATTGTCATCAGGCCGTCTATACAGACATGTGATGCGGTATAAATCGATGCCCAATTAGCAAGGAGATCTGCTTTGCTAAAGCCTTTTTTATTCTCTTCACCGGCAAGATTCACTTCGATTAGAACATGTGGCTGTAATCCACATTCGGCGGCAATGCGATCGATGGTTGACAGCAACTTCAAAGAATCAACAGAGTGAATAAGGCTACTCTTCAGAATTGTGCGTCTGACCTTATTGCGTTGCAGGGGGCCAATAAAATGCCAATGCAGATCATCTGGCAGCATGGCGGCACGCTCATTAAGTTGCTGAGTTCGGCTTTCACCTAAATGGATGCATCCCAATTCAAGCAATATTTTCACCCATTCCATTTGGGCATATTTTGTAACGGCCACTAATGTTACCGATTCTGAATTGCGCTGGCAGCGTAAGCAGGCCGCTTTGATTCGACTTTGGATTTTTGAGTAGTTATTTTGAATGATGCCGTTCAGGCCTTCCATTCCCGGGCTTTCCACTACTTAGGTTAAGACGTAACGTCTCATGAAGAGGTAGAAGTATTACTTAAAAAACTGACAACCAGGTAAGACAATTCTGGTCGATTTCAACTAAGAACACGAGCAATGAAGCGGATTAAATAACCACTTTTCCAAGAAACTTGACTCCATACTCCCAGAACTTTTCTTCTTCAATTTCCTTCCGTCTCACAATTTCTGAACGAAACCAGGTCACTTGATCATCGGTTACAGGAACTCCCACAAGAATTTCGGTCTGATGTATTGGAAAGGGATAGACGAATGAAAGACCGGATTGAGAAATTGACCGAGACCAGACATTGACGGTATTGACACTACACTCATCAAAAGGGGCATTGTTGGAACTTAAAATAGGGTCGTCGTTTGGAATTGAAATCATCACAATCCCACGAAAGTCCTTGCGTTCATGGACCCGTTTTTCTGAATAGTGGACGCTCATTCGCTTTTCCAAATGGTCCAGTGAGTCCAGAACGCGCGATAATGCACGATTCTGTTTTTCAGAATACTGATCCAGATTGAGAAGGCACATTAGCCGCGTGTTTAAAGGGCACATTGGCCAGCATCCACCTAAAAAATGAGAAATTGAAAACGATTAAATTTGAGTTGATTTAAACGAAGGTATGATTTGTATATCTCTGCATACAAAAAATATAGTTCGTATCAGAGTACAGTCAAATCCCTCCTTATACGAATTATTAAACAATCATCATTTATTGCATTAAGTAATTTATTTTAAATGCTGAATTTTAAACAGTTTCCAGCGTACTCAAAAACTTTTTCAGGCTGTCGACTTCTTCAGTTAAACATTCAACAAATTGTTCAGCAGCCCCCGCATTTCCAGAATCAATAATCTCTTTTACAGCGTCTTTCAAACTTTGTGTGGGAGTATATAAATCTAATGATTTTCCAGCAGCAGTGGGGGCTCCCATTGCCATATCTTTTAATGTTTGTTCGAGTTCATCCTGGTCTAATGGCTTGAACATAATCTTGCCGACACCTAGTTCTTTCGCCAGCTTAAGTCGTTGAACATCTTTATCTTGAGAATTTTTTTGCATTCTCAAAGCAGTCATCAGAACAAACTGGGGAGGATCTAGTTCTCCTTCATCGGTAAATCGTTCCAGATTCTGTGCTTCTTGAAACAAGTCCACGCCATCCATACCACGCATCATCAAATCAGTCACGACAATGCTGATATCATTATCTGTTTTCAGGTAATTCAATGCTTCATATCCGGAAGTCGCCGAACAAGCGGAATAACCAAATTTTTCTATAAGTCGTGTATGGAAATGACAAGTATATCCAACATCATCAACTACTAAAATTTTCATAAGAGTTGCCTTTGGGTTTATTCTACATGCTGATGAGAAGCTGGAACGTTGTAACACTCTTGAGCCATCAATGCTTTTATTTCTAAAATCAATTGAGTGATTTCTTTTTCCAGTAAACAATATTTGCCTTGGGATTCTTCAATGTGATTGGATTTCCCATCATTTTCCAGTGATTGTAAAAGTAAATAGGGCTCCAGTTTTGTATAATTCCCCACCGTTCCTTTACACGCGTGAGCTGCCTCAGCTATAGCTTCAGCATCATTTTCTTCAATGGCCTGCTTAATTTCCTGCATTTGCTTAGAGACACAGCCCAAAAAAAGTTCGATCAATTCCGAGAGAAATTCAGTATCCCCCATTGCCATATCGAGTACTTGCTCCCGATTAATCAATCGCCAGCGCGCTCCTGTGAGTGATGGAGTTAAACTTGACATGTTTTAAAAGTCCTTTTGTAAATAAGCGTATCACTAAACCAAGGCCCAAAGCCGTCGAACGGACAGCGCTCCTAGTGAGCAGAGAAATAGAATGCAGGCCTGTTATTAAGATTAGTTTCTAATTTTGATGAAGGATTAAGATCATCGATAACTAATCCAGAAGGAGGGATGTACTGGTATCGATTGTGTGGACATTACAGATTGATGCAAATATGAGGAGGTCTGAAGCGAAGAAATCTTGTATGGTAACTAGAATTAATACAGCTATGATAGCACACAATTAGAGTTGAATATCCGATTAGATCATACATGAATATACAGTGACAACGCCGTGACTTAAATCTGAAAATCATCGGAGGAAACCGAGCGTTTCAGTTCATCAAGGACTTCTCGAACTTGTGCTTCCGGGATCTCTTTGAACACTTCGACGCGACCCAGACAAGTTGGAAGTACAAATCTTAGTTGCCCCCCTACTGTTTTCTTATCCAACTTCATACGATCGATAATATCGTCATTATTGAGCTGAGTTCCTTCGGGCAATAGCGTTGGCAAACCCAATGCCTGCAAAAGATGAACTTGACGTTCTGTTTCCTGATGGGAAATCAAGTTCAGTTTTTCTGCCAGACAGCTGGCATAGATCATGCCAATGGAGACCGCTTCGCCATGCATTAGTTCTCCATAACCACAGAGGGCTTCAAAAGCGTGTGCAAAAGTATGACCATAATTAAGTATGGCCCGTAGTCCTGTTCGCTCATGCTCATCCTGCTCTACAACTTCTGCTTTGAGTTCACAACTACGGGCAATTACCTTACGAAGCACCTCCGCAGAGCGTTGATTCAGTCCATCGATATTCTGTTCAAGATACTGAAAAAACCGTGAATCAAGAATCACACCATATTTTACAACTTCTGCCAAACCGCTACGATAATCACGATCTGGAAGTGTTTCGAGTGTTGAGGTATCGATGAAGACTCCCAACGGCTGGTAGAAGGCGCCGATCAGGTTTTTTGCCTGAGGATGATTGACCCCCACTTTCCCACCTACAGAACTATCGACATGCGCTAACAGTGAAGTTGGGACTTGGACAAAAGGTAGCCCACGGACATAGGTTGCTGCTACAAATCCGGCTGCATCACCTATCACTCCACCACCAACGGCAATCACGATTGTTTGCCGATCAGCCTTTATGGCTACCAGTCGATCATACAGGTCAGATATGACAGCCAGTGATTTGGATTTCTCTCCTGGTTCAATAACCGCAGTTTCCCATTTCCAGCCACGCGTTTCCAGACTCTTTTCAACTTTAGAAGCATGCAATGTTGCAAGATTTTCGTCTGTTATGATCAGTGCCGACTTGTTTCCTTCTGCAACTGTATTTCGAAAAGCAGGATTATGATTCAACCAACTTTCCAGGGTTTCAGCGAACTGATCAAACCTGTCACTGACTACCGAAATATGGTAACTCCGTGGTCCCAAAGCAACATTAACATCAAAACAATCAGAATTATCAGGCACTATGTATCCTTCAGCGTTACAAAATCGGGGAAGTCAGTAGGATAAAGACGCAATCACTGTTTTTTCATTCCAGTGAATCGTCAATTCTCTATCGTATCTTTGCAATGCTCTGAAGTCACGTCGGAAGATCCTGAAAACGACCTCCCAACCAGGTTTTTCATGGTGAGCGCGTGACAATTTTAATTCGATTGCTAAAATTATTCTGAACATGACCAAACCAATCGACAGTCAGATTGAGTCGATGCAGGATCTGGTTCCCGTTTTAAGCCAAAGCGAAGGATTCGCAGCAGTTGTTGCAGCCCTCCAATCAGGTCAGAGTGGGACGATTGACGGAGCCTGGGGAGGATCGTGCGCGCTGACTGCTGCGGCAATCGCCAAATCTTTAAAATCACCCTTACTAATCGTACTTCCCCGATTGGGAGAAATTGATGAATTTGCGGGTGACTTTGCCAGTTTTCTGGGAAGAATCCCTGAATTATTTCCGGCCTGGGAGACCTTACCGGGCGAGTATGACGTAGCCGATTCGGTCTTTGGAGGTCGCCTGCGCGTACTCAATCAGTTGGGACAGGCAGATACCCATACGGTCCAAAACCCGCTTGTGATGGTGTCTTCCTTCCCTGCTCTGTTACAACCGGTTCCTAGCCAAAGTGAACGGCGCGAAGCCACCCGTACTATCAAGGTCGGAGACGAAATTGATACCGATGCTTTTATGAGCTGGCTCATTGAACGCGGTTTCGAACGAACCACTGCAATCGAACTCCCTGGGGAATTCAGTATGCATGGGGGGATTCTCGATATTTTTTCTCCTGATGCCACACTTCCCATTCGTATCGAATTTTTTGGTGATGAAGTTGAATCGATCAGACGGTTTGATGTAGAAACGCAGCGAACAGTTGAAACCTGCCAACAAGTCGATCTCATTCTGGTTTCACCCGTTTCATCTGATCAGAAACGTTCACAGCATCGGACAGTGGTGGCTCAGAGTGAAGAAGAACCGGTAACAGAAAGCCTGTTGGATAACTTGCCTGCCGATACTTGCATTGTGTTAATTGAACTTCCCGAACTGATCGAAGAAGGCAAACGTTATCTGGAACGTCTTGAAAATCCGCGTGGACTATTCAGTGTACCAGCGACTTTGTCACGCTGTACTGATTTTCCTTCTGTGACAATTGCTCCGATTTCGGCTGAATCGACTGAGGTATCTTGCCATTTGCAGATTGAATCGATCGAACGGTTTACACGCGCCAAGTCCGAAATGATCGAAGAGTTGGATTCGATAACCGGAGTTCAGGACCGAATTCTCATTTGTTGTCATAATCAGGGCGAAGAAGATCGTCTGCAGGAGATACTTGGTGAGTCCGATTTTGATATCACTGATCGCATTACGACTTGTATTGGAAATCTGGCTTTAGGTTTTCGGATCGTACCCGAGCATCTAGTTGTTCTCAGTGACCATGAGCTTTTCGGACGAGCTGACATCAGACATAAGCCCAGAAAGCGAAAAGTCGAAAGTCGGGCGATCGACAGCTTCCTGGATTTAAACGTGGGAGACTTTGTTGTTCATTTGTCACATGGTATTGCGCGTTTCAAAGGACTTGAACTGCTTGAAAAAGAGGGACATCGCGAAGAACATCTTTCTTTAGAATTTCGTGACAAAGTGCAGATGTATGTTCCCGTGTCTCTGGTTCATTTGGTGCAAAAATATATTGGTGGTGGAAAACATATACCACAGCTTTCGAAACTAGGAACCAAAGGCTGGGCTAATAAAAAAGAAAAAGCAGCGCAAGCCGTTCGAGATATGGCCAGCGACATGTTGCGATTGCAGGCAATGCGGTCTGCACAACCAGGGCTGGCGTATCCCCTCGATAGTCATTGGCAAAAAGAGTTTGAGGCTTCGTTTCCCTACACGGAAACAGAAGACCAATTGCATGCGATCAATGATGTTCGACTCGATATGGAACGGCCTCAGCCCATGGATCGTCTCATCTGTGGTGATGTCGGTTATGGCAAAACAGAAGTTGCTATTCGGGCCGCCTTTAAAGCCATCGATGCAGGTAAGCAAGTCGCTGTTCTGGTTCCTACGACGGTTTTAGCCGAACAGCATACCCGCACTTTCAGTGAGCGCATGGCCGATTATCCGATCACAATTGAAGGCCTGTCTCGTTTCAAAACCAAAAAAGAACAGAGAATCATTCTTGAAGGGATGGCCTCCGGTAGTGTTGACCTGGTTATTGGAACTCATCGCTTAATTCAGAAGGATATTAAGTTTAAAGATTTGGGATTGTTGATCATTGATGAAGAACAACGCTTTGGTGTAGAGGCGAAGGAAATGCTGAAACACCTTAGATTGCAAATTGAAGTGCTGACTCTTAGTGCGACACCGGTACCTCGTACACTACATATGTCTTTATTAGGGATACGTGATATTTCTAATCTGACGACAGCCCCCCGTGATCGCGTTCCCATCGAAACCAGAATCACACGCTTCGATCCCGAACTGATTCGGCATGCGATGGTCCGTGAATTGAATCGAAATGGGCAGGTTTACTTTGTGCACAACCGTGTTCATGATCTTAAGACTTACGCAGATCGAATCCAGCAGATTGTTCCCGAAGCAAACATTGGCATTGGTCATGGGCAAATGAAAGAATCAGAGCTTGAAACGGCAATGCTTGACTTTGTTTCCGGAAAAAACGATATATTCGTTTGCACGACCATCGTAGAGAGTGGGCTTGATATTCCAAATGCGAATACGATTTTCATTCACGATGCCGGGAATTATGGACTATCTGATCTACATCAGTTAAGAGGACGCGTTGGTCGATCACATCATCGGGCTTATTGTTATCTCTTGCTCCGCGATGGTCAGATACTGACTCCGGTTGCCGCTAAGCGGCTCAAAGCGATTGAGGAATACAGCGAACTTGGTGCCGGATTCAAAATTGCCATGCGTGATCTGGAGATTCGAGGAGCCGGTAACATTTTGGGGACGGAGCAGAGTGGGCACATCGCCGCTGTTGGCTATGAACTTTATTGTCAACTTTTAGAGAATGCTTGCAAAAAACTGAAAAATGAGCCCATTCGGGAACATCACCATGTCTCCATAGATTTACCTTGTACTGCTTTCCTCCCCTCAGATTTCATTCCTCCTGGCCGCATAAAAATTGAAATTTACCGAAAATTGTCTGCGGTTCGCTCACTTGAAGAACTTTCCGAGCTGGAAGAGGAAATCCAGGACCGATTTGGGAATATTCCCAATCCTGCCTGTAACTTAATTCTTTTAAAGGAATTACAGATCCTGGCGCAACTCTGGCAAGTTGACAGTATTCGGCTGGAAGATAATTTTGCGGTTTTGGGTTATCGGGATAAAAATCATATACTCGCTTTGGTAAAAAGTAATCAAAATCGAATACCTATTCGCATCGTCGATCATAAGTCGGCATATATTCCACTACCAAGTTCTGCCGTAAATGTTGAAGTGGTCATGCAAGAGCTCAAATCGGTATTGCAACAAAGTTTTGATCTGGCCTATAATCCCGCACCATCGCCCTGATAGGTCGAAAAAACGAGTTTTTAAGTCGTTTACTTCCTGGATGGATGATATCGATTTAGTAATGATTTGTTTCCCTCCCTTACAATTCCTTTGTAATTTGACTCATTACTGAATCTTATTTTTAAAGTCTCTCAAATTCCCGGAAAATTAATTCGTTCATCGACTGCAGGATGCTATTAATGCGCTACGCGCAATTATATTTTTTGTTTGTTGTTTCATTGAGCATAGTAGGTTGTGAGACTACCCCCAAGGTAGACAACCCTGTGCTGGGTCCGCCCCCTCCACGTCTGGAATCTGCTCTCAAGCAACAAAAGCTAAAGCAGTCCGAGTATGCTAATAGAACTCCCGATAGAAAAAATCTCCTGACAGGAGACTTTGAAGACTCAGAAAATCCCTTTGAAACTCGTATCATTACAGCCTCAACGACCTCATCTCGTATCTCCTCCGAGAGTTCGCCTGAAGATTCTGAAGAGCCTCTGACTGACAGCACAGTGGTTGCCATGGTCAATGGAGCCCCCCTTTTTGTGTCAGATGTCATTGGAGTTTATGACTTTCAACTCCAGCAGGCTGAACAGAGAATGCCTCCTGAAGAATATCAAAAATTACGACGTGCCCTGATTAAACGAGACCTGAAAGGGCATATTGAGCGTCAATTATTGATCCATGAAATGAAAAGTACTCTTAAAAAAGAACAGTTGGATATGCTTCAGGAACACTTGGAAACCGCATTTGAAGAAGAGCGAATTCCTGAACTACAAAAACAATTAAAAGTAAATTCTCCTCAGGAGTTGGAAGAAATATTGAACAATCAAGGTCGTTCAATTTATTCTGAAAAAGAACTTTTTATGAAGCAACAGTCGGCTATCCAGTATATGGCGGTCACTGCAAAAGCAACTAACGATTTCAGTCGTGAAGAAGTTCTCGCTCGCTATAGGGCAAATATTGAAGATTATGCAGTACCATCCAAAGTCCGTTGGCAACGTATTCGAATTTCATTCAAAAAGCACGGCGGTAAGGAAAAAGCGGTTGCTGTACTGCATGAGGTGATCCATAAGCATCAGGCAGGTGAAGATTTTGGTGAATTGGCCAAAAAGTATTCAGATGGAACACGCGCTGAAAAGAACGGTCAATGGGGATGGACTCGTAGTGGGAGCCTGGCCGAACCGGACATTGAAAAGGCGCTATTCGAACTACCTGCCGGACAAGTCAGCCAGGTATTTGAAACACCGGATTCATTTCAAATTGTAAAAGTAAACGGTCGTAAAGAGGCTGGCTATACCCCTTTTGCTGATGTGCAGGGGAAACTAGAACAAACGATGATTACAGAAGCGCGTACGAAAGCGACAAAGGAAATTTTGGATGCTTTATATGCGAAAGCCGTGATCGAAACGAAATTTAAAATCGAAGATGAAAATGTAAAACCTACAAATAGTGAAGCTCATTGAAACAGAAACGTGAGCACAAGTTTAAGATTTACTTTATGAATGACAGCCTGAAAAAATAATTTGAAAACTATGCAAATTTTTTTGAAATATTTGTCATAACCATATTGACCTGATTAGCACAAATCAATTATTACCCGCACACACTTCTCTCAATTCTAAAATACAATTCAACTACTCATATCTCTCACTACCATTTGTTAGTTCTGTCAACTGACAAATATTAATAAGACATTTCGTATTTCTAAAATCCTAATAGGCTGTACAAAATTCGTATGGTGCTAAATTGGGATTTCGGATTAAAATTCCTACCCACACTAGATAGCGAATTGGAAGTCATGATGACTCCTCAAAAAAAACATAATCAAAGTTGGTGTTCTGGCTTGAAGGAGGGACCTACATTGGGCAAGGCATTTGGAGTACTAGCCTGTACGACGCTGGTCGCAGCGTCAATGTGGCTGGCCAATCTCGGCAACACGACCAGGAAGGTCGCTGCTGACGTTGAGAAGAATGGTCAACCGGTTTCTGGGCGTCAACAACGCTCAGCTCGTTACTATTTGAGTCTAGGGACTCAATATTACGAGAGAGGACAATTCGCTGAAGCAGTAGAAGTGCTGGAAAAAGCTTCTGTTTCTCCAGGACGATTGTCATCTGCAGAATTTCGCAAGATGAACGATTACCTTGGTCGTGCTCGTCAGCGAGCTGCAGCTCCTCATAAGAAACAGATTGTACGAGCACAGTCGCCTACGTCTGATACACGATTTTCTACCAACATTTCTAATCGAGATGGTAAGTCTCCTGAAGAGATGAAGCAGCTTGCCCGGCAATTGCTGCAGTCTGCTCGGGAAGACATAAAGCTGAATGAATTTGCCAAGGCTCGCCAAAAAGCAGGTCAGGTTGTATCCATGCGTTTGGAGTATGGTCCTTTTGATGAACGCCCTGAACAAGTTCTGGCCGATATTGCACGTGCAGAACAACGTAATCAAAAAGACTCACCCATTCAACAGGCTGGTGGATTTTCAGGACAGACTTCACGAATTGTTCAAGTCGCAAATAACGAATCTACAAACAGCAATCCTTTTGGAAATCCCTTTGATGGAAGTCAAACTCAAAATTTGACAGAAAAGCAACAGGCAACAGTGCTCTTGAAGCAGGCCAGACAGGCATTAAACGCAGGTCACTATGATGATGCCCGCACACTTGCGATCCAGGCTCAGGACTATGATGTTGCTTATAAACTGTTCGATGAACGGCCTCAACACATTCTGGCTGAAATAGAACGAAAAACCGGTGCCAAAATTTTTGCAGGCCAGTCTAAACGGTCAATGCCGGTCGCTCAAACTTCACCGAACGGTTCTGACAAAGAACAGGCAGCTCAATTACTAAAGCAGTCACGTGCTGAGCTGCAAGCAGGTCGCTATGGCTCTGCTCGTGAATTAGCACTTCAAGCAAGTCAACTTGAAGTCGCCTATCGATTATTTGATGATCGACCAGAGTTAGTACTCGATGAGATCAAGCGTGCCCAGGCAGGTAGTGGTTCGTTGGCAGCAGCCAATACTGGCCGCTCTACAGTTACTGTTCCTCAAGGCTCACCTAAAGCACAGGCAACAGAACTACTGCGGCTTGCGCGACTGGATATTAAAAAACGTAACTTTGATAGTGCACGTCAGAAAGTGAGTCAGGTACAGCAAATGCAAGTCTCTTACGACTTGTTTGATGACCGGCCAGAATTGGTACTTGCCGCTATCGATCGAATTTCTGATGAAGCAGCCACTAGTTCCGGCATCAAAGGTTTGCAACAAAATCAAGACGCGGTACGTCCTCGTATCAATCGTTTGATGGAACGGGCACAGGTTGCCTTACAACAAGGAAATAAAGATGAAGCGCTAATGTTAGCCTCATCGGCTCAAAAACTCGCTCAGACGCTCAAGGTAAAATTTTCACCTGACCGTGAATCTCCAGCTGAATTCATCCAACGTGTTGGTATCAGCTCTGAGACTAGATTGAATCCGGGAACCACTCAATCTGCCAAAGGTAATTCCAACCCCGAGTATGCACGACAATTGATTGCAGCAGCTCGCGAGGATCTTGCCAAAAACAGAGTGGAAGAAGCACGACAAAAAGCGGAAGCTGCACAAAAGATTGATACTGCTTATACGCTGTTTGAAGATCGTCCGGAACAGGTTCTGGCAGACATTCGCAAGATGGCAGGTCAACCGGGTGGGCTTTCTCGTGATCAGCTTTATGCTGCGGAGAAAGAACGCAAGAAACAGTTTTCACAAAAACTGATCGCTCAGGCTAGAACTGATATTAAAGCAGGACGTTATGAATCTGCTCGTGTTAATGCTCAGGAAGCATTGAATGTCGGGGCGGAATTCAAACCCGGCGAAGACAGTCCTCAAGCTATCCTGAGAGATCTGGAGCGTAACACCAGTACACAATCTGCTCAGGTCGCTCAAATGAAAAATAATGATTCGAGTGAAATCGCCGTGATTCACCCAGGTGCTTCAGCTTTAGAGCTTTATAACCTGGGAATGCAGCGGTTGGCTGAAGGGAATCGTAGCAGTGCTTATCAGGCATTTCTAGCTGCTTATCAGTCTGGTGAAAAGCTCGATACTCACCGTGCACAGCAGCTTCAAGACGCTGTTCGTGAGTTGGCTCCCTCTCGTGCTGAGAATATTCGACTGGTTAAGAGTCAGACGTCAGCGGTTGACCCAACTGGCACGAAAGAACCAAGTACAATTGATCTGGTGCAACAGAAACAGGCTATTCAATTCAGTCGTCTGCGATCTGAAGTTCTCAATGCGATTTTCAAAGCAGAAAGAATGCGTGAATCTGCTCCTACGGAAGCTTTGGGAGTGATTGACGAGACGATGTCCAAAGTGGAAAGTTCCAACCTCGATAAAAAATCGATGACGACACTCATTGGTTCTTTACAACGGACTCGTGAATCGATTGATTCTTTCCGCAAGCAAGTTGCTCCTCTGGAAGAGTTGAAAAAACGTAACCAGGAAGTGAAAGATCATTACAATAAAGAAATCAAAACCAGAATTCGTGTCGAACAAGAAGTTGCTGACTTGGTTCAGAAGTTTAATGAATTGATCGACCAGCGACGTTATGCAGAAGCTGAAGTCGTTGCCAAACAGGCCAAAGATCTTGATCCACAAAATCCTGTTACAGTAACAATGGAGTGGAAAGCACGATTCATTCGACGTGAAGAATCAAATAACGCGATGCGTGAACGCAAAGAGCAGAACGTTTGGAATCAGCTCAATGATGTAGAAGAGGCATTAGCCGACGCCTATACACCTGACATCAAATTTGGTCATGATGCCAAGGAATGGGCAGAACTAACCAAACGTCGCGATAAATATCATGCGAAAAATCATACCCAGAAAACCGAAAAAGAACTCCAGATTGAAGAAAGCCTGGATCGCCCTGTGAATCTTCAATTTGAAAGTGAATCTCTGGCAGAGGTGATGAACAAGATTCAGACGTTAACCGGAATCAATATCTTCCTCGACTCTCAGGGATTAGAAGAAGAGGGTGTCACAACTGATGCTCCCGTTACCATTAACGTAAATGGGATCAAGTTGAGAAGTGCACTCAATCTGCTTCTGGAACCATTGAACCTCTCATACACAATTGACAATGAAGTTCTGAAAATTACCAGCCGAATTCGGCAGCAGGGAACACTGAAGACAGAAACTTATCCAGTAGCAGACCTTGTGGTTCCGATTCCCAATTTTGCTTCAAATGGAAGTATGGCAAGTAACCCATACAGCCAGATGGGGGCAGTAAGTTATGGATCAGGCTTCGGAGGAAATCAAGCGGCACCTGGGAACTTCCAGGTAGCCGACCCCGTCATGGGTGGAATCCCCGGTGGCCCTAATCCTTGGAATAACAACGGATCTACCGCTCAGGTAGCCGGTGGTGGTTCAAATATTGACTTTGATTCTCTTACGGAATTGATTGTCTCCACTGTAGAACCCGATTCCTGGGAAGAAATTGGTGGTGCCGGTAGTGTGCGACCTTTTGAAACAACTTTAAGTTTGGTGATTCGTCAAACGCAAAAAGTTCATGACGAAATTGCCAACCTGCTTGAACAGTTAAGAAGATTACAAGATCTGCAAGTCACGATTGAAGTTCGATTCGTTACCGTCTCCGATCGATTCTTCGAGCGTATTGGTGTCGATTTTGACTTTAATGTCCAGGATACTGTCGGAGGTCCTACCATTGATGACAACGGAAACGCTGTCCCCGCCTTCGGTCAAGTAGATCTTTTAGGAAATGCAAACCAGGGCGGACAGAATCAACAAGGTGGCCAACAAGCACAACAAGGTCAAACGACGACGGGCCAGACGGGCGGACCGGGAGTTGCTCCCTTTAGTAATCCGCCCACACGAACGCTGCTCAACTTTGATACCTGGCCTAAAAAAGGTACAATTGCCGGGTTGAGTTCACCAGAATCATTTACACCAGACCTGGACGTTCAATTCCGACAGGGATCATTTGAAATCGGTGTGCCGGAATTTGGTAGCTTCAATGCGAACGCAGGTGTGAATGTTGGTTTGGCAATTCTGAGTGACATCGAAGCCTTCTTCTTCATCAATGCCGCTCAGGCAGATGAACGGTCAAACCTGTTGTTTGCTCCCAAAGTGACACTGTTTAATGGTCAGGTTGCCTTTGTGACTAGTAACGTATCACGTCCGTTTGTGATCAGTCTGGTTCCAACCGTAGGTGACTTTGCTGTCGGATTCACACCTATAATTGCAAACATTCCTGAAGGGGTTTCTCTGACAGTCTCAGCTGTGATCTCAGCAGATAGGCGATATGTACGACTTTCTGTTAATCCGAACTTTACCAATGTTACAGACGTCTTCACCTTCTCCTTCCAGGGAGGCACAGGCGGCATTGGTCAGCAAGGTCAACAAGGTCAGCAAGGACAACAAGGTGGCCAGCTTGGTCAACAAGGTGGCGGTAACTTTGGTAATGGTGTCGGTGCAGGTCTTGGTGGTATTGGTGGTGTCGGAGGCCAAGGTGGCCAGCAAGGCCAGCAAGGCCAGCAAGGTCAGCAGGGACAACAAGGTCAGCAAGGCCAAGGTGGTGGCTTAGGTACAACCACAATTCAGCAGCCCGTTGTTGAACAGGTTACTGTAACTACAACTGTTAGTGTGCCCGATGGTGGTACTGTGCTTCTCGGTGGTGTGAAACGACTCCGTGAAGGTCGCAGCATGGCGGGTGTACCAATTCTGAACAAGCTTCCTTACATCAGTCGTCTGTTTAAGAACACAGGTGTCGGACGTGAAACGGAAAGTTTGATGATGATGGTCACCCCCAGAATCATCATTCAGGAAGAAGAGGAGGAAGCACTCCTCGGATACTAAATAATAAGAATCATCTCAATTTTGAGATGATTCTATAAAATTGCAGATCGCGGGATCTGCAGAGGGGCTGATCGTCAGCAGCCCCGGGCTCTGGCCGTCGCGAATTCTCCCCCCCTTGATTCGCGGCGGCTTTTTTATGCTTTGAAGCCAATACCTCAATTCATCTTGCTTCCTGTTTCGGGAAATCCAAATCTCTATTGTTACGACTACCTGAAATCAACTAGACTTCAGTCAGTGTCGATTACATTCCAGTTCGATGTTTAACAATAGGAATTAATGGTGTTTTCAAAAACGGCTTTTATGATTACGGCTAGTGCTTTAGTTTCTACCATGCTCATGAGCTTTCAAACAGAAGTATATGCGAAGGCTCCTGAAACATACCGTGTAAAAATGGAAACGACCAAAGGTACTTTCTACATTGATGTCACGCGTAGTTGGTGTCCTATTGGAGCTGATCAATTTTATAATCTGGTGAATTCCGGATTCTATAATGATTGTGCATTTTTTAGAGTGATCGAGGGCTTCATGGCGCAAGTGGGTATCAATGGTAATCCGGAAGTTCAAAAAAAATGGCGTGATCAGACAATTCAAGATGATCCCGTTTCAAAGTCCAACCTTCGAGGTTATGTTTCCTTTGCTAAAACAGGAGCGCCCCATTCAAGAACAACTCAAATTTTCATCAACTTCGGGGACAACCGCCGACTGGATAAATATGGTTTTGCTCCCTTCGGTTATATCTCAGCTCAAGGAATGAAAGTTGTCGATGCTTTATACTCGGGTTATGGTGAAGGAGCACCTGCCGGGCGCGGCCCCTCACAGGGACGGATCCATGAAGAAGGTAATCCATATCTAAAACGGGATTTTCCCCGTCTTGATTACATTACCAAAGCGACGATTGTGAAAAATAAATAGCAACATTGAGTTGCTATTTCTCTATATGAGGCTGAATAAAGAGTGCCTTCTTTTCACCTGGCAGTGTGAAGTCAAATCCGCAGCTTTGAAAAAATAGATCGGAAGAAGTGACCACCATGACTTCCAAAATACTTCTTTGACGCGCTCGCTCAACACAAGCAGCAACCAGCTTTTTGCCGATACCACTTCCCTGTCGATGTTCAGCAACAACGAGGCTCCGAATTTCAGCCATTTTTCGAGAGTAGATTTCCAGCGAGGCAAATCCGATGATTTCCTCATCTTCTACAGCTACGAAGCCCGTTTGCACCAATTCCTCTAATTCATCTGAGGTACGGGGTAGAATTTTCTCCTGTTCCACAAAAGGGATAATAAATTCGGCAAGGTTCTTAATATCTTCCTGTTTCGTAGTACGTATGTGAATATGATCTGTCATTTCGGAAGTTCTTTATCTAAGACGTAAATACTTGAACTGCATGACCATTTTTCAAATCTGCCAAATTAAACCTTAAATCATGGATTCCAGAGAACTTCTGAATGATATCGCTCTATAAAGATATTATCGGCCTGAGTCATTCACTCTTTTTCTGAAGTCATAAAAAGGAGGACATCTTGATGATGCAAGCTGAAGATCGATTAGTTATGGTATCCGTCAGGCCCATTCCTGTGAATAGGACCGCAGTATAGTTAATTGCCCATGCATAAGGTAATATTCTAATGAAAAAATCTCAGTTTTTAATTCTATGCGGTGTGGTTTGCCTCACTTTTTCTGGTTGTGGTGGCTATTTAAAGCCAGACGCGCAAACAGATACGATTGTAGCGGATCCCCAAACCACTTCCTCTGAATCCAGTCAAAAAGAAATGGATAGTAATATGAATGACGAAAGTGAACCTGGATACTCAACAACTCCCTCTGGATTGAAATATCGTATTGTTAGAGAGGGCAACGATAAAAAACCCGGACCTCAGGATACTGTGACTGTTCATTATCGTGGCACTCGCGAAGATGGATTCGAATTTGACAGCTCTTATAAACGAGGAGAAACGATTTCGTTTCCTTTAGGAGGTGTTATTAAAGGTTGGACGGAAGGGCTGCAACTTATTGGTGAAGGTGGTGAAATCGAATTAATCATCCCACCAGATCTGGGATATGGGGCTGCTGGTGCTGGTCCTGATATTCCAGGAGGCGCGACGCTGCACTTTAAAGTAGAACTGTTTAAAGTCAATTAGCTGACATCGCTCAAATTCAGTCAGTTATTCTATTTAATTTAGCTAAAAAAATCAGGAGAGTATAGTGACTCACTGCTGGCACGATGTGACTCCCGGGCAAAACCTGCCTCGCGATTTCACTGCCGTGATTGAAATCCCTACTTTTTCCAAAGTGAAGTATGAATTAGACAAAACGACTGGTCTTCTAAGACTGGATCGTATGCTTTATTCGGCAGTTCACTATCCCGCCAACTATGGATTTATTCCACAGACTCTGGCTGAAGACGATGACCCGCTGGATGTGTTGGTTCTTTGTCAGGAGCCCGTCGATCCTTTGACTATCCTTGATGCACGTGCCATTGGTGTGATGACTATGATCGATAGCGGCAAACCTGACCATAAAATTCTGGCTGTTGCCGTGAATGATCCAGAATATAATCCGTTTACGGAAGCATCAGAATTACCACCCCATCGATTGGCGATGCTGAGACGCTTCTTTCAGGATTATAAAATGCTGGAAGGGAAAAGCGTAGAAGTCGAAGAGTTTCAAGCTGCTGCCGCTGCGTTTCCCATCATCGAAGATTCGCTGCAAAGATATAGCAGTCAACGCCGTCGTGGTTTTTTATAAGACTTCGAGTTGATTAATAGAGATAACAAAAAAGCAGCGATTTCAAAAATTTGATATCGCTGCTTTTTTATCAATATTTGGTTCTGCGACTCAAGTCTAAATCGGGTTGTCAACTCGTACGTGAGCTGTAGGAATTCGAATTCTTTGAAGGGTGGCTCGAATCTTTTCCTGGATGGCGGGTGAGAGTTGTTTTAATTCGTGTGTGAAAACTTGATTACCCAGGATTTGATTTACGTTTAATGAGGGACGATTCCCAATATGGTGATCCAATTCCACCATCCGCACAGACTTTTCTTTCGTGGAACGACTCAAAAAGACGCGAATGAAACGATTGTTACCCTGCATATGTGGCTTAATTTGCAAGCGGAAGCTGGCTTTTCCTCGCAACGCCATTTTTAACTCTTTCAACCGTTCATTGATCATCATCTGCACGTGATCTGGCATGTCAATCATCTGCTCACTGATCTCGTTCAGGTTTCCTTTGAAATGGTGCGTTTGCAGTGTGTCACTCTCATCCTGATAACTGACTTCAACAGAATATCCATCCTTAACACTACCCACGAATAAAAGACTAAGATTGTGAGTCTTAGAGACCGGAATATGACTGAGCCCTAAAGGCATCTTACGTCCTCCCAAAGGATCTGACTCAGTCGAACGGGAAGCAATTGGGCCATCCTGAGGTGGGTGTGTATTTTTTGTTTTTGGTGGTTCCTGATTTTGACCAACGGGCCTGACTGAGAACTGATAATGTCGATAGAGTTTTTCTATTAATGTCACTTCGATGGTCTGATGCTTTGAGGCGCGAATCACACCCAATTTGACTTTGCTGTCTTTGTCGGCTTCCATGACAAATTTACGCAGCACATCAGAAGAAGTGATGGCCTTGCCATTAAAGGTAGTCAAGACATCGAACATTTTGATGCCGGATTGCTGAGCTGGAGAATCAGGGAGAACAAGCTTTACACCTACGCCCTGGCCAGCCTGCACCATTTCATTTAATTGTGCGGCTAAGGCTGCAGGTACAGGTTCGGTCACAATTCCCACGAAATTTCGCATTTCGGTTTCGCCAGTCGGGCGACTCGTCACGCGAAACGTCGTCTGCTTTTTAGTCGTTCCGGAATTCGTGTTTTTTGCAGGAGCTCTCTTTGGTTGAGTTGAATTCTTCGACTTTGATTTCGTTTGGCCGGGCTTCTTTGCCTGTAAAGGATGTTCATCGGCAAAAGTAAGTTGAACCGTCAACAGAGAAAAAATGACTCCGCTTAAAAAGAACCATCGTTGCTGTTTCTTCATTGTACTGCCTTGGAAATGATTCAAAAAAGGCGTTACTTCCTCCCGCGATCACAATTCGATCAGGAATTGGAAACTCCCTTTTTGTGGCCCGTATTATAAATTCCTACTTATCCGCTAATCACAAACTTATCTTGTCTCAAAGTGAATCGACTCTACTGTTCGTTTCCACCTTCATCATTAATTAAAGAGATTCTGGCTTTACTCACAGGAACAAAATCAATGGTCAATTCTGGCATCGACATCTCTACGTTCGTTCCTGTTTCAGGATTCTGAAAAGTGATATTTGTCCAGAGAAGTTCTGTTTTCTGTTCAATCGGACCGAATTCTGTATTGTAGAGTGTAATATCAATTGATTCGTGTACGCTTTTGTTAATATCCGGCGTCATTTCTTTTGGAACATTTCCGTGGTCAACAACCACTGTTTCTGAATTGACCGTCTTGGAGTGATCAGAGACGTTATCGGTCTTCGATAAATGAGTTGGGGCATTAATGGGACGATTCACCACAGGAATGTTCTCTACCGGTCTTATACGGGTGAAAACCACAACGGCCACAATCAAACAGGCACAAACACCGGTCATTAGCATACTTAATTTGAATTGCCGACGAGGTTTCTTCCCGAAACTATTGGGAAGCTCGTTTCCCAGCTTGCTGACCTGCTTGGCTTGTTTTTCATACTCTTCATCAGAAATGTCGGATAGTTCTTGCAACTCGAGAGGCATCTCTTGCTGAAAATATTCGCGCAAAACACTCTCCAGCTCATCGTCATTCTCGAGCATTCCTGAAGTGTCAAACGGTTTCATGATCAATCCCCACTTTCTCCAACTCTTCACAAAGACGCTTTCTCGCACGAGAAAGCCTCATATCAATAGCTGATGTAGATGTGTTGAGCGCTATTGACATTCGCTTTGATGACCATCCTAGTGCATAACGAAGGACGAGAACCTCTCGATCCTCGGCTCGAAGTTGTCGAAGTGACTGCCGAATCTGGCAGTGTTTCTCTTTATTCTCCAGATCATCTGTTGGGTCTGAAGGTTTGCCTACAATATTATCTAAAAAATCTGCGGGCCTAGCTGCGTGGTTCTGCCGACGGGCATAATCTCGCAACCAATTTTGAGCAACAGTCAAAACCCAGGCCCGGATATTTCGAATTGACTGAACTTCTTGAGTTTGTAAACGTACGAATGCCTCCTGGAGCGCGTCATAAGCACGATCAGAATCAGAGCATTGAGCATAAAGCAATGCCCAAATTTCTCGACCTTCTCGTAAATATACCGCCTCAATTTCTGCCGACCACCGCTTGGCCTGCTTATCAGGCATGCAAATTCCAATACATTAGAAGAGGGATAATCTAAGTCTATTGGAGAGTGTTAACGGCCTTTCATTATTTGCCAGCTTAACAACACTCGTCTAACTCACATGCACTAGAATAGACGGAAAGTCGATCAGAATCTAACGTCGATTCAACATTATTTCCGTTTCCTCTTAGATTCGATCCCCCCTCATCACTAGACTTTAACAGCCCCCATTCCCAATTGGAACAGTTACGAGATTGTATCATATTGCGAAATAAAGACTTATGGTAAATTGCCCACGTTGCCTATAGTGTTGGCTGAACATGAGTAATTTTCCACTCCGCGCTAAAAAACAAATTCGAATACATGGTATGCCAGTTGGTTTATGAGATCAGTCTGAATCGGCAGGGTTAACTTTGAGACTATTGAATCGTAGAAAACGGTAAAGGCTCCAGATATTTGTTCCTGATCTTGGAAACCGTTCCCTTGTATTTATCCATTTTTTTCATGCGATTCCAGTCGGGATGAGCACGAAATCCGTCCCAGTGTTTTTCGTGGGCGGCACCGTCTGGCGCAGAAAGCATATAAGTTAAATTGGGCACATCATCTCCGATTAACATCTCACCGAAAAAAACGGGACCGAGTTTGACATCTCGCATAATGTCAATTTCTCCATTATTGAACATATCCACTTTCAAGCGTGCCAACTTCTCATTGGAACTTTCATAGGTCCGCAACTCAAACAGATGAGGGGCTTTGCCCTTGGGAATTTCTAAGACGGGCATCCCTTGAAATGCTTTCATGAAGCGACTTTCAATCCGAGAATAGGCGGGCGACTTTTTCGGTTGATTAAAGTATTCTTTAGCCGCACTTTGGTAAGCTGCATCCACTTCCAGTATATCATTCAAACGTGAGAACTGTTCCAGCGAAGAAAAGGGGATGAGTACATACAACGAGTAGTCCCCTTTCGCTTCTTTCTCTTTGAAGACACCCACACGGTTGATGCCCATCCGTTTCAATGCTGGCAGCAGTGCTTTCTCCAGATAGTGGCTGACAATCTTTTGTTTGGCTGCATCATCAATTCGATAGGTTCGCAGTTCGTAATACTCCTGTGCTTTTTTCTCATCTGCCGAGTGTGCAACTTGGCCAATACCAAACGCCACTGCAGCACCCACAGTGCTTGTTAAAAACTGTCTTCGGTCTGTTCTATTATGATTCATGATATTCCTCATTCTGAATTTGTATTTCCAATGTGATGATTAACGGATAGCTGCAAAACCACTTTATGGATTGACTGGCGCCAAGATCCGTGATGCATGCTTTCCACTATGATGAATTTTATTGTTCGCCACAACGACTTTTTCAGGGAACTCAATCGTAATTGGCTCACCTGTATTCGGATTTGGTTCATAAAAAGGGGCTCCCGTTGAAGCCACGGTCACGCGAATTCGATGTCCTTTGTTAAACACCTGACTCAACCAGCCTACGTTAAAGGCGACTTTGTAAACCTTGCCGGGCTCCATAAACTTCTGTTGCTCAAATCCATCGCGATAGCGGCCTCGTCGAATCATATCGATGATTAAAATCGAGCGCCCATCAGGATACACGTCTGTCACACGTACAATGAAGTCGGTATCTTTCGCTGAAGAAGAAACCAGTAGTTCCGCTTTCACATTTCCCGTCCATTCTACTGGTTCGGTCAGTGGGTCCGTCGTGAATGTCAACACGTTTTCCTGTTCTTCAACGACGCGCGCGTCGCGCGCTCCGGGAAAAGCGCGTCCCAGAATTTTTGCAGGATTCAGTGGATCAGCAACGATTTTGCTAAAACTCCCCTGCTCTGTTGGTTTTGACAGAGATAATTTCGCCTCCGGTTGTAAATAGTAAGAAGTCTCCACAGTTTTCAAAGGCCAGTCATCCTGTGCTCGCCATTCATTTCCGGGGGCATCGGTTTCGCCCACGGCTCCCATTGCATAGTAGCGCACGTTAGGATCGTCATCGATGCCATTATCAACGCCTTTCAAGTAATGGTCGAACCAGCGAATCATCTCGGCCATCATGTCGAAATTGGCATTGTTGGGGTATACCATTTCCCCAACTTTGTTGACCTTATTAAAGCGACCATGTAACCAGGGACCCACATACAATTTCTGCTGACCTCGTGAGTTCGGACCTCCTTTATACTGACGTCCGATGAAACTCTGCACCGAACCGACGCACATGTAGTCGTACCAGCTACCAACGGTAAAACAAGGCACGTTCATTTTATCAAAATGCAATGTGCAATCTTCCGCTTTCCAGTAGTCGTCATAATCAGGATGGGAAAACCATTCTTTCATTAACGCCCGGTTGTGCGCGGGCACGCGGCAGACTGCATCCATGCCCTTAAAGCGATCTGGTTTCGCAGCACCGCCAATAAAATAGCCTTCATGGTACAAACTCAAGCCGGTATCGATCATAAACTGACAGACCAGGTGTGGTGGTTGTGTGATCGCCAGATAGTTTTGTGCATATCCTGCCTGGGAACTCCCAAAGGTTCCGATCTTTCCGGTCGACCAGGGCTGCTTGGCCAGCCACTCGACGACATCGTATCCATCCTGTTTCTCATCCCATTGCAGAGCGCGATAGCCCACCCAGGTTCCCTCCGACTTTTGCGAACCGCGAAAGTTGACGGCACAGACAACATAACCATGTGATGCCATTTCCGCAAAAGAGAGCCGGGAGCCTTTTCCACGCAGGCTGGCATAACGTTGCTCCATCAACACCGGCCAGGGACCATTCCCCTTGGGAAAATAAAGGTAGGCTGACAACTTGATACCGTCCCGCATGGGAATCATCACACGTTTTTCCGTCACACCCTTTTCGAAATCGAGAGGCTTATCTTGAGCAAAAAGAGAAATGGGAAACACAAGTAGCAAAACAAAGATCAGGCAGGCGTGGGCCAGTTTATACATAGGTTGTCTCCGGCTGGAATATCAGGGCGGGAATCGGTTTCCTTCGATTGTGGCGAACCTCGTCCCATTCAGCAAGCATAAACAACGGCTGTTCAAAAGACTGTCCGCCAATGACACAACAGGGACAGCCACTATGATTCAGTAATGGGTGCTGTTTTTTGATCGACTCTCTCCCTGAATGAGGCTCTGAATTCACTTGTAAAATCATGTTTTCAGACGTGAAAAAGGGACCGTATCCTTTCGAAAGTAACTAAAAACGAGTATGCTACCGCAAGGTTTAATCTCTGAATTTTCATCTCAATAACTTCACAACCGGTTCCAGCGATGCGAACCGAAGTCTCAGTTATTGAGTCATCATTCCAATAAGTGGAATCAAAGCCGCCGTAGCTCAGTTGGCAGAGCGACGCATTCGTAATGCGTAGGTCAGGAGTTCGACTCTCCTCGGCGGCTCTCTTAATCTTTGTTTCATTTCACTCTCCAGTATTCTTCGCTTTGTTCATCAGTCATTGTTTTGGGAATAGAGGATTTCTCTTGACAAGTTCGAGTCTTTTCCAGATCCGTAGAATCCTATTATTGCTGCTCATATCTGCAGCTTGACACAGCCGCGCCGTTCCCGAAACTCCGGGATCTGTCTCGCGCGCGAGGCAACGTTTTTCTGTGAGTAAATTTATTATCACCTGCCGAAGAGAGCACTACAAAACCCACTAGTAATAGACGACTTTTACAGACCGACGGCAAAACCACTTCGCTATGTGCAGTCTTGTTGACCCCTTTTCGGATCATTTTCAAAACAAAACGGAGCATTTTTGATTGTCGTTTTGCCATATCTGAGACAAAACCGCGCAAATAACTTCGCTTGACCGGTGTACGCCCCTGGCGATGATGGTGCGAAGTCACAAGGTACTTCTTTGAGATGTTAAGGCAATACACATACCAGAATATCATAAATAACAGTCTCCAGTGACATGCAAGCAATTCAGGACCACCAGGCAGAAAGAAAGAGCCGATTGCATGCGAGTATTCTCTCGCCCGTAATCTCACATTCTACCTGATCTCAAAGATCAATTCAGAGATGAAAATCCTGCAGTAGAATGACCGGGGCGACATGATAGTAAAGACAGAAAAGGAGGTAGACTTGGCATCTTTTTCTTCCCGCTAGCAAACCGCAAGCAAGCTGCCTAATTATCACAGTAATTGTAATTCACCAGTGATGGCATCGATTTTCTCGGCATCATCAGGACCGATTGCCAGACAGGTTTGCGTCGGCTCTCCATGGAATTCGGTCTTGCCACTGTCTGTGATGAGATGAACTTCCAGGTTAGCTTCGACGGCGCTGTCGTGAATGGCTATCAATTCTTCCTTGCTGTTCACCCGGCAGCAAACTTTTGCGAAGGATCCATTCAGCCAGCTTTGTTCAACCTCTGAGAAATCATCCATCGAGAATGAGTCGCGCTGCTGTAGTCGATGACAAATAAACGACATCGAAGCGTGCGAACCTTGGGCAATCTGTTTGCCTCGACGCATCTTCAAGTCGTGCCGCATGACGAGGACCTGTTTGATTCGTCCAGATCGTTTCGCCGTCTGATGGTGACTAGGATACGTCTTGTGCCCCGACAGTAGTGCAAGCTCTCGCCACTTCCAATTGCAATCCACGTCTTCAAAGCCAATCTCTTTCAGCCATCGTAATTGTGTTTCTACATCCAATAGTTTATTCGACGGGTCTTCGTCCTCGGGTGTCATACCCATCTCTTGGATGAATCGGTCGTGAACTCGCTGGGTCGGGGAAGAGACGTGTTCGAGGTTGCAAAATACGCCTCCTCCTTCTAGCAAAGAAAAGGCCTCGGTATATAGCTCCCGTTTCCGTTGATGCGAGCAGTGGTGGATGGCGAAACTCGAAACAATGCAGTCGAATTCTTCGAGATCAAGTAGCTGGTTGTCCATGTTGTGCTCGACAAGCATGACTCGATCACTATTCCCGAAGCGTTGTCGAGCCTGCTCCAACATCGCCGTTGAAAAGTCAAGGCCAACGCCGATTGCGTTCGGACAACGAGAGAGGATTAACGACATCAAATGACCGTCTCCACAGCCGAGGTCTAGTACTCGCTTCGTCTCCTTGGGGATTTCTGAGAGCAATGTTGCCTCTCCTTCGGTTCGATGGGGTATGCACTTCATATGGGCCAGATATGCTTCAACGTATTCTGGCTTTGTCCATTCGTTGGTCATATGTGCTCATCCCTTCAATTTCTGCTAAAAGATCCCACCCGGTTGTACTGGCGAAAATACTTCATGAGGTGTTTGCCGGATCCATATGGACAGGCACTTCCTCTCAATACTAGATTACCGATCCAACGAGTTGACACTGGGACGATCATAAGGTTCATTTACTTACTTTTGCTACGTCTTGAATAAACAGAGCCGCCCTAATTAGGGTGGCTTATCTAGTAGATACCCAAGACTGATCAACTTTCTTTGACATCAATCATCCAGTTTGCACAGATCTCCGCGATCTTCTTCCATTTGGGTTCTAGAGTCAGATAATGGCCAAAATCCTCGGCCTCATAGAAGGTTGCCCGCGAACCATGTCGTTCGGCAATGAGGCGAGCGGTTGAGGGAGGAATTGCCAAGTCATCAGAGCCGGACACCATCAAGACAGGACAAGTAACTCCGTCGTAATCAATCTTTGTGGTCTGATTCTCATCGAACATCCAAAAGAATAGCTCGAACATTACGCGGCCTGATTCCGGTATCAAGCGATCGAAAACCCGTCGTTGCTCGGTCGAATCCAGCTTGTTGAGACCAAATTTGGCCATGGTATCGAAATCGGGCAGCAAAGTGTCTTCCCAGAATGAGCCCGCCGATATAAACGTCTTGCCAAGTTCGCGCTCCTGCCTGGTCGTTGGAAGAACACCCCAATTAACGCTGCCATTCAGCAGCACTATGGCGCGGGCAAGGCCGATGGCCGCCAACTTTTGTGCGATCAATCCTCCTAGTGAATGCCCGACTAGGATCGGTGTCGTGTTCAAAGTCTTCACGAATCCAATAATGTCTTCAACATAATCCGCTATGCTCGTTCCGGCGAGAATCGCTGAGGAATCGTCCGAATGTGGTCTATCGTGATGGCGGTAAGCCGGGCTATGGCAACGAAATCCTCTTTGCTCGAAATATTCAGAGAAAGTCGACATTGTCCAAGGCCCTGCGTTGGTGCCGTGAATCAGAACAATATGCTTTTCGATGATAGATCTCCTAACTCAAATGAAATTCGTGAAGTGTGGTAGCAAAGCCACTAACACTGGCGTTCTTATTTACCCCAACTCAATCGCACGCTTTCCCAGTCGAATCTACCTCCCATAGTTCTGCACTGCATCTGTAAAGAGTGCTTCGATTACAGCTTTGCATTTTGATTGTATGCCTGCAAAGGGTTTATTATCTTCTGGTCCTACCAAATACCAAAGCCCATTCGAATTTTGGAGTTTATATTTTTCTGCGAAATCGGAGCCATCGCCTGCATACGATTTATTCAGCACAGCTTCAATAAATCCTGGCCTATGAGACAGGTACTCACTTCGTTCTTCTTTTGACAATCGGTTGAAAGTTCCAGAATCTACCATGAGTCCCTCTGTGATCTCGCTTAACCCTATTAGCCTATTCCATAACGTAATTCAATCGCCCGCTTCCCCAGCACTGTGGCTACTAGCTTAGCCTGTTCTGTGGTTGGGTCCTTGGCAGTGGCTAGAAACTTGTGGACTGGTGAGTCTGATGAACTTGAACGAGCATTCTGTTTCGTTACAGAAAATTTGGATCAAGATATCTTTTCGTTGCTGATAAAGGGATCCCAGACCCGCTCAAAAGCCGCTTGTGACTTCATTATCATTTCGAACGCAAAGGTAGCCAAGAATTTCTTCATCTATAGATGTAGATAGAGCGTGGACACTGCCGTCTGCAAAGCCGAATTGACAGACACCGGGGTGCCAGCTTCCGAAGCTGTAAAGTCTGGTGTCGACATAATCCTTATTGGGAGCTAGTGGAACGTGGACACCTCCAATGCGTGTGCTGAAACTGAAATGCCATCCGCTATAAATTGTGCCATCATCAGGCGCTTGGTTAATTTTTTGAGCGTTGACGTGCATTTCGCCTGCGAGAATCGTATTACTAGACCCATCCGTGATGTCCCGATTGCGAATTTTATCAATCCAGTCTCGTGGTTGACCGGCCACACAGAAGGAACGGCTGCTGATGATTACGCCGTTTCCGTTTCCACCCCAATAAAAATCCGAAGTGAACCCAATGGCACCCGGAGAAAGGTCACCATGGTTGCCGCCGTAGTCTCCGGTTGCACCACTGAAAAATGTTTGCGGCCCCGAACAACCGCAAGAAGCTGTGAATTCGACCGTGACAGTGGGAATCTTTGCGGTGGAAGCAGATCTGCGGGAGGGGCAAAGATACGTGGAAATCGCCCTGGTGCGAACTTCTTCGGGGTGATCTTGAAAATTTTCTCGCATATCCCAATCGTCTGCGAAGTTTCCCTGCTCAAGATAGGGGAGAATGCGCACAAGCCAACTGGGGGTATCTCGACCACAAGATAATTCCTGTGGATCACCTGGTCTGGGAATGATTCGTCCCGGAGGAAAGCTCCCAATGTTATCATGAAACTGAATCGTCGCGAGTGCGATTTGTTTGAGGTTGTTCTTGCATTGGGTGCGTCTGGCAGCCTCACGAGCTTGTTGTACGGCCGGGAGAATCAACGCCATCAAAACGCTGATAATTGCGATTGTGACGAGCAGTTCGATAGTCGTAAAACCTCGGCGAGGCATGAGTGATTTCCTAAATAAGTGAATATGTTTGCCCTCTTTAAGGTACGATTCAGACATAGAAGTGGCAAGCAGAAATTTTTGAGAATTCAAACAAGCGATAGGATTCCATGACCAAACATTGATATTTTTTGCAGTAGGCACAGAGGCCGGTCAATCAGAATTGAAATTATTCAAATGTATAGTATTAAGGTCATTCTTATAAAAAAACTACTTCATCCGAGAATTCCCATATGGATCAGCCTGGAACCGCTCCACTCATGGATTGTAACCACTACGATCCCCCATGAGGAACAGCGTTTTCTAGTATTTGATCCACTGCAGCTTCATGACCCAGTACCACTGACGTTTTTTATTGTGACCTGCCCCTTAATATGGAAGGCAGAATAATAGAAAGTAGGGACATAAAGCAGCGTAATGACACCCACTGCTAATCCGTAGATCGCGAACCGATTTTTATGCTTGTAATAATCGTATAGTGAGAGAAGAGCGCACGACACCGAGACCAAAAAAGTTGAAACACAGTGGAGTCGAGCCAGAAAAATGTAGGTTGGTGCGTCAACTATGGACGGCAACACGAGACAGAAGATGCATAATATTGCAAGAACCAGCCAGCACTTTGTTACTCTTCTATAACCGGACAAAACAGAGCCTTTCTACCCCAACTCAAAGTGCAAATCAATCGTCCGCTTACCCAGCACTGTAGCTACTAGCTTAGCCTGTTTTGTTCGAATAAAGGTCACGTATTTTTTTTCGGCGACGAGAACTATCAGCCCGGTTGAGAATTAACGTCGTGGAGAACAGCAGCACGCATACAATTAGCAACAACCCCTTTAAACTAAGTGCATAATGAGACTGAAGTGCATCCCACAATAAATACAACATACAACCAAGCGATAAGGTAGTTAACACCATCACTACACGAAGTCGCCTGAGTTGCTTGTGCAAAATTTGTATTTTAGCATCTGGATCTAGATTATCTGACATAACATTCACGGTCCTGTTCTGCGGACTTGATTGTTAATAATGCGTTCCGCTGCTTTAAGATGTTTTTCAAACTTATCCTGGTCACGGTTCTTTTCCGTACGAGCATCCTTTAGCATCGGATAAAGATAGTCTCTACTTGCCCATAGTAAATGTTGCAAATGAGGGTAGTCAGAGCTTGAAAATGCTTCCAGATTTCTGATGTCAGAGTCTATTTCAGTGTGGACTTTTTTCTCGAAGCGAGCCCATTCCGTGTCACCCGCTTTCTTTTCTTGTAGAACAAGAAACTGTTTATGTATTGCCTTCATCTTTTTTAGTTCCTTGTGACCTAGCATAACCTTTAATCGAATATACTTAACCCCCGGTCCTAATCGCTTAAGATTATCCCGCAAGTCATGATCTTCCCCAAGCACAATTACAACAACCCCGCTACCCTTCAAAAGGTTCCTTACAATTGCATCTTCACGCCTCTCGTCGGCTTCTTTGTCAAAGACAATTTTTCCATCATCCCGTACTGGATTAGCCGCTTCCATTGCTTCTAAATCCTCAGCGGGCAGCAATGTTTCAAGCTCTCCATTCACAACCAACTGACCAGCTGCACCAAGTTCAAGTAAATCGAGTCTGTTCTGTGCTGCTACCAATTTGTCGAAGCTACTTTCAGGCGGTGTCTTGTACTTTTCATAATTCTTAAGTGTTTCTATAAAACGCATTGTGCCTTTATAGTTCTTCTCAGTCAGCCCCTCGATATAGACTGATTTCAACTTGCGTCTTTTGATTAAGCGTCTGAGCAGCTTTACCTGCTCTTTCTGAAGCGATCCCCCTCTTTTCAGGAATTCAAAGTACTGCTTGTCAATTTGCTCCTGGGTAATCGTGCTGTCCTGGTCTTTTAAGTCAGCTGCGAAGACTTCAGGTGTGACGTAATGATAATTCAGAATGTGGATTATCGTTGTGGGTTCTGCGTATAGAGGAGCAGGAAGTAGTGCGAATAGAATTAGTAATCGACTCATTTTGTATTCCTTCTGCGGTATACATCCCAGTTGGTCGACGAACTAAAATTCGCCGTGAAATTGAAAATGTTGTATTTCTTGATGTGAACTGATGTAGTCAATTAACCCATCGACTACACTCAGAAATGGATCACTCATTTTATTCGCTGGATTTTTAACCAACTTGCGTCTGCACTGCTTGAGTTTCTTGAACTCCTCCCATGTGAGGATTAAGGCATCCCCGATAATATCTACATTTTGTTGCGGATGCTTGACATCAATCAGCTCGAATGAATCATCATCCGGTGAAACTGAACTGACCAGATAATACTTTCCAATACCAAAAGAGGCATGGATTTCCTGGAGTACTGATGGTGCGTAGTTACACATCACATGTTCGAAACAACCATCTTGTGTGTAGCAGTAAATAGCTCTACTCATCGCCGAACTCCCGCTCGCCAATAAAAACTACAGGCAATAGACTTGCCAGTTGGGTTCAGTCATCCGAAAATTAGCCAATAAACAAAAACAAAGATAGCCACTAATGTAAATGAGACAACAAATCTTACCCAGAGTTTTTCGGTCTTCAGAAGTGTAAGATATGTACGTGCTACCGTATTTAGCGAAGCTTTGCCTGCACGTTCAATTATTAAACCTAATGCTATACACATCAAAAAAGCAAGAAACCCAAACACCCAGAAGTTAATCACGACACCACTCCACCAAACTTCGTAAAAACCATCTATTCGTCTTTTGGCTTTCTCCAAGTGATACACGACTTGTACTTTTCTGGGAGTGCACAACGGGTAAGCCATAAATAAATTGCCGCAAATAATGAGACAGAGAGACATGACCCAATTTGATATGTCACCCTTTGCCAAGTATGTAAATCAATATCTGATCTTAACGGAGCGATTTCAGCAAATATATAGTCACTCTCTGTTCCACCTGTTCTCCAGATACTGAAATTTGTTACTCCAATATATTGATTAATGAAGAATGTCGCTATTAATATACAAACCACAAGATCCCCAATTGAAATATTTAATTGCCGTTCCTCGTCTTGCCCTTTTTTAAAAGTCGCCTTTTTGTAATGGATTTCACATGCATTAATAAGTATGTAAAAGCCAATCATGAAATTTACAAAAAGAAACACAGCTCCTAGGGTCCATAAGTTAATCACGACACCACTCCACTAAACTGTATTCGAAGATTGTCAATCATATCTGCTCACCCCAAAACACAGGCTCCAAGTGATAGACTTGCTAGTTTGCTTGTGAGTTAGAAGATGTTTACCGCGTACCAAGTACCACAAATGATAAAGAGGATCAATCCACCATAAATCAAGTAATTTAACCAGAGTGGCTTTACTGCTTGAAGCATTTCATCAGCTAAACCTGCAAAAATAGTCGCGCCAATATATAGCAAGACAGCAACAGTACCCAATGCGATATATTGCCAAGTTGTCACGTCACCACTCCACCAATCTTCGTCTTAACCATTTATTCGTCCTCTGGCTTTAACCAAGGTGTGCACAATTTATACTTTTTGGGTAGCATTCTTCGAATGAGCCACACATACAATACACCAAATAATGAGACCGAAACACTTGGTACAATAAAACTAACAAGACCGCCGATGGTTCTTCCTACAGACCAACCAAACCAATCAACCCAAAATGGGTATTCAAGGATTTTTGTTAAGCCTAAATTATCTGAAAGACCAGGAACTGAAGGACTAAGGAAAGTAATTAGCAATGACATGTTTAACAGAACAATTGCAACACCGGCTCCAAGTGATAGCCCATCATAACTTGATAATAATGTGACGCAGGCTCTAATAGCAAATCAATGTATAGATTCTCGTTCTGATCACGTACGACAACGCCACGTATCCCTTCTGGCACCTGATACCAAACAACGCGCTCTATTGCGAATGTTGCGAGCGCTTCAGCCGGTTCTGCAGTGGGGGCTTTGGTGGTGGATAGAATCTTGTGGACTGGTGAATCTGACTAAATGTTCTAACAATTCGCTCAGCGAAAATCGATTTCCATTTGGAGCTAGTCGGTAAACACTTCGATGCCAAGTTGTTTTGCATCTCGTTTGGCTTGGCGACGATCAATCTTATACTTTCGGGGAGCATTAATTTCTAGCTCAGTGCGATTAACGGAGAATTGGCAGTTTATTGCCTGTTGATGGACCCATTTCAATGCACGCTCGATACCCTCCGGATAACCTCGGAACGTTTTTTCGACCTCATCGCCACCACGAAACTTTCCCCAAGCCGCGGTGATACCCGCGGCGAGCGTTTCCTTCTTGCCGCTTCGACTGGTGAACTCCTGCGGAGGATGAATACAGATAGCACCAAGGAACAAAGCTCCCTTTCGGTCAAATAGAAATGCAAGCGTCCACGAATCGGCCATTTCCAGCTGATTGACAAAACCACCCAACAACTTCTTATCAATTTGAAACTTCTTGGTAACAGCAGAACTCTTGTTCGCTTTTTTGCTAGACGACTTCGCGTCAACGGGTTCCATGTCAGTCAGTTCAAGCACTGCGGCAGCTTGGAGGCCAGGTTTCAGTTCTAATGGATTCTTTCGTGATTCTTTAATGATTTCAACGAAGACATGGTCGCCAGCCACCCTCGTATGAGCAAGATTATCCACTTTTCGTTTCAGTCGATCAATGCCAGGCCAAGTCTTTGGGTCAAATCCTTTTTCTGGTGCAATGATCACGTGCAAACTCTGCCGGGTCTTGCCTTCACCAATTGTCAAAACCGTAACTCGGCCTTCTTCGAAACCAAAACGTTTTCGATCCTTTGGTTTCATCATGATTTGCAGCATGCCAATTGAATCGACGTAGTTGATGGTCGTCTCGCAATGCCCTTGTTTCACCTTGAAACTTGGCTTCTGATCAGGAGGATCTGGCACGCCATGGATTCTCCGCTTCAGCTTTGCTAAATCCTGTTCAGGCGGATGAATGGGAACCGTCGTCGCCGTCGGCCGAAACGGGTGCTGCAACAACTCTGACTTCGTCATATAGATGGCCAGATCGGGAATCTCCATTTTCTCGCCACCGGGAAACGCAGAATCAAAAACACGTGTGAACACCGAAAGTTTGTAAAACCCTGGCAAAAATCTGAGGCACTCTGTCTCGCCAAGCTCACCGCGCGCAAAAATCGTTTCGTCGTACGCGACACAAAGCTTTCCACTTGGCAGCGACACAACAGCTTCGATGGGGTCATACCAAAAGCCGTCCTTTGGAGGCTTCTTTCGCAAAGATCGACAGGTGACAAAATCGACGCCCGGTACTCCGTCCGAGTCAACAATTTCGGGTTCGTGATCAATACCCACTAACCAACCTTTTGATGCAAGCGTCGTCAACTGCTTTTTGCTTGTATGTTGATTTGGATCTCTAAGAAACTTTTCGATATGCTCACCGTGAGGTTGAAGCATCTCAAAATAGGATTCATCAAAAAGCCAAGTTTTGATTCCTGGCTCCATCGAGCGGATACTCTTCGCTTTCGGGTCGACTGCCGCAATCCGGATCTTCTGTTGTTTGGGGGTTAGGTTTTTCATTATTGGTCTCGCCTAGAATTCATATGTGAGGAAAGCCATCTATGATCACATAAAGCAATGGTGAGATGCCGACCGCAAACCAAAAAAGACCTAACATAAAATATATAACACGCGCAAAACCTCGCCCATAGAGAATTATAAAAATTGATGTTGCTGGGCTCTTCATAATGAAATCCCATTTCAGGCAAGCACACAGCATGAGGTGTATTCCAATACAACAAAATATAAGTGTAAATTGCATTTATCGTCTTCACTACTGTGATTTAAATTTGTGCTTCGATTGCCATTGATTCATGATACCAACCAATAAAAAAGTATACGTCCCAGTTGGGTTCAATGGTGCTCGTAGGCGAGATACTAGGAACCATAAATGTCATTACTATAGCGCATCACATTTTAGTATATCGTGACTCAATCTAACATACTCGGTCCAGATGGTCTTGGAGACGCTACAGTAAACCTGGACACAGGCTAGTATAATTGTGCAAGGATTATTAATAAGTAGTTAGTCAAAGAGAAGCCGATGTTATTGTTGAGTCTTCAATTAATGATTGTGATTCATACGTTGAACAAGATTCATCGATAGAAATAATCTCAATAGAAAAAGCTTTCATTATAAATACAGCGTATCCATGCCTGACTTCACTCGAAAACTGAAAATCTTTAGTTGCGTGCTCTTGCCTGGGGTCTGATACTGGAAAGCGGTTTCCGGTTTGGTTAGAGGGGCGGATGCGTCTATGGTTTCGATGGGGGAAGCAGCGATGAGTTCGGCGTTCTCGCATAAATGAGTGGTCGCCACACCCATTCAGAATATGCGGACTTCAAAACGATGCCTGACCCCTTTTTGTTCGGCTTGTTATTTCTTACTGACGTTCGAATCCTCTTCAATAATACCTGAAAACTGGAGTTGAATTGCTTTTTTCGTGATCGCGATATTCTTTTTGACGAGTGCATCCCGCTCTTGTGACACATTCTCAATCTCGATTCCTTCCAAAGGGCGAACTGTATAGTCTTTCTTTGTCTCATCCTTGTACTGTTTCATTACTCTCAAAGCTTTGTGTAATGCTTTTCTCTGCGCTTCTGCTTGTTGGATTTCACTCTCTATCGCATCTCCAAATACTGCCCTCATACGTGCAAGCTGTAGATTATACGAATTCACAAACTCTTCTTCATAAGAATGATAATCAGCTGGTCTTGCGTGTTCGGCTACTACATTAACATGTTTTGTGTATGCATCGCTCTTAACGATAAAGTCGTCGAGAATACCAACACGTTGTTCGAACATCTTGCCTTTGATTTGATTACCAAGTTCGAGCTCTAACTGTTTTATAGAATCTTGCAACTCATGTGGTTTAAAAATATAGAGGGTAGCCAGTGCGATGAAACTCCAGAAAACCACAGAGCGAAGAGACTCCCATTTAAACTTGTGATTGAAAACGCGAATATCTTCATCGGCTCTTTCTTTCTCCGACATGTTTCTTACTCCTGGTGATTGAAGCAAAGTGATAAGCTTAAACTGGTATTTAACGTATCAAGATTCGATTTTTCCAGGTCTGGCCTTTTCTCCATGTCATACTTGACCCCTTATTCTTTACAAGAGACATGAAAGAG
The DNA here is from genome assembly GCF_007748195.1 of Gimesia aquarii. Taxonomy (NCBI): domain Bacteria; kingdom Pseudomonadati; phylum Planctomycetota; class Planctomycetia; order Planctomycetales; family Planctomycetaceae; genus Gimesia; species Gimesia aquarii. Next base: position 1,272,875 of record NZ_CP037920.1, read on the forward strand.
GATTATTTCACGACTGGAAACTGCTTCATCAGATGAGAGGCTGCTTTTTTTGTTTCTTTCCAATCGCCCGTTTCGTTGGGGACTGCTTTTACTATTACTGTGAAGTCAAGCTTCTCGCCCTTTTTGAAAGACTGTCCGCTGTTATGGCGGAGATAGTATTTGTGATAACGATCAAGGTCCCAAATGTGGCTGGCACTACGGTTACCTGCGATGACTTTGGGAGTATAACATAAAAGACCGAGTTGATTTTCCGGATCGAATTGAGCAACCCAACTTGTGTTTTTGCTGACTGCCATTTTCTTTGAATGTGACAACTCCCCTGCTTCGAATGATCCATCCGGGAGTTGAGCAATCCAGTTTGTTGTCGAGGGAGGGAAGCAGTGCATAAAATAGTAAAGTAAATCTGTCTTACAATTTTCCAGGGCTTCCATCTCCGTCTGTTCTTCAACAAAGTCATTTGTAAGAATCACTTTGGCACGGACTTTAAATTTCCAGATGGTCGATTCTTTGATGAATTGAATCCGTTTACCAGTAATGGTCTCTCCCGTTTTTGTGATGGGAACATCCTGGCCATCCACAATCAGTTTTAAGCGATGGACGACTTCTCGTCCCCCTTCTTTGTGTCCTGTACCCCACCACTGCCCCTCCTGGGGTTTCAATACGGTTCCGTAATGACCGTTATTCAGACTAAATAGATGACCGCGATAGAACATCTTCTCAATGGTCCAACCGCTGGCAGCATCTATGGGAACCGTGTAGTTCTTTGTTTCGAGAGTCAGAAAACCGCTCTCTGGCACACCAGCATCGTACAGACGCTGTGCAGTCTTTTTTTTGTTTGTGACTTCAGGATTGGCAGCGAGTCCTGCGTTTGCAGAAAAAAACACAACAGCAAGCCAACTGGCAAGAATAAGTTTGGTCATCGTCTGGAAATGGTTTCTGTTATGAATGGAGATGTTGGATATTAAAAGTGACAGAATTTTAAAATCATAGGAATTTGATGGCTTAAAACGACCAGTGAATTTACTCGTCGGGATTGCCTTGTTGAATTCCAATATAGTGATATTTTCCCTCTTTGTGTTTATACATATCCCAGCCTCTCAAACCCATTGTGTCTCGGATCATTTTTTCTCCTGGCTTGAAAATATGCTCAGCCAGACCAATGACAGGAACATAGACTTGCTGCCCGACAAATGTTTTAATGTTCCCATCCAATGGACCGCCGATACACTCAATTTGTTCTTCCATCGGCTCACTTTTTTAACAAATACTTAAAGGATGAGAAAGTATCAATAACTGCTACATCATAGTTTACACAGAAAACCCTTAGAAACGAGGAGCTTTTTGGAGCGTTTTAATTTTGGTAAGTGCATCCTTGATCTCTTGGTCTTCTGGCATTGTTTTTTGGAGCGTGAGATAGTTTGCTTCTGCTTCAGGGACCTGGTTGTAGAAGAGCTGGTACTTTGCCAGTAACTTTAATACCTCCAAATTATCGGGAGCCAATTCATGTGCTTGAGTCAACAGTTTCAGTGCCTTTCCGGGCACACCCTCTGCTTGATAAATAGAAACTAATTGAAAGAGGGAATCAAGTTGTCTCTGGTCTAGCAGTTGGCCTTTTTCAAACAGAGAGGCAATCATTTTTTCGAGTTTGACCATATCGAGTAATCTGTTTACCTCTTGATTCTCTGCGGATTGGATTCGATTTAGCTCTTCCAGTGCCTGTGCCGTACGCCCATTGATTAAATGAAGTCGAGCCATTAAGAGATGCGCTTTTTCAATTTCTGCTTTGCTTGCTTTATCTGAATCTAAAACTTTTTGTGTATATTCATGTGTCTTATCGAAGTGTGCCAGCTTCCAATACTCTTCTGCAATTCGCAGATTGTTCTTGGGAGTTTCTGATGGTGCTAATTCACCAGAACCATTTTTGTCAGCCAGCCGTTTTTCTGAGAGCATCATTCCACGCCGGATAGATTGACTAATTAATTTTTGTCCTGGCATACGTGTCGCTTTGGTAAACTCTTGTAGAGCTTGTTTAAATTGGCGTTTACCGACATAAGCCCATCCCAGAAAATTGACGATTCGGACATCACTAACTTCGGGCAGTTCCTTAACAAATGAAATGGCTGCGTCATATTTTTCCGCCTGCAGTAACTGTTGAAGATAGTTTACCTGTGACGAAAGTCGATTGGGAAATTTGTCGAACGCTTTCCTGGCAATGTCCATTGGTTCGTCTTTCTGCCAGTATTGATGACGGATTGTTCCTTCATAATTCGGTTGTATTTCAATGATTACGACTCCTTTTTTTTCGTAAACCGGAGTCAGGCGGTAGACAAGATCATGATCCAGTAAGTGCCATGGGAACGCGCCTACTGTTGTTTTATCAAAGCTCACCAGATATTGCGGTGCGAATGTTTGAATTGCTGTACGCAACTCGTTTGGTCTTTTTTGTTCAAAGTGAATCTGTTTCTGGAATCGATGGCCGGTCGTGGCAACATCGTTTCGGCGTGTGAGAACTCGTACATTCGCAGCAGTATTATTTTTGATCCAATTACCCGCAGTTACAAAATCGCTGTAGTGATTTGAAGGGAATTCGGTTTGATAAAATTCATCACCTTGGAAAATGAGCTTCTGATTTGCGTAAATCATACTGTAGTCTGTTTTAGCCTGTGAGACGAATAGTCCGATCCCGAGTAGCACCACGAGACCCATCATGACCTTTTTTGCTGTTTCGTTTTGTTTAGAAAGACGATTAACAATACACACAAATCCTACGGGGAGAAAAGCCAGAAAGACTGGTAACAGCGGGAAGATATAGCGCGCTTGCATCCAAGGCCATATAGAGAGAATACCGAATGTAATGCACACATAGAGAAAACTGACCGCACCTCCTCGATTCCAGCATTTCAGCATACCATAAATGGCGATCGAAATAATGAAGATGCTGCAAAGATAATAGATGAATTGAGGCCCTGGTAAAACATGATTGCCATCTAACACAAATCGTTCATAACTGGGGATCACTCCTGGCATATTGGGAAACAATTTTTGACACAAGCTTTCAAAGTGAATGAGTGATCGATTCAGCATGGAGAGAAACGTACCGAGAACACCCATCGATTTCATTTCTCCCATTGTTGCCGCAGAATAAACATCAGATTTGAAAGAGTTGTTTCGCAGCATCCATAAGCCAGTTGCTGCGAATGAACAGACTACACTTATCAGATAAGGCCAACGTTTCCGCTTCACAATGGCCCACATCCCCAGGGCCAGAACTAAGGCAACACCAATTGTACGAATCAATGGGAGGAACATTAATAAGCAGGTTAAGAGAACAAGCTTTCGTTTGTTGACCTGTTCTTCATCATGAGAAATGAGATACAGAATGGCGATGGTAAAAGCCATAAAAGGGATTTCACTCATGATGAGTGTGGAAAAGAGTAAAATATAAGGGTTAGTCGCTAGAAGTAGAATGATAAACAAGGCTGGCCAGTGGAGAGATTGCTTTGGTTTGGGAGACGCTTCGCCTGCAAAATTCTGCAGTTGACACATAAATAGATAAAGCAAAGTCAGCATGATAATGGAGGTGAAAATGACTGTCACCTTAGCAAGGATTGCATTGTAAGGGGCAATCAAAGCAGCCGGGATGAGTAGGAGGGACATTCCCGGAGGCCGCACTGTGAAATAAGGCTCTCCAGGAAAATCGAATTGGCGATACTCGAAGCTGGTACTAAGCCCTCGTGCCATTAAGATATAGTCACCACTATCTGGAGAGACAAGATAAATATGATTTAATCGTGCACCAGTAAGAATGGCGAAACAAATCAAAATTGCAATCAGCAAGGTCCGTGCATGATGATTGTTTGATTGCAAAGCTTCGTTCATGATCATTCCAGATTCAATGACTGTGGTTTTGGTTCGTTGCTTAAACGAGTCTAAAATCAGCGATTTTGATGTAGATTCTCAAGAATGGATCATAAAAGAGAACTATAGTCGCTCGCGAAGCTTTTTCCTTAGATTCTTGCCAATGATCCGATTCTTGAATCAGAGATATACGGTTTTGCAGGTTATAAAGAAGTTATGCTTCGCAAAATGAACATATTGACGCAGTGTCAATTGAATTTGCCCCACGATAACCTCGGGAACAAATGGGCTTTGGATTCATCTGAGTGGAATGAAAATAGTGCTCCCATCAAACGTCGATTGTCTATCTGGTATTTAGTATTTGGTCGGCTGTCAATGTGAGGGTTGCTTTGCCTGTTCTTATTAACGATTGTTGATAATATCAAAATTAATGTTATCAACGTGTCGCAAAAGACAATAAAATGACGAGTTCTTGATAACAACTCTGTTTTTCTATGCATTTGCAACAAATTGGTCAGATTTTTTTGTTTGTTTTTCATCCTGGAATCCATTTATGAAGTGGCTTTCTAAGCAATTGGTTTATGTTGGCAGCACTTTGTTTCTGAGTGTGTGTTTAGCCGATGTCGCCCAGGGACAATCAGTTAAGAATTGGCGTCCGGATTCTGTTGGTTATCAAAAAACTGTGGCCCCTTTTTTAAAGCGGTATTGTCTGAGGTGCCATCGAAAAGGAATCGAGGACAATGAATTTCGTGTGGATTCCAGTCTCGAAAACAATTTTTTAAAACCTGTTGCAAAAGGGAAATGGGGAGAGATCGTGAACGTTCTCAACGGGCACGAAATGCCGCCTGATGGAGAACGAAAGCCGACGACAACAGAAGTTGCAAAAGTGGTTGACTGGATCACCAGTCAAATGGTCAAAGCCGAGTTGGCCAATCGCGATTCGGCGATTGTGCTGCGTCGTCTGAATCGAGCCGAATATCGAAATACGATTCGCGATTTGATCGGGCTGGATTTTGATACCTCCGGTTTCCCACAGGATCCGCCAGCGGGAGGCTTTGACAATAACGGGGGGGCCTTGACGCTTTCTCCGCTGCATCTGGAACTTTATCTGGATGCCGCGCGTAAGATTTTGGATAAAGCACTGGTTGAAACAAACGCACCACCGACTTTGAAATGGCGTATTCAACCCGATTCAGGAGATTCCGATCGAAATCGAGTTGTCTACGATGGGCAACGAATGATTGTGAATGGGGGGAAAAACAAAGTTGAAAATGGTTTTAAAGTGATCCATCACGCTAATTGGGATAAAAAACTGAATGCGCGGGACTTTCGTATGCCTCATGCGGGTAACTATATCATACGAATTCGCGCAGCGGGCAAAGTGCCGGCAAGAGCAGCCGTCGTCGCATCTGCCAAGCTGGCACTTCAGCACAGAATGGATCGGCAGAACCGTAAGAATCCTCGAGGAGCAAAATGGACGAAACAACAGTTTGAACGAGATCTCAAACATTTTCAAACCGATTCGATGTATGACTACGGGTTTCCTCGTTTGAAGTTCACCCAACATCTGGGAGGACAACCCAAAGTCCTGGCAGAACTCGACATTGATGCTCCGCTCTCTAAGCCTCAAATTTATGAGTTCCAGGGATTTTTCTCGACACAAAAAGCGGGAATCACCGTTGAATATGCTTATGATATTCCCCGTGTTCTGGAAAATTTCTGGATGCAGACGGGAGACCAGTTTGCGCGTCCCGAACTCTATGTGGACTGGATCGAACTGGAAGGACCCTACTATGAGTCCTGGCCTCCCCCCAGTCATAAACTGATTATGGGTAGTATTAAAGCGAACCCACATAACGAGCGTCAGGCTGCCACGGAAATTATTTCCCGAATGATGAGTCGCGCCTATCGTCGTCCCGTTACACAAGAGGAGATTGACAGCAAGCTAAAGCTGTTTCGTCAGGTGCGTAAGGATGCCTCTTCTTTTATAGAAGCCATCAAAACTCCTTTGACAGCGATTCTGGTTTCACCTCATTTTCTTTATCTTACCGAAGCCCCTCGCATAACAACGATTCGTTCCAGTAGTCAATCAACCTCGCGAAAATTGGATGACTATGAACTCGCTTCACGACTGTCATACTTTATCTGGTCCAGTATGCCCGATGAAGAACTCATGGAAGCCGCGAAAAATAGAAAATTAAGCCAGTTATCGGAACTCATGAAACAAGTTGACCGCATGTTGGTCGATCCCAAAGCCGGCGCCTTAACGAAAAATTTTGCCGGCCAATGGCTCGGGTTACGTGAAGTGGGTGCCAACCCACCCGCGGCCGATTTATATCCCCGATATGATCGACATCTGGAAATTTCAATGATCAAAGAATCTGAAGCGTTCTTTGCAGAAATTTTGCAGAATGACTTAAATGTGATGAATCTGGTGAAATCTGATTTCGTGGTCATTAACGAACGTTTGGCTCGCTTTTATGGAATTTCGGCAGTGAAAGGCGACCATTTCAGAAAAGTGGATGTTCCCGCTGGTGTACATCGTGGTGGGATTGTGACCCAGGCTTCTGTTCTCACAATCACATCCAATGGGACCCGGACTTCACCCGTAAAACGAGGGACATGGGTGATGAAAAATCTGCTGGGTATCGACCCCGGATTGCCCGTCGCCAATGTTGGTGACATTGCACCAAAGGTTCCCGGTATCGATAAAGCGACGGTCCGAAAGCGATTAGAAATTCATCGGGAATTACCTCAGTGTGCACGTTGTCATAATAAAATCGATCCCCTTGGGTTTGCACTGGAAAACTTTAATGCTGCTGGAGAATGGCGCGTACAGGAAGGATTTGGCTATAAAGGCCGTATTGGTCCCAACGATCCGAAAATCGATGCTTCTGCCAGCATGCCAGACGGAACGCGGTTCACCGGTGCGGATGGTCTGCGTAATTCCATGATGAAACAGGAAACGCTGTTTCTGAAATGCCTCAGCGGTAAAATGCTCACTTATGCATTAGGGCGGGAATTGGGCATCGCCGATAATCCGACCATTGACCTGGCCGTCACAGAAATGAAGAAAAACAATTATACATTGAGATCACTGATTAAATTTGTTGTGCTCTCAGAGCCGTTTCAATCAAAATAAAATAACAACACAGTTGATCAAACCATAGAGGTGCTGTGATGACTTCCTTTCCGAAACAACCACTCTCTCGCAGACACATGCTCAAAGGGCTTGGTGTCTGTCTCAGTTTGCCTATGCTGGAGGCAATGATTCCTTCTGCTTTGGCCCGACCTTCGACATTTAAAGCCTGGAATCGCTCGGTCGGTCAGCATCCCCGCATGATTTGCTGTTATGTTCCTAATGGCATGAATATTTTAGAGTGGGTTCCCCAAACCACAGGAAAGTCATATCAACTGTCAAAGACACTTGCGGCGCTCAAAGCACATCAACAGGATTTTACAGTTGTTTCCGGAATCGGACATCCTGCTTCCAAAGGAGGTCACTCGGGGGCTGATACCTGGTTAACGGGCGCAGATTTATCGGCAGTTCCGGGAAGCGACTATGCAAATACGATTTCTGCCGATCAGATTGTCGCCGAATATCATGGCAAAAAGACACGGTTCCCTTCTCTGCAAATCTCTGATTCTTCGGGTACAGGAGGTGCGGGGCATAGCCATACTCTCTCATTTGACCGCAGTGGTACTCCCATTCCTGCTGAAAGTTCCCCACAACGACTGTTTGAGCGGTTGTTTGTACCTGAAACGAAAGCAGGAAAACAAGCGACATTAAAACGCTATGCAGAAAGAAAGTCGATTCTTGACAGTGTGCTGCAGGATGCAACGACTCTGAATAAAAAACTGGGAAAGAAAGATCAACAAAAATTAGATGAATACCTAAACTCCGTCAGAGAAACCGAGCAACGTGTAACACGTCTGGAATCATGGATTGACGTTCCCAAACCAAAAGTAGATCCTATAGGGTTACAACTGGCAAGCCAACCACACAACGCGCATGATCGACCGATGTGGATCGATGTGATGCTGGAAATTTCTTATCTGGCGTTTGCGACCGACGCCACGCGTGTCATCACGTTTGAATGGTCACGAGAAGCGGGAGGCTTTGGTGGAGGAGGTGAAAATCATCACGAACTTTCGCATCATGGGGGCGATGCCGGTATGTTGAAAAAATTAGCAGTCATAGATCGTTTTCACCTCTCCAGGCTTGCACGATTTATGGATATGCTTAAATCGACCACAGAGGAGAGTGGCAACATGCTCGACCACACGATTGTGTTATATGGTTCGGGTATGAACTCAGGAAAGGGAGGAGAACATTCTCCCAAAAACCTGCCGACGCTGATTGCAGGCGGACACAAACTAGGTTTGAAACAGGGGCAACACCTCGCATTTGATGTTGAGAAGCATCCACCACTCAGTAACTTATTATTGTCAATCATTCAGGCGATGGGAGTGGAAGCTCCCGGGTTTCAGGATTCATCTTCGACATTAACGGGCCTTGTTTAACTGCGCTTTATTAAAATCTACTGAAGTGATGGTCGAGGCATAGGTCGCGTTCAGCTCTAGTAAGTGTGGCTCTTAAAGTGAAAGACCATCTATGATCTTAAAGAGATACTGGCCGTAATTTGTATTACGCATTAGCTCAGCCTGTTTTGCCAGTTGCCCTTTCGAGATCCAGCCTTGTTGAAATGAGATCTCTTCCAGACAGGCAATCTTAAGTCCCTGTCGTTTTTCTACCGTTTGAAAAAAGTGACTTGCTTCTTGAAGGCTCTCATGGGTTCCCGTATCAAACCAGGCATGCCCTCGTCCGAGAAGCTCCACGTTCAAATCTCCGCGTTCTAAATAGACATTATTGACTGTAGTGATTTCAAGCTCACCACGAGCAGAAGGTTTGACTTCTTTCGCAATTTCAATCACATCATTGTCGTAAAAGTAAAGACCTGTGACCGCGTAAGTCGATTTGGGTTTTGCTGGCTTCTCTTCAATGGAAATCGCGTGTTTTTCATCATCAAACTCAACCACACCAAAACGTTCAGGATCATTGACTTGATAACCAAAAACAGTGGCTCCGGATTCTTGATTGTAAGCCGTTTGTAAGCTTTCCGTTAATCCATGGCCATAGAAAATATTATCACCCAGGATCAAACAAACCGGATCATTACCGATGAATTCTTCACCAATCAAGAACGCTTGAGCCAGGCCATCGGGAGAAGGTTGAACCGCATACTCAAATTTGATTCCCCATTGATCTCCGCTTTCCAGCAGGTCTTGAAACAGGGGAAGATCATGAGGGGTCGAAATGATCAAAATTTCTTTGATTCCGGCGAGCATCAACGATGATAGCGGATAATAAATCATTGGTTTATCATAAATCGGCAGTAGTTGTTTCGAAACAACTTTTGTGACCGGATGCAGGCGTGAACCCGAACCACCTGCTAAAATAATACCTTTTCTCGACATTATGTTTTCCTGAAGTTTTGTAACCGTTACGAGAATGATGATAATGGGGAAGTTGGTGATTCGTATGACATTAATAGAACCGTCTCGAAAGAACTCTAGCAGCAAAAAAAGACTGCATTTTGAAATTATAATGGATCGTGACTGCTTTTTATGAAATTACTAGAGAAAATCAAAGTGAGTCTGATATTTTCTCGTCTTCTTGATGCCACGTTCGTATCATCAAGGGGAAAATGATCAGTGTTAGGCTCGAAAGTAGAATACATTACCAAATCTCATTTGAACTGGAAAGAATATGCAACTGACTTCTGTTGTCACTCCGTTCACAGATGAAAACCTGCAATTACTCTCTCAGATTGGAGTGACTCACGTCACGATTCGATATCCGGGAGAGGACCAAGATCGGCTGGAATCCATCAAAAAACAGGCACAAATATTTGGTTTGGAGATAGCAGCGATCGAAGGAAATCTTCCAATCGAAAACATTAAGCTGGGAAATCAGCATTTCGATGCAGAGATTCTTGAAATGAAACAATTGCTACAGAATATGAACAGGGTCGGCATCCCGTTCCTCTGTTATAACTTCATGGCAGGAACCGATTGGGTACGTACGAAACTGGATGAACGCGAACGGGGTGGTGCTTTAGTGACTCGATTTGATGTCGATCAGGCAGAACAGGCCGTATCCCTTTCTGAAACCACTCTGCAGCAAGATTCCACGACGATTTCAAGTGAGCAACTTTGGGTAAATCTGGAACGGTTCCTTAATGAATTGGTTCCCGTAGCAGAAAAGTGTGATGTGACGTTGGCGATGCACCCCGATGATCCACCTCTCGATACCTTTATGGGAAAAGCACGAATCATGAACTCTGTGGAGAGTTTTGAAAAGCTGGTCAAACTTGTGCCTAGTCCAGCGAATGCGATCTGTTTTTGCCAGGGAACCTTTGCTGAAATGGGTGTTGATATCCCGGCAACGATTCATCAATTGGGACAGCATATTAAATATGTACACTTCCGTGATATCAAAGGCACGCGCGAACATTTTGTAGAAACGTTTCACGATAATGGGGCAACCGATATGTACGCTGCAATCAAAGCGTATCGGAAAATTGGTTTTAAAGGGCCTATTCGCCCAGACCATGTTCCTCAGCTTGTGGGAGAAGTAGCAGGAGAGCCTGGTTATACCATGTTGGGTCGGTTACATGCTTTTGGATTTATGCAGGGGCTCATGCAAGCCGCCAGTCATGAATGAGATGTCAAACGATCCGAAGAGAATGAGCAAAAGAGAGGTTCCAACCCCTCTAGGACATCTTGAACTGAGCATTCATGATGACTTGTTGATTTGTTTCTGGATCAAATCAATTTTAGTCAGAGTGGAGCCAACATAATGGACTTGATTCAAAGGACCCTGGCATTTTGGCTTCAGACTACTATAGCTCATCAAACTCAATCATTGCGGCTTCAAAGCGATGATATCAGGTCCAAACAGTCCTGCAGACGCTACAATAAACCTGGAGACAGGCTAAAAAACTTGAACTAGCTGGTAGAAGTAGGGCATATTCCTTGTATAATCGTTATTATCGGTACAACTTACCCAAGTGAATATTGTAACTGGTGACTCGCAGGGAAGTCGAAATCAGCGCCGCGCTGATCATTGAGCAGGATGTGTTACTTGAGGTTGAGTTGGACTGAAGAGGGTCTTTGACTCTCTTTTACCCAAATCGATTTCCCTCTCTTAAGGAGTCTGTTTCATGCGTATCCGAATAATGTTAGCCGGGGTAGCCGTTGTCGCTAGCCTGCTCCTGATGACCAATGTTTCCGAAGCAGGAGGCCGCGTAGTCTACCGTGCTCCATTTCCTTATGTGGGGCCTGCACCAGTTTATGCCGTGCCTGCTCCCGTAACCACAACGATGTATTACGCACCAGCCTATGTGCCTGCCCCTGTAGTGACTCCGGTTTACTATCAGCCAGCACCTGTCGTTGTGCAGCCAGTCACAACCTACTATGCTCCAGTGACACCCTATTATTATTCTCCTCGCAGGGTCGTTTATAAAACACGGGGACCAGGACTGTTTTCCCCCTATTATCGATCTGTCGTCAGATATCGGTAATGAATCCGAAACAGAAACAGCCTGCTGAATCTAACAGACAGAGTTCAGCAGGCTGTTTTTATTTGTCGAGAAGCAACTTTCTCTAATGTTCTTTTAGAGAGTCCAGCCTTTACGGTATTCGCGTTTGACGTACTGAGCCGCTTCAGGAACGTTGGTCACTTTGAGGTTTTTTGCGTCCCATTCGAGTTTCTTTTGTCCTACTCGATAAGAGACATTGCCCAGGAGCACTGTTTCGGTGAGAGGACCGGCGTATCCAAAGTTACTGCCTGTCGGTGTTCCATTTCTGATCGCGTCCAGCCATTCAATGTGGTGGCTTTTGGGTCGCGTCAGGAACGGTTTAACAGGATTCGCATCTTTGCCGGCTTCCATAAACAATTTATTTGTACCGTAATCAGCCAGTAAGCGACCATCGTCACCTTCAAACAAAACGGCACTCCCTTTTTCATAAACTTCTGCCCCTTTGGGCTTCCAGCCACCGTGGTACCAGGTCATATGCACGGGCGGCAGGTCCTCGCGCGCTCCGAATTCGTAATCAACACGCATCTGACTGGGGCAATCATTCTCGCCAGCATGTCCCTTCTGACCGACGGCAACCACTGTTTTGGGATATTTCAGTTTCAATGCCCAGAAGGGAAGGTCCATATAATGACAACCAAAGTCACCTAACTGGCCATTTCCAAAATCCCACCAGTAACGCCAATTGAAATGGAAGTGAGAAGGATCATACGGACGGAAAGGAGCGGGGCCGATCCATTGATCATAGTTGACGTGCGCGGGAGGATGATTTTCCTTTGCCCTCTTGCCTTCAATACGAACTCCACCGCCCAACCAGACATGCACCCGTCGAACAGGGCCGATCACACCAGACTGCACTGTTTCAACTACCGTACGGTAGTTATCTGTGGCATGAATCTGATTCCCCATCTGAGTCGCAACACCAGCTTTGGCAGCCAGGTCGGTCAGCACACGTGCTTCATACACAGAGTGCGTTAGTGGTTTTTCACAATAGACGGGCAAGCCTTTTCGCAGAGCCGCTGCGACAGCCGGAGCGTGCATATGATCGGGCGTGCTCACCAACACGGCATCCAGATCGTTTCGATCGAAGACTTTCCGATAGTCATCATAGGTATCTGCATGAGGAAACTCTTGAGCCGCTTTTTCGAGACGTTTTGAATCAATGTCGCATAAGGCCACAAAATTTTCTGATTTTGTCCCTTTAATATTGGAATACGCGCGGGCAGCGACTCCAATGGTTGCCAGATTCAATTTTTCATTAGGTCCTTTCTTTTTCGTTTCATTTTCAGCAGCAGCAAACGGCAAAGAGGTCGTTAATGCGGGCACAGCGGTTCCTGCGATCAACGCTTTTTTGAGAAACTCACGACGGTCGACAGAATTTGACATCAAAATTCTCCTTAGGGGTATTTCAGGATGCTCTAGGAATCATTCATTAAAAACTTGGTTAGCATGCAGTGCTGAATGGAATTGAGTTTCCATCATTTTGGTTGCACAACTAAGGTGGGGGAATTCATCTCAAATATATAAACTTTTCTTAATATATCGCATCCCCAAACGCAAATCGAGCCATTTGTAGGAAAACAATGGTGTTGTTCAGAGATTGTTATTTGCTCGAAAAACCAGCCATCAATGGCGATTTGTCGGTCAAAGGGAGCGATGAAAATCACATTTCTTGTTGAATTATCAGGTTCTTTCAAATACGATAATGATCCATAAACAAACTTCAATGTGATTGTAAACGGAGTCAATTCTGAAACTCTCATCAGCAACTCTGTTTCATTTCCTGCCCCGATGATGTACCGGAGAAGACCCCATGTTTCCGGCCTGCCGTTTGAATCTGTGGATTGCAGTCTGTGTCTGCTCTCTCATTCAGAATGTATTCCCGGTTAGCGATCTTTTGGCTGAGAAACCACGGCCCGGCTTAGAACTCTTTGAAAATAAAATTCGCCCGGTTCTCATTGAACATTGTTACGAATGCCATTCCGCGGCGACAACCGAGTTCAAAGGTGGTTTGCGAGTCGACAGTCGTGATGCGATTCGGTCAGGTGGAGAATCAGGGGCAGCCGTAGTTCCTCACAAAGTCAGTGAGAGTCTCTTGCTCGATGCGTTGAAGCACGAATCATTTGAAATGCCCCCGGGTAAGAAACTGCCTGATGATGTGATTGCGGATTTTGTGAAGTGGGTCGAACTGGGAGCTCCCGACTCTCGCGATAAGCCTCCCACTCTCGAAGAGGCGGCTTCCCTCTCTTGGAAAGCCATTTTTGAGAAACGCCGCAAATGGTGGAGCCTGCAACCATTGAAGAATGTGAAGCCACCGCTTCCCGAAAAAAATCAATGGTCTCATCGGCCCATTGATCGGTTCCTTTTCACAGGAATGCAAAAAGCCGGTCTCCAACCGGCGCCTGGGGCAAAGCCGCGTACCTTAGCCCGTCGACTGGCCTTTGTGCTCACGGGATTACCTCCCGATCCGGAACAGGTACGAAAATATGTGGCAGACGCAGCACGTGATTCTGAAGCCGCCTATGAAAAGCTGATTGAAAAACTACTGGCTTCACCTCACTTTGGGGAACGGTTTGCGCGGCACTGGATGGACGTGGTTCGTTACACCGACACCTATGGCTACGAATGGGATAATCCGGCCAAAGGCTCGTGGGAGTATCGCGATTATCTGATTCGCGCATTTAACCAGGATATCGGTTACGACCAACTGGTCCGTGAACAGATCGCCGGGGACTTGCTAAAACAGCCTCGTATTGATGAGGACAGCGGTTTTCATGAAAGCATGATCGGTCCTATGTTCTATCATATGGGAGAGCATCGTCACGGCGACAGTCTGAATTTTAATGGTATTCATCAGGAGATGATTAACAATAAGGTCGATGCCTTCTCCAAAGCATTCCTGGCCAATACGGTCGCTTGTGCCCGCTGTCACGACCACAAACTGGATGCGATCTCGCAGCGAGATTATTACGCATTGGCTGCGGTTTTCATGACACCCCGCTGGACAGCCCGGGTTATCGATGCGCCCGGAAAGAACAAGGCAAAAATTGCGAAACTCAAGCAATTGCGCAGTGAAATTCATCGCGCATTAAAACAGCGTTGGCAGGAACAGGCGGCTCATTTTACAGATGAACTTTCGAAAGCAATGAGTGAAAAAGAAAGCAAGAGGCGGTCTTCGGACTGGCGTGCCGCGTTAGGACTGACGTCAGTCGATGGGAAAAAAACACCAAAACTCAAACTGGGAGACATCGCATATCCTGCGCAACGGTTGCTTTCATTATCGAAACAATCAGAACTGGCAACGACCTGGCAGCAGCTTTTGACAGAATGGAAAACAGCCAGTGAAACACATCAGCGTCAGAATCAGAAACGGTTTCAAGTTCTGAGCAGTTTTGAAAAACCTCAACTTCCCCCTGGTTGGCAGAGCGAAGGAGCTGGGATGCATCATGGTTATGTCGCCAATGGAACTCCCTTGATTTCGCTGGAGGGGAAAAACGTGATCCAGCATTTATTGCCCCGTGGGTATCATACGCATGCGATTTCTTCCAAATTACCAGGTGCCATCAGGCCACCGTCAGAACGTGACATTCCGGGAAAAATTGTCAGTCTGGAACTGGCGGGTGGAGAATGGAGCGGTTTTATAAGAGTTCCTGATAATGCCTTTCAAACTGAGAATGTTATTTTTCTGAATCGGACGCAACCGCGGTGGCAGACGTTTGCAGACCGACCTCTCGCCAACGGAGTGCAACGCCTTACTTTTGAAATCGCGACCAGTGATCTGAACCCCAATTTCCCGCCACGGACAGGTAAAGCGCGGGCAGGAAGTAAGGTCCTTCCCCCGGCAGATCCTGGGTTTCAGAAACGCAGCTGGTT
This sequence comes from Gimesia aquarii, assembly GCF_007748195.1. Taxonomy (NCBI): domain Bacteria; kingdom Pseudomonadati; phylum Planctomycetota; class Planctomycetia; order Planctomycetales; family Planctomycetaceae; genus Gimesia; species Gimesia aquarii. The sequence continues at coordinate 1,288,207 of NZ_CP037920.1, forward strand.
CAGTGTAACAAAGATTATCTCGCACGAAGCATTGGGAACGCCCGCTGATGAGCTAAAACGCTTTGAGTCTCTGTATCAAATGTCGACTCCTCAAAACAGTGACGAGGTTTGCCAGCATATCGGCATCTGGTTCTCAGCGGCAGTCCAGCGCTGGTCGGAAGATAGAGCCAGTCTGGAAGATGTAAAGCTGGTCAATTGGTTAAGGGAGAAACAGTTACTCGAAAACAGGATCGATAAAAATGCTCATCTGGCGAAGTTGGTTTCCGAGTACCGTCGTGTAGAGCAGCAATTACCATTTGCACATACCGCTAACAGTATGGACGAGCGAGGCTTATCGCCAGTGAATTATCCTTTGAATATCAGAGGCAGTGTCGACGAACCGGGGCCGATGGTCTCACGGGATTTTCTGGAAGTCTTCGCGGGTCAACACAATGTCAAACAAAGTCCGGGCAGTGGTCGAAGGGAGCTTGCCGAATTTCTTATCAGTCCTCAGCATCCTTTGACGGCGCGTGTCTACGTCAACCGGGTCTGGCAGTGGATCTTTGGGAACGGGCTGGTTAGAACGCCAAATGATTTTGGTCATTTGGGGGCGCAGCCAACGCATCCCGAATTACTGGACTACCTGGCACGAGAGTTTATTGCCGACGGCTGGTCAACAAAACGCTTAATCCGTCGAATGATTCTGAGTCGTGCCTTTCGGCAATCAGGACAGGTCACCGAGGCCGCGAAGCGTCTTGATGCCGACAATCGATTGTGGCATCACTACCCTACTCGACGTCTTGAAGCTGAAGCCATCCGGGACACGCTCTTGATGGTTTCGGGGCAACTTGATCGTCGACTCTATGGCCCACCCATTGATCCGCCGCGCTCCAAAGCTGATCCTGCCAAACGTTTATTCAATGGGCCCCTTGATGGAAATGGACGGCGTTCGATTTATTTACGTATGTCGATTATGGACCCGCCTAAGTTCCTGGTTGGTTTTAATCTTCCCGATTTAAAACTTCCTACAGGAAAAAGGGATGTTACGAATGTCCCGAATCAGGCCTTGATCTTAATGAATGATCCCTTTGTGAAGGCACAATCTCAGGAATGGGCTGCAAAACTACTGAAACAACAGCAGAAATCGGTGGCACCACGCATCAAGCAAATGTTCTTAGAGGCCTATGGGCGAGAACCAGATCAGAGTGAACTCAATCGCTGGACAGGTTTAGTGCAGGAATTAGGGGGAACTATGGATCCTCGCAGCTTGCTGGCGAACCAGAGTTTATGGAATCACGTAGCGCATGCGCTCTTTAATACAAAAGAATTTATTTATTACCGGTAGATGAAATGAAATTCCAATCTCACAATTCTGCTTTTTGTCCGGGGTGTTTTCCTGTTTCGAATCGACGCACTTTTCTCAGGAATACTTCTGCCGGTTTTGGTTGGCTGGCATTAGCTGGTTTACTGGGAGAGCAGTTAGAGGCCAATCCAACGGTAAAGGAAATCAAACCTCATCACGCTCCCAAAGTAAAAAATATTATCTTTTGTTTTATGGACGGTGGTCCAAGTCACGTGGATACGTTTGACCTCAAGCCAGCGCTCAAAGCGCACGAAGGGAAACCCATTGGCAAGGGCGCGGTTTCCAAACGCTCGCAATCCAGCGCCGGTCGTGTCTGGCTGGGTAGTCCCTGGAACTTCCGTCAACGCGGCGAAAGTGGCCTCTGGGTGAGTGATCTTTTCCCGAAGCTGGCATCCGTGGCCGATGAATTGTGTGTTGTGCACTCAATGGTGGGCGAGCTACCTTTACATGGTCAGCAAAATCTCTTACTGCATACAGGACGCATCATCGGGCAGGCACCTAGTATGGGGGCCTGGGTCTCCTACGGTCTGGGAACCGAAAATAAAAATCTCCCGGCGTATGTAGTATTGAATAATGACTGGGTTCCCAACGGCGGTCTGGAAAACTTTGGAAGTTCATTCTTGCCGGCCACTCATCAGGCTACGATGGTGCGTGCGAAGGGCGTTCCAGTGGACAACATTAAGCCCAGCGACTCGCTATCAATGCAACGGCGTAAACTGGCATTGTTAGCAAAGCAGGATGCCCAATTTGCGCAACAGGCATCGTCGCCCTCTCCCATTGAAAGTGCGATTGCGAATTATGAAACAGCCTTTCGCATGCAGACACTCGTGCCGGAAGTCTCAGATATCAGCAATGAACCTCAGCATATTCAGCGAGCCTATGGTGTTGATTCCAAAGACGAACATCAACATTACTATGCCACGCAAGCTCTGCGTGCACGGCGGTTGGTTGAAGCGGGAGTACGATTTGTCGAGATCACCTGTCCCAGCTTCGACAGTAATAATTCTCCCTGGGATCAGCACGGTTTACTAAAACAGAACCATGAAAAAAATGCCCGCATCACTGAGCAATCGGTGGCGGCCTTGATCAGTGATTTAAAATTACGCGGACTGCTCGACGAAACACTGGTGGTCTGGGCGGGAGAAATGGGTCGTACGCCACATACTCCCAAAGTCACGCCGACCTGCGGTCGTGATCATCATGTGAACGGCTACAGTATCTTCATGGCAGGTGGCGGCTTTAAAGGAGGCATGACCTTTGGCAAAACCGATGAGTTTGGTAATGCCGTTGTTGAACATCCACTAACAATCCATGATATTCACGCGACCATTCTTCACCAACTGGGCATCAATCACGAAGACCTCACTTTCCGTCACGGCGGCAGAGACCACCGTCTCACTGATGTGCACGGTCATATCATCAAAGAGATCTTAAACTGAGTTTTCCGGAGTGCTAGCTTAACAATTCAAAATGAAATCGCCGAAAATGATCTCTCTACGATCGGGCTATCACCGGATATCCTGATCGATTATCATGCTCCCAAATTCATGATTGTTTTAACATACTCTTTGGTGCAGTTCGGTTAATGGTGAAAACATAACAGAGAGGCTATCCCAGTACTTCCCTGGTATTACTCTTTGACTGCATCATAATGATCGTCAATGAACCGAGAGCACTGACATGGACGAACACGGACCGGTTGCCACAGACCATGCAGTTCGCGACCGTGAATTATTTGATCGAATTGCTGCGAAATACTATCGTAAGGATTTAGCGCCCGCAGCACGACTTGCACGGAAGCATCGGCTTTTCCAGACATTGCAGGCAGCACTTGCGTCCTCCGATGCAACAGTGTTAGAAGTCGGATGTGGTGCTGGCTTTGCGGCAAAGTATCTGAAGGGACGCTTTGGTAGTTTTTGTGGAGTAGACTATTCTGAAAACTTGATTCATTATGCGCGCGTGCACAATTCAGGACCACAGGTCGAATTTGTTGCGGCGAACATCAAAGACTTTCAACCACAGCGATCGTTTGATGTGATTTTTGCCATTGGGCTGTTACATCACCTCGATGATCTTGATTCGATGCTCGAAAACGTCGTTCATTTACTTAAGCCGGGAGGCTGGTTCGTAGCCAATGAGCCGCATCCTGGCAATCCACTGATTTCCGTCGCAAGGCGGATTCGTAAGAAAATCGACACTCAGTATTCGGCGGAACAGAAGGAATTGACGGCGACATCATTGCGGAGTGCCTGTGAACGTGTGGGGCTGCAATCAGTGCAGATTGTACCTCAAGGTTTATTTTCAACTCCTTTTGCTGAAGTTCCTTTAAAACCCCAATGGCTCTTTGTTCCTTTTTCTACGCTTGCCTGCCTCACAGACAAAATGATGGAACGACTGCCTGCTACTGTACTTCAGAAGTTGACTTGGAATCTGATCGTCGCCGGCCAACGAAAAGAGGGCGAAGGTTAATATGACTTTAGAGGACAGACGCTGAATGTTAATTTTTGTAAGATCACGTTGTTTCAGAATCGAGTCGTTTTAGATTTAGCTCTTATATGCATATTCAACTCTCCCTGATCGTCTTAGGTTGTTCCATTGCGATTGCGATTTTCTGTCCGCAATTGAGTCTCGGTTTTGTGCGCTTTTTTCAATCTCTCTTACGCAAATTATCGCATAGTGTGGCGGGAGGAGTTTTCTTTTTTGTCTTATTGACTTTGGTTTTCGAAATCGCATTTGGACTTTGTGTCTTATTTCCTTATCCAGTCGTCCATGATGAATTTGCTTATCTACTCTCGGCTGATACATTTGCTTCAGGCAGGTTGACCAATCCGACACATCCGATGTGGGAACACTTTGAAAGTTTTCACATCCTTCAGCAGCCTTCCTATCAGTCCAAGTATCCTCCAGGCCAAGGAATGGTCCTTGCGATAGGGCAATTCTTGTTTGGCTATCCTATTGTGGGAGCCTGGCTGGCAATGGCGGCGGCTTCCGGAGCAATCTTTTGGATGCTTTGTGGTTGGGTACCCAGAAGATGGGCCGTATATGGTGGATTTCTAGTTTCATTCAACTCAACTTTTTTGATTGAATGGGGACAAACATTTTGGGGAGGCCAAGTTGCGCTACTTGGTGGTGCGCTCTTGTTCGGCGCATACCCACGCATAAAGAACAGGTTACAAACTTCAACATCAATCGTATTGGCGATCGGATTAGTAATTTTGGCGAATAGTCGACCTTATGAAGGGTTTTTAGCGGCATTACCCATTGCCGTTGTGCTCCTTTGCTGGTTGTTTGGCCAGGAAAAACCGAGTTGGTCTATCCTTGTTTCCAGAATGATTCTTCCCGTAGTACTTGTACTAATTCCTGCTTTTCTCTGGATGGGGTATTTTAATTATCGTGTTACCGGCGATGCTCTGACACTTCCTTACAAAGTATGGTTGGACCAATACTATCCGACGTCAATGAGCGGGCTTTTATTGTCTGAAAACATAGATTCTGACAAGAAACCACCGCGAATGATTTCCGTTCATGTTACTGAGAGTGACCAGCAGCATTCAAAGATTGAACTTCAGTTTAAACCTGCTCAACAGAAATGGACGGATAAACTTCTGAAGATGAGCTTGGCGTACGCAGGTTCCAGCGCGGTTCTACTAGTTTGTTGTTGTGGAGTTTGTGCGCTCTTTCGAAATAGTAAAAATTTGTTTTTGTTGATGGTATCTATTTTAGTGATCACTTCAGTTGTGATTCAGGGTACGCAGGGGCATCCGCATTATGTGGCTCCCATAGGCTCATTACTCATTTTATTACAAATTCAATGCTTAAGGTACGTCTATCAATGGAGGAGGAACTGGCGTCCTGTTGGCAGGTTGTTAGTAGCCACCATTCTTATATTCGTAGGCTTTAAAACTCTTTTGATCGTTTTCAATTATCGGCAACATCCATTGTTCACAGTTCATCGGTGGGCAGGCGACAGACAGCGCATTTTGAACAGACTTTCTAGTACGGAAGGAGATCATCTTGTGCTCGTTCAATACGATCAAGACCATAACATCCATAAGGAATGGGTCTATAATCGGGCCGACATTGACAATTCGAAGGTCATCTGGGCGCGTATGTTAGAACCTGTAAAAAATCAAAAATTGATCGACTTTTTTAAAGACCGATCTGTTTGGATTATTGAAGCAGACAAGCCGGAGAGCAAACTAATACCATATGGAAGGAAACAAGAGTAACCTTTAATCAAAAAGTAGCTTATACTTAGTTCTTATAATAAAAACATGGCTTTTGATCTATTGAATTATATTGTGGAATCTACCAGCCGAAGATGGTTTCTCTCGTTTAAAATATAGAAATATCCAGACAAAAAATGTCCGATCAACCATTCACTGTAATCGTCCCCTGCTATAACGAAGTGAAAGCACTTCCCGAGGCAATTGTTGACCTTCAAAAAATATTATCTGACATCGGACCACATGAATTAATTATCGTTGATGATGGTTCGACAGACGGAACAAGCGAAGCATTGGAATCACTTGAGAAATCCATTTCTGATTTGAAAGTTCTAAAACATGAGAAAAATCAGGGTTATGGTGCTTCTCTAAAGATGGGAGTCCGTCATGCGAGTCATGAATATATTGTGATCACGGACGCTGATGGAACTTATCCCAATGAACGGATCGGTGACTTGTTAGCCAACATGAAAGATTTTGACATGGTGGTTGGCTCTAGAACTGCTGCTGATGTCGAATATTCAACGCTGAGAAAAATTCCCAAATTTTTCTTGAGGCGCTATGCGTCGTGGATTGCTGGTCAAAACATTCCTGATTTAAATTCTGGTCTTCGCGTTTTCAAGCGCAGTTTGGCCAAAAAATATTTAAGCGTCTTACCTGATGGTTTTAGTTTTACGACAACGATTACGATGGCTCATCTCACGAATAATTACACGATTCATTATGAACCAATTGGATATTCCCAAAGAATCGGTAAATCAAAAATTCAACCAATTCGAGATACACTTCGGTTTTTGCAGTTAATCATTCGTCTGGGGGTCTATTTTGCTCCTCTTAAGATCTTTGGTCCGTTTGCAGCGATTCAAATTGTCGCCTTTATGATTTCGATTGCATACGACATTTTTATTTACAAAGACATTACGGACAAGTCCATCATTTTGCTGATGTTTGGAATGAACACCATTTTTTTCGCCCTGCTGGCGGATATGATCGATAAGCGAAGTCAGAGTTAGCTCTATGTCATAAGTATGGGACGCATGAATGAATAAACAATACAGAAAATTGGGCTAAAATGCCGACCGACGCGAATACGAATAGTGAAAACCAGAAAATCGAGAAACTGCCACTTGAGGCAGAACATCTTGAAGCACTTTCACGTATGCAATCACTGGCACCTTACTATCAATGGTCTATCGAACTTGTTGCTCCCTGGCTGGGAAAGCGAGTCTTAGATGCCGGTTGTGGAATTGGCAACGCAACGGAACTGTTAAGCTCATATGCAGAATACGTGCTGGCTGTCGATTTGAGTTCCAAAAATATGATGGTGCTGCAACATCGTTTTGCGGAATCTGAAAATGTTGAATGTGCACAGCTTGATCTTGATGAGGATCTGAAGGAAATCGCGGATAAGAAAATCGATACGATTGTGTGTTTTGATGTCTTGGAACACGTTGAAGACGATCAAGCTCTCTTAAGTCAGTTTTTTAAAATGATACAGCCGGGCGGATATTTATTGATCAAAGTTCCTGCCGGGCGCTGGCTTTTTGGAAGTATCGATGTTGCGTCAGGCCATTATCGTCGGTATGTCAAATCAGAGTTAAAACAAAAAGCAACTCAAGCGGGATGGCAGGTTGAAAGAATTCATTACATGAATATATTTGGCGTCGTGCCTTATTTTATCAAATGCCGCATCCTGAAAAAACAAGCTAGTTTTTCAGGTACCATGTCACCTCGACAATTGACTAGAATTAAGCGTATGCTTCCTGCTCTTAAAAAATTGGACGGATTGATAGGACCTCCCTTAGGTCAATCGTTAATATTGGTTGCACGCAAACCTCTCACATAACTTCTCTCTGATCTCTGTTTTTTAATGAACGACCCTGCACAATTAAGAAATCGGCTTCATACCAAACGTGTCCGGTATGCTATTCTTGTTCTTGTGAGTCTGATCACCAATATTTGTGTGGCGTTTGGGTTGTATCAGATCGGTCTTTCAGAATCGATTGCTTTTGCAGTTGCCTTATCGGTGGCCTTCATCCTTAATTTTTCAGGATGCCGTTGGTACGTTTTTTTATCTACCCAAGTGCCTTTAGGAATTCAATTTATTCAATATGCAATCACTAATGGCTCGTTTCGATTTCTTGAATATGTTAGTTTACTATTTCTGAGTACTCTGGGATTTGGTACCTACCATACAAGAGTCCTGCTTGTGCTTGCCACATCGTTTGTGATGAAATTCTTCGTCTATCGCAGGTTTGTTTTTCACAATCGCAAATGACCAGTCTTTCATTTCTGTACTGGCATTGATGAGGGTTGGATTAGCTTTGCATTCACTACATCGTCCCGATAAGATCGAGGTTTATCAACGAACAGTCACAAACGGCCTCTTTCACCCTGCCTTGTTATTGGAACTTCTCATGTTGCGAATCTCTTCTCAGATTATGTCCGTTGTTGTTTGTTTTACTTTATTGATTTCCAGTTATCCACACAGTGTTACTGCTGCGGAAACAAATATCGCTGCACAGGTTGGTACTCAAGGTGGTCTCGTTCTGCAAATTGGCTCAAAAGATGTTTCCGACGTCAGTGCGTTGGCAAAAACGGGACGTTATCTGGTACGTATTCTGGAAAAAGATACGAAAACGATTGAGGCGACACGCAAGGCGCTACACGATCAAGGGCTTTACGGGATGGTTTCTATCGATCAACTCAATCCCAACGGAAAACTTCCTTTTGCCGAAAACGTGGTTAATTTGATTCTGATCGAACAGACAACAGAGAACATCAAACCCGCCGAGTTCGCCAGGGTATTAACTCCTCAAGGTAAAATGTTAGTTGCAGAGTCGGTTCCTAAAGATTTTCTTAAACAGACCGGTTTAGACCATCTTCGCAAAATCAAATTGGGAAAGACATGGATGGTGGGGCAAAAACCATTTCCGGCTGATATGGATATCTGGTCGCATCCACGCCATGCCTCTGATGGGAATGCCGTTTCAAAAGATACTCAGGTTGGTCCACCACGGCGTGTGCGCTGGGTTGTGGGGGCACAGGCAGAAGTGCGTGGTATGGTGACAGCCGGTGGTAAGAACTATTATGCGGGTGTGCTGACACGTGACAGTTTCAATGGCCTGCGGTTGTGGGATCGCGATTTGCTTAAGCCCTCCGAAGAGGGAAAACTTGTGATGAAAAACTTATCACGGTCTGTGCCGAACCCTGTTGCCAGTGATGACTATCTATTTGCTGTCAGTAATAAAAAGCTGCTTTCTCTAGACTCCGACACAGGAGAAACCGTACACGAATTTGCAACCATGACAGAAGCCCGTCATCTGCTCTATAATGCGGGAATTCTGGTAGCCGTTTGTGATTCCTCTGTGGAAGCGTTCGATGCTGAGACCGCAAAAAAGTTATGGGAGTACCAATCGTCGGCACCGCGTTATGCCGTTATGGGAAAAAACGTGGTCGCTTTTCTACAGGGAAATGTCAAACGTGGTGAGAAAGTGACAGCCGTAGTCATTGATAATGATTCTGGAAAAGTCCGCTGGCAGAATTCCAGTTATCCCTGGCTGTCTCAGGTGACTCGCGCCGTTTATCATGGTGGCAAAATTGCTTATGAAGTCTCTACATTCAACGATAATGGTCCCGATAACGCCATTCACATTCTCTCCGCCGTTGATGGCAAGTCGATCCTGGACCATGTTTACCTGCCTGGTATGAATCATCGTCGGCAGGCACGAGCCATGTTTATTAACGAGAAACTCTGGGTACTACATGGCGGAAAAGATAAAGACAAAAAGCGATTACCAATTCAAGTTTCTTCCATCGATGTACTTTCCGGCAAAACCCTGAGCACGCATGACGCAGGCCTGGCACACTGTTTTCCACCTGTGGCAACGACAAATTATCTCTTCTCGGGTGAACTTGACCTGACTGACTTGCGTACCGGTGAAGTCGATGCCAACCGTATTACGAAAGCGAATTGTAGCGCAGACAGCGGCTGGATTCCTGCAAACGGGCTGATCTATCTCACTCCCAAACATTGCACCTGCTGGCCGATGCTACGTGGATATACCGCTCTCGCTCCCGAGCGCAAGGCAGGCGATATTGGCAAGCTGGACGTCAAAAAAATGGAATTTAAGCTCCAAAGTGGAGAGGATCCACCCACTTTTGTATCAAAGAAAAATGATGACTGGCCCGCTTATCGCAATGACCATTGGCGTTCCGCCAGCACCGCCGCAGCCGGGCCCACGGAATTGAAGACGCTCTGGACGACCGATCTTGGTAAAGCCACTGATTTGACTGGTCCGATTGTTGACGATTGGAACGAGAATCCGTTTATCAAAGGCCCCATTTCCAGTCCTGTGATTGCAGAAGGATTGGCGTATGTAGCCCATTCCGACACGCATACTGTGATCGCCATGGACGCTAATACGGGTGAAGTTCGCTGGCGGTTTACAGCAAATGGTCGGGTGGATACGGCACCCACCATTTATAATGGACTCTGCCTGTTTGGTTCTAAGAGTGGTTGGGTCTTCTGTTTGAATGCGAAAACGGGAAAACTTGTCTGGAAAATGCAGGCTGCTCCCGTTGATGAGCAAATCGTTGCCTACGGTCAACTGGAATCACCATGGCCTGTTGCCGGTTCGGTTCTCATTGTGAATGACACTGCTTACTTTGCAGCGGGCAGACAATCATTGGCCGATGGCGGAATTTTAATATTCGCCGTTGATCCGGCTTTTGGATATCTTCGCTGGGTAGAACGATTGAATACCGTTCCGCAAAAAGGTTTTTACAGAAACTCAGGGCTAGAGTTTGATAATTATGACCTGTTGAATCGTGAGGGTGATGGTGTGGCAATGTCACGCTGGGTTTTCGACAGCAAATCCGGAAAAATGTCGATCGAACCCTGGAGCGCGTTCTCTAAACTGAAAAATGGTGACAAAGCGGCGATGGTTCCCCGGGGTTCCTGGTCCTATCCTCCACGTCATCAAAGACGAATTAAATCATATACTGCCAAGCGTTCGCTCGTCAGTTTTCGCGAAAATGTTCTGATCGGTTCACTTCAGGGACGAAATACCATTTATCGCCGGGACTTTGATCTCGAAGGAGGAGAGAAATTCGATGAGAAGTGGATTACCGGTTGGGCCGCGGGTGCAGCATCGAGAAAGGGCGCAATGCCCTGGCGAAGTACTCGCTTGGCGGAGAAGGCAAAGTGGAAAACGAATGTATTCGATCCCGAGCAAAAACAGACGATTGACGCCCTTGTCTATGCAGGTGACAAAATTTATCTCGCAGGTTCACAAGGCGATCTGCAAATACGCTCTGTCGTTGATGGCAAGTTGATCAAATCAGCAAAACTTCCCCCTGTGATGTGGGATGGAATCGCGATTGCCAACCAGAAATTGTATTACGCCACACAGGATGGCCGTTTGATTTGTATCGGTTTATAATTTTTTTAGATTCGTTTCTAACATTACATTTTCATAATTCGAATTCAAAAATGATCACTGGAGGCAGTATGCGACGCGTTTTTCTGGCATATTTTATTACGTTATTCATCACTTTGATGATTTCATTTCCGACTTCTGCTGCGGATTTGAAGCTGGAAAAGATCGAGGGAGCGAAGCCGCTGAATGTTGTTTTCATTCTATCCGATGACCATCGCTACGACGTGATGAGTTTTCTAGGGCATCCGTGGGCGGAAACGCTGGCTATGGATGCAATGGCTAAAGATGGTGTTTATTTCAAAAATGCAATGGTTACGACATCGCTTTGTTCGCCTAGCCGTGCGTCAATTTTAACCGGTCAGTATATGCACAATCATGGTGTTGTCGATAACAATGTACTGACTAAACCCGGAACGATTTTCTTCCCGCAATACCTTCAGGAGGCAGGTTACCAGACCGCTTACTTTGGTAAGTGGCATATGGGTGGACATTCCGATGCACCGCGACCTGGCTTTGATAAATGGGTCTCGTTTCGTGGACAAGGTCATTACTATCCACCAAAACATCTAAAGAAATGGTCATTGAATATCGATGGAAAATCAGTCCCACAAAAAGGCTATATCACTGACGAACTGACCGACTATGCGATCAATTGGCTAAACAAAAGTGTTAAACAGAGCGATAAACCATTCTTCATGTATTTGTCGCATAAAGGCGTCCATGGAATGTTTCATCCCGCAGAGCGGCACGCCGGTCGCTACAAAGATAAACCATTGCCCGTACCAAAGACGATGGCGAACACTCCGGAGAACTATAAGAACAAACCTCTTTGGCTCAAGAATCAGCGCAATAGCTGGCATGGAGTTGATTTTGCCTATCATCAGGATACTGACATCGCGGAACATTATCGACTTTATTGCGAAGCACTACTGAGTGTTGATGATTCCATTGCCCGAGTACGAAAGTGGCTCGAAGAAAATGACCTCGCAGATAATACGCTGGTCCTGTACATGGGCGATAATGGATTTCAATGGGGAGAGCATGGTCTGATCGACAAACGAACGGCCTACAATGCCTCTGTCCGTGTACCGCTGTTAGGGGTCTGTCCGAAACTCTGGAAACCCGGCACGACAATCGAACAGGTTGTTGCCAATATCGACATCGGTCCCACAGTTCTCGAAGCCGCCGGAAGGAAAACAGCGTCCCAGATGGATGGTCAAAGCTTTCTACAACTTGCCGCCGGTAGTATGCAACCTTCCAAGTGGCGGAAGAACATCTTGTACGAATACTATTGGGAATACAATTTTCCGCACACGCCGACGACGTTTTCGCTACGTACAGACAGGTATAAGTTCATTCAATATCATGGCATCTGGGATATCGACGAACTTTACGATATGAAAAATGATCCGCATGAAAAACACAATTTGATTTTTGAAAAAGAGCATCAGCAACTCATCAAGAAGATGCGAGCAGACCTGCATCAGATTCTGATCAAAGCCGATGCCAACCGAGTTCCGTTCAGCCACAAACGCAGGATGGGAGCGAACCTGCGGCTCAAAAGCGGTTCAAAACCAGCTATCTTCCCACCTCAACTTTTGCGAGAAAAGAACGCGAAAGAATAATGATGGATACATGTTGACCATAAAAAAGCCCGTCGAACCTGAAGTTGACTTTTCAGGCTACGACGAGCTTTATGGAATACGGAGAGAACGGGATTCGAACCCGTGGAACCGTTTACACGGCTCACCGGTTTAGCAAACCGGCGCATTCGGCCTCTCTGCCATCTCTCCAAGTCTTAAGTGATCCACAGATTGAGTGGGTCATCAAGAACTCTTTATGCTGATTTTAGTAGGGAATGTCAACGTTTGAAGCTCTGATTATGCACAGACTTCGGTAAATTGGTTCCTTACCGGAAAGGGAGTGTATCAAACCAAAATCTCAGCTGCAATGGTTTCCTCATTTTGAATTCTGAATGTCTGAGACTAAACAGGTGAAACATTGAGATCACTGAAAAATTCGGGTGACTTTGTCTACTGTCTAATCACGTTTGGATAATAGATTTATTGTTATAAGTTGTTTTAAGAAAAATGCTTATGGCGAGATGAATTTTATGATTCCAAATAGGTTTTCAAAGCCTCTTTCCATTGAGGAAGTGAAAAACCACTGACCTCTTTGAACTCAGAACAATCCAGCACACTAAATCGGGGACGTTTGGCTGGCGTCTGATATTGTTCCGTTGTGATGGGGGTCGTTTTCACAGCCATTCCAGCGAAATCGAAGATGGTTTGCGCGAATTCGAACCAGGTGGTTTGACCCTCGTTAGTGACATGGTATAAGCCAAAGCGATCAGTCTGAATTAGATCTTTGATTGCCTTTGATAAATCTTGCGTGGACGTGGGGGTACAGTACTGGTCGTTAACGATAGTGAGTTCATCTCGTTCCTGACCCAGGCGTAACATGGTTTCGACGAAATTGCCATTTCCAGATCTACCTGCTGTTCCGTAGAGCCCGCACGTACGGATCACAAAATGTTGAGAGCAAATTGCACGTACAAAATATTCACCCGCTAATTTACTTTGTCCATAGACGCTTATGGGACCGGGCAGATCCGTTTCACGATATGCTGACTTGCGTGTTGAATCGAGCCCAAAGACATAATCAGTGCTGATATGCACTAACCGGATCTTGTGTTTCTGACAATACAATGCCAGATTACGTGGACCCAGTGCATTTGTGGCAAATGCCACTTCCGGAGTTGATTCTGCCTGATCGACTTTATTATAGGCGGCCGTATTGATTATCAGTTCCGGCTGACTCTCTGTAAGGGCGGATTCCACACTGTCAGCATCTTCGATTGTTAACTGTTGATGTGTCAGACCTGTGAGTTGATGTCTATCTGAGCTCAGAGTTGACATCAGATCGCATCCCAGTTGTCCTTGAGAGCCGATGACAGTGATGCGCATTTGCTATGAACCCGAATGAAAGTAATAAATTGAACCAAGATCTTGTTCTGCTCTCGCACAAAGGTAATCGCTGAAAGTGATCAGGGGGACGTTGTCTCTTACAGAATTGGTTTTAGCGGTTGGTCTTTTCAGAATCAACAGCGAATCCAATTGGTTTTGGGGGCGGGATATACGCATTCAATCTATGTCTCTTCTCATTCAGAGTTTTAAACAATTTATCTGTGACACTTACCTGTGATTCAAGTAATAGATACCGAGTGTTTTAAGGGTAAATGTGTACCTTTAGTAGGTATGATCAAAAAACAAACCCTCTTATTTCATCAGTGTTTGCGCGTACTTGTCTATATAAAAATATGTTTTTGAACACAGCAATTTATGAAGCGAACTGAGACATTTCTAGTCGAATCATGGGCTGAAATATTTTGATAATATTAACATAATAATCATTTTGTTTTTGACACGTTAATGTTCAGTAAATATCATAAGTTTGTTAATTAAATTAATATCTAACCTTAATTAATTGAGCGTTCGAATATGCCCCCGTGGTATTTCATACGGCTTTCTAAGCTTTAGATTCTCGTGGTGATGTATTACTTCCGGCTGATGGGTTGGAATTTTTAAATTCTGTTTCATAACTTTCTACCACAGGAGAAGACCATGAAAAGTAACCGTCGTGGATTTACGCTCATTGAACTGTTAGTGGTGATTGCAATCATCGCAATTCTGATCGCTTTACTGCTTCCGGCTGTTCAGCAGGCGCGTGAAGCAGCCAGACGCAGCACTTGTAAAAATAATTTGAAGCAAATGGGATTAGCCTTACATAATTACCATGATACACATCGTGTTTTTCCAGCTTCCGTTTATAACAAAGGAGTTTGTGGCACCGCCTATACTGCGCCTGGACATGGTAACTGTCTGGTGATGAATACAAACGGTTTGCTGATGCTACTTCCCTTTATTGATCAAACTGCCCTCTACAACCAATACAACTTTAACTCTGCGATGGGAGAAGCAGTTGCTTCAACACCAGGCTACTCGGCACAAACGGGGCCTTCGGGTAGTTGTTCACAAACTGTCTTAGGTAACCCGGCCACTAATGGAAACGGCGCACTTCATCAAACAAAAATCGACGTTTTGCATTGTCCTTCGCAACCTAAGACCGAGGAGCTTACAGCAGACACTCCGACGTACAGAGCTGCCAGTGGCGTAGTCGGTCGAAAGACCAACTACGATTTCATTGTGTATGCGAACTACAGACATGCAAATTGCAATGATTGGCGAACTTCAGCTTTGACTGCGTTCACGAATCGTAGAATGTTTGGTGACAACAGCTATTGTTCTCTTGCTGATATCATCGATGGGTCGAGTAATACCCTGGCGATGGGTGAAACAAAATACGATGTTTACAATGGAAGTGCTGCACCTTGGGGTTACAGGGGGTGGTTACAGGCTGGTATTGATCCCCATTTCGGAATTAACAACCATATTTATTCTGGAGTCGATAGATCACCAAAACTCGCCAGTTGGAGTTACGCGGGAAGCTACCACGAAGGGGGAGCACATTTTCTGCTGGGAGATGGCGCTGTTCGTTTCCTGAGTGAGAATCTGGACCGGACGCTGGTCCTAAATCTAGCCCGCATTTCGGATGGGCAGGTTGTAGGCGAGTTTTAAACCTAAGTCCTTCAGGAAGTGCGAATAGAAGGCAACAACACTGAGTGCTTTACTTTCCGCCGGATCAATTTCAGATTGATCCGGCGAAGGTTAGCTTTGTGATTTTAACATTTCATGAAATTCCGAATCACCGTTTCACCTCTACTTATTCAAGTGCACCATCAAAAAGAGATTTATCAAATGTATATTAATCAACTTATCTGGATCGTAATTTTGAGTTTCATTACTTTCACCGGTTGTAGCGGTGGACAGGATATCGCAAAGTTCAAGGAAGGTCTTGTCCCAGTAAAGGGGATCATCAACATTGATGATCAACCGGTGGAAGGGACTCAAATTACTTTCACACCCGAAGAGGCTGGGGCTGCGCGGTTTGCGATTGGGGTTACCGACGAGACAGGAAAGTATCAAATGATGTCACCACCAGGAGGCCCCAATATAAAGCCTGAAGATTTTCCAGGTGTCAAACCAGGTAAATATCGTGTTACATTCAGTCGCTTTTTACTGGAAGATGGTTCGGTATGGGATTCTCGGAATTCGGAAGAGGGGCCCATGAATGTTGGTGCCAAAGAAACGATTCCTGTGAAGTTCACTAATGCAAATACAACATCATTTACGGCGGATATCAGCCCGACTGGGAATGAAGCTTTAGATTTCAGAGTAAAATCAATGGCGAAACGTTAAGTATATCGCAGAATCTCAATCAGCGAGTTCAATTGGTAAAAGACTAATTTTCATCGGTGGAAGATGTTGAAAGCGGGGCCACGAAGTGAACCTGCTTGACGATTTCTTTGAAACCAAGTGATGTATAAAGGTGGTTGCCAATTGCGTTTTGTTCCAGTGTTTCGATTTTCGCAAGCGAAAGATTTAACTTGCGAAAATGATCGAGCGCGAATTCAAGCAGCTTGCGTCCCATGCCCTGCCCGCGGCATTCGGGGACAAAGGCCATATTAGGAATATAGCCAATGCTCTCTTCGGGGTCATGCCACGTCGAGATATATCCGACGATTTTCCCTTCCAATTCTGCAACAAAGATGCCTTCCGGCTCGCGGCAGGCGTCTGCTTCCACATGCCGTGCTTTTCGCCATTTCCAGTCATGGTCGTTAATGATTCCAAATTCATTTTCAATACCATGATCTATGGAAACACCTTGAAACGCTTCCACGGTGATTTCTTTCAATACCGCGAGATCATCTGGATGGTAGGGGCGAATTTTCATGGCAGTAAATCAATTGTGATTGCTGGAGGGAAACATCGGATGAGACTGACGAGCGAACCGGCTGTATGCTATGATGTTTGCATGGAAAAATAAAGTAGTGTTAACAAAACCTGCTTTAGAGCGGTTTTGAATTAATATAAGTGTATGTTGATGGGAGGGTGGATGGCTGAATCACCAATTTACACCGCCGAACAATTTTTAGAAGCCCGGCTCGAATTACCTGATGCAGGTCGCTGGACCGAGCTCGACCAGGGAAAAATTGTAACGCTGGACCCTCCCGATATTGAACATGGGACTATTGTTCTTAATTTGTCGAAAGTGCTCTCTCTCTATTTGCATCAAGTCGATCAAGGGTACGCTTGTTTTGAGTTAGGACTGCTGGTCAATCGCGGACCCGATACGGTGCGTTTTCCACCGGCTGCTATTTTTAACAGTGGGAATCGATTTGAAGAGACTGACAAAGCCATTTCAGAGCGAAAACCCACGGCGATTGTGGAAATTGCATCAACTAATCAGCGGCGTCAGTTAATGAGTGACCATGTCAATGACTATGTTCAATGGGGTGTTGACCTGATTTGGGTGATCGATCCCCCCAAGCAGGAAGTTCTCGAATATGTGGCTGGAAGTGAGAGCCAGGTGATTGATATTAATGGAAAAATGACTGGAGGCACAGTATTGCCTGGATTTGCTATGAAGGTACAGGACTTGTTTGCAGAACCAGTATGGTGGTAATTTATTGTTTTCGTAATTTTTAATCGTAATTTTAAATTCATCACATGGTTGCTGAGAAATGGTTGCTCGTTTCAGTTGTGTTTGATGAAAAGAAATCAAGGAAACTTCAGGGATGTCTGATTTACATTTTAATGTCGCAGTGATCGGAACAGGCCCCGGCGGCGAAGGGGCGGCGATGCAAGCCATCAAACAGAACAAATCTGTGATCGCCATTGAGAAATTTTATGAAATTGGTGGGAATTGCACACATACCGCAACGATTCCCAGTAAGGCACTCCGGTATGCCATTCTGCGGATGTCGGAAGTCAATAACTACATGCGTCAGATGAGTCGTCCCGGCATGACGATTGACTTAGAGTTTCCGGAACTTCGAAAGTCTGCAGCCTCGGTGATTCAAAAGCAGGTTGCCATGCGACGTACGTTTTATGAGCGGAATGGTGTGGAACTGGTTGAAGGGGCTGCCCGGTTTGTAGACCCACATCGCATTCGCATCGATACACCCAATGGTCTGACTGAAGAGATCACGTTTGATTATGCTGTCATCGCCACTGGTTCTCGACCTTATCGGCCCGATGATATTGATTTCAGTCATCCTCGTGTCTTTTGTAGCGATACGATTCTCAATCTCGATTTCACACCACGCTCCATCACAGTCTACGGAGCCGGGGTGATTGGTTGTGAGTATGCTTCAATGCTGCGAACGATGGGTATGAAAGTCAATTTGGTTAATACTCGCGATTCCCTCCTGGATTTTTTAGATGATGAAATCAGTGATGCGCTAAGTTATCACATGCGCGAAAGCGGCGTCTTACTGCGACATCGTGAATATTATGAATCGATTGCAGGAACCAACGATGGTGTGATTACGGCACTTCAATCGGGTAAGAAACTGAAGACGGATATTTTGCTGTTTGCCGCAGGTCGGACTGGAAACTCGGAAGATCTGGGATTAGACACGTTAGACATCGAACCAAACTCCCGTGGACAGATTGAAGTGAATGATGATTTTCAAACGAATTTGCCACACATCTATGCTGTAGGAGATATCATCGGTTATCCCTCACTTGCCAGTGCCGCGTATGTGCAGGGACGCTACGCTGCCAGCCATCTGGATAATGGTGAATGCGAACGCGCTCTCATTCGCGATATTCCGACAGGTATTTATACCAGCCCCGAAATCAGTTCACTGGGAAAGACCGAGCGAGAATTGACAGAGTCAAAAATTCCTTACGAAGTAGGACATTCCATGTTCAAGCATCTGGCACGAGCTCAGATTGTGAACTGTCCGACAGGAATGTTGAAGCTATTATTTCATCGCGATACGCTGGAGATTCTGGGAATTCATTGTTTTGGACCGAATGCTTCCGAAATTATTCACATCGGTCAGGCGATTATGTCGCAACCGGGTGAAGCGAATACACTGTTATATTTCATCAATACGACATTTAATTATCCCACAATGGCAGAAGCATATCGCGTGGCTGCATTGAATGGTTATAATCGATTGTTCTAATAAAATTTTATTAGATCGGTGAAAATGCACATGTTTGAGCTGCCGTGATCCCGTATTTGGATCGAGGCTAGTAAAAGGCTTTAGGAGAGGGATTGGAATGCATTTCCGAGAAATCTTTCGTAAGCGTCTTTTCTGGGCCTTTGCATTATTCTTTCTGCTGTTTGCAGGGCTTATGTTTCTGATCACCCGGGTACAAAAAGCCCAACAAGCCGCATACGATTCAATGGTGATGGGGCAACTAAGCTATCTTTCTATCTCAGCCATGAATTACAAAGATCTAAAAGGAAGTTCAGTTTTTAACGATGCCCAGAAGCAGGGAGTGAGCTGGCGAGTTTTGCTTGCTGAAGCATTGGGTAAAGAACTATTGGATGGGGTTCAGGGGAGTGGTAATGATCGTACTACTCCTAATTTTCTTCGAGACCGTGAGAAACCCGGATTGTTGCGATTGTTGACTGGAAGTTCTTCTTCTGTTCGCCTCACAAGTTTTCGGGCTGTGAAATTGAATGCGGAAAGTAATCAAGGAGACCACGATGAGTCGACATGGATGTTTGCTTATTTACCGATGAAACAAGATCATTGGCTCTCAACTACAGTAATCCCTCAAGCGCAACTCGAAGAATTAATCATGCTTGATAACGGGCAGACTATTTTATGTAAGATACCTGAAGAACGTATGTCAATGCGAGGGGCTCAGTTTTTAAATCGTGTTCAAGCAGATGCATCAATCAAGTAAGTCAAAAATCATACTGTTTGCATTTAATTTCTTTTGAAGAACCTCTCAAACGACATATAATCGACAATTTCTGAAGATGTGCACTTAATTAAAAACTCAGGAGAGCTAATTAATGAGCCGTTCGATCATTGGTATATTGTTTTTTCTATTCGTGGCAATCGGTTTGGATACAGATGATTGCCAAGCAGAAACAGAACGGCTGAATGTTCTGTTCATCGCCGTCGATGATTTGAATGACTGGATTAGTTGTCTGGGAGGTCACCCCGATTGCAAAACTCCCAATATTGATCGTCTGGCTGCCCGAGGGACCTTGTTTACGAATGCGCATTGTGCCGCACCTGCGTGCAATCCTTCACGGGTTGCTCTCATGACGGGAATTCGTCCCTCTAATTCGGGTGTCTATTTGAACTCGCAACCCTGGCGACCAGTCATGCAGAAAGCAGTGACTCTGCCCCAGCATTTTCGTAAACATGGTTATCATGCCATTGGATCAGGGAAAATATTTCATGGTCGATATACCGATCCAGACTCGTGGGATGACTATTTAAAACAGACCGGTGATCCCAAACCAACGGCAGCCGTTTTGAACGATCCGCATAGTCGTGCGGGGTCAATCATCTGGGGGGTGCTCGATGTCAAAGATCAGGAAATGAGCGATTTCAAAATGGCTAATTACGCCATCGACTATCTTGGCAAAAAACATGAGAAACCATTCTTTCTGGCGTGTGGCATCTATCGGCCGCATATGCCCTGGCAGGTACCTCGCAAATATTACGATATGTATCCTCTAGATCAAATTCAACTTCCCAAGGTGCTGGAAAACGATCTGAAAGATATCCCTGATGCGGGTGTGCGAATGGCTAAACCGGGTGGTGATCATGCCAGGATTTTGAAAACTGAAAACTGGCGTCATGCTGTGCAGGCATATTTAGCGAGTATGGCCTTTGCTGATGTGCAGGTGGGGCGTGTTCTGGATGCATTGGATGCCAGCCCTCATGCGAAAAATACGATTGTGATTCTATGGGGAGATCATGGCTGGCATTTAGGGGAAAAGCATCATTGGCGTAAGTTTTCACTCTGGGAAGAAGCCACCCGTGCGCCCTTGATGATGTTCGTACCGGGAGTCACTAAGGCAGGATCGCGTTGCGGACAGGCCATTGATTTCATGAACATTTATCCGACACTTTGTGAATTATGTTCGCTTCCTGTAGGAGAACATCTGGATGGCATCAGTTTGGTGCCTTTATTGAAAGATCCTGCCAAGACGTGGGATCGTCCGGCGTTAACGACACATGGACGACTTAATCACTCCGTGCGTAGTAATCGATATCGTTTGATCCGCTACAAAGATGGAAGTGAAGAACTCTATGACCACAGCAAAGATCCGATGGAATGGAAGAATCTCGCTGACGACCCCGCATATGCAGAAGTCAAACAACAGCTTGCCCAAGGATTCCCCCGCAAAAACGCAGCCGATGCACCACACGATCAATCTCGCAGAGGTAAACAGAAGAAGAACCAGAAAAGGAAAGTGAAAAATAAAAAGAACAAATCTAAAAACCAGTAATGCTGAGTACATTGAAATCGAGGACAGTGACTATTCTTTTTTCTTGGCTTGTGACTTTTCAATCATCGTGGCGAGTTCATCGACTGTCACGATGGCGTCTTTGTCTTGATCTGCTTTAAAGAAGAGAGGAAGTTCGCGCAGTGGAACTTCAGACTGTTCCAATTTGCCATTGGAATTTTTATCGCGGCGGCGAACAAGTTTAAAGGCGACGGACTTGAATTCACTTTCGACTGTTGCATTTTCGATAGGAATCGCCACGTTGAAATACCCGATCATCATTTCGTTCCAGGTTTGATCGCCCCAGGAAACTGCTTCATTCGGGTTCGGATTCGAGAGATTACTGTCTGAATTGTTAAAGTGTGCTACACAGTGGATGTAATCACCAACTTCAAGTGGAATTGGTTTCTCAATTTTATAAGCTGTTTGCCAGTTGAAGTCGAAGGCAGGAATGTCAATCAATACTTCGCCGGGCTGATCAGGAGTTTTTCGGAGCTCATAACGAAACGACTTTCCCCGCAGGTGCATGTGCGGCATAAAACCCAGGAGCAGCGCATTACGATCATTGGCAGGAGAGGTTCCTTCAATTTTAAAATGATCATCATTGGCGGGAATCGAAAATTTGCGACGCACAAATTGTTCATTAATCACTTGTGCCGTCACGACTTGATGTGTGACCTTGGATTTGTCAGTAAAGACCAGACCAACTTTACTGCGATCTAATTGTTCGGTACCAATGGGTGTGTAATGCATCTGAAAAACCAGTTTGGATCCCGCGGGTACTTTTTTAGCCATACCTTTGGGTAGCATGACTTCTCGGGAACCGGGAACATAGCCAACGAGGAACTGGTCACCTTCGCCAAAGACACGTACGCGTTTACCTTTTGGGGCGCGGGCGAATACGAGAATATGGTGTACGACAGCGCGATTGCCGGGCAACGCTTCTGCACCTGACAACCATTTATCTTCCGTAAACCCAGGATCAACGGTGAAGTATTTATATTTCACACCCCGCTTACCTGCCTGTGCAGGAACGGTAAACGGCTTATCATTCATATAAAATACAGCATCTGGTTTTTTAGGAAGCTTCCAGCCCGTGACAAATGTCTGTGGTGCAGGTAAGTTTTTCGGATTCCCTTCGGGAGAACCATGTTCGACCCATTGATAGATGAGTTCTTTTTCTGCTTTACTCAAACTGCGATCATTCGCGAATGTGCCATGTTTCGGACTTGCATGCCAGGGAGGCATTCTCTGATCACGAACGACCTCTGCAATGGTTTCCGACCAGCCAGCGACTTCCTGATAATCAGTGAGCTCAAAAGGGGCAATTTCACCTGCGCGATGGCACTCCACGCAATGTTTCTGAAAGATACGGGCAATTTGATTCGAATAAGTGACTTTGCTGTTGGCATCCGGTTCTCGAACGCGCCCAATAAAACAGCCAACAGGTTCCGTTGATGCCACACTGACGGGTTTCCCTGCGAGTAACTCAGTCAGCGCCTGCTTCAGATCTTCGCGTTTCGGTTCATCTCTGATGTAACCAACACCATACTGGTCATCAACTCGACCGTGATATCGGATTTTGCGGTCTTGGTCGAGGACAAATATTTCGGGTGTCCGTTTTGCACCGATTTGATCCGCGACACGGTTACCAGCGTCTTTCAGTACAGAGTATGTAATTTTATGTTTCCGCGCATAGGCGGCAATTTCCGTGAGCGAATCCTGCTGGTTGGACATGATGGCGATGAACGTGACGCCTTGTTTAGAATAAGCAGCGGAGAGTTTTTGTAACCGACCACCGTAAAGTTTCGCTAGTGGGCATTCTGTTCCCATAAAGGCGATCACGACGAGTTTCTGGTCTTTCGTGTCACTCAGTTGAACGGTTTTACCTCGAAAATCCTTGAGACTAAAGTTCTCTACTTTTTTCCCGAGAAGAGAATCAGTTGATTCGGCCAATACGGTTCCTGTGAACAGAATGGCTGACATGAAACCCAGAATTAGATAACAGAAGCGTTGCATTCGACCTTGAACTCCTCTTTCAACTCATATTTAATGACATTCTCTCATTTTATGTCGAAACGGTTTCTCCACACTAGAGGAAAGTACCCTAGTAGTAGTACCTATGTTTCAAGTTTCATATAAAATTTAAAAAGAACTACACATGGGCGAAAGCTTATGTGTTCAGAGGTAAGTGTGCACCAGTGATCGTGGGATTGGGGACAGATATTATTGAGATTTCACGTATCGGTCAAATGATTGAGCGTCATGGCGATACATTTCTCAATCGGGTGTTCACTGAGGTCGAAAACGAATACTGTGGCTCCAAGAAAAATAAAGAGCAACATTATGCGGGACGCTGGGCTGCGAAAGAAGCTGTGATGAAGACGCTGGGAACCGGCTTCATTAAGGGGATTGGCTGGAAAGAAATCGAAGTCATTAATCTGAAAAGTGGCAAACCAACGATCGTCATTTCAGGGGGCGTAGAACGTCAAGCCGAGGAAATGGGGGTCGATGAAATTCTAATTACGATCTCACATAGTCGTGAATTTGCGACCGCTACCGCCATCGCTCTGGGCAAGATGAATTAAATCTCACCTGTTGAGATTAGATTTGTTCGGGGTCGAGGAATTTTTCAATCACGGGAAGTTGATGTCGTTCCAGATGATCGATCAACGTTTCGGCAGTTTCATTGGCAATGATCAATTCCCGGTATTTGGGTTTTATAAATTCCGTTTCGATACAATGTTCGACCATAGTTAATAAAGGGTCATAGAAGCCAGCAATATTGAGTATGCCCATCGGTTTAGAATAAATTCCCAATTGCACCCAGGAAACCACTTCGAACAGTTCTTCCAATGTACCAAAGCCACCAGGCATGGCAATGAAGGCGTCTGAGCACTCTGACATCTTCGCTTTGCGGGTGTGCATGTCTTCGACAACCAACATTTCTTCCACGCCTGGATGAAGTAGTTCTTTAGTTGCCAGTTGTCGGGGAATCACGCCAATCACCTTGCCACCGGATTCCAGAACGGCATCGGCAATCACGCCCATTAAACCAATACTCCCCCCTCCGTAGACCAGCGTGATGTTTCGCTGTGCCATGCTGCGACCCAGTTCGATCGCTGCCTGCTGATACAGCTGGTCATTCCCCGATTTTGAACCACAAAAGACACAGATGCTTTTCAGCGTGCTCATGCTCCGGTTCCATCGGCTGACTGGTCATTCTCGGCCTGAGGTTCTTCGTTCTCCTGATCATCGCCCGTTTTTCCCTCAGGCGCGTTTTCCACAAAGGTACCTGGTTTAATCTGAGGTCCACGTTGGTGTTCTTGCAGAATTGACTGAAGCTGCTCCATATCCATCACTTCACATTCCAGTAACTCTCTGGTGAGATGTTCTAATAACTCACGGCGTTCGTCCAGAATTTCATAAGCGGTTTTGGAGCATTGATCTATAATGCGTCTGATTTCCAGGTCGATCTCACGTAAAGTATTTTCACTGTGTACGCTTTCCGCTGATGACTGTGAATCTCCGAGGAACGGGGATCGACGGGTTTCGCTATAATGCACGCGGCCCAATTTGGGGCTCATTCCAAACTCCGTCACCATACGACGGGCCATATCTGTGGCGCGTTGTAAATCGTTCTGGGCTCCTGTGGAGGTTTCTTCATAAATAATTTCTTCCGCGGCAATACCACCCAAAAGCACGCAAATACGGCTTTCCAGTTCACTTTGCGTGACAAGCTGCTTCTCCTCTTCAGGGCGCTGTAATGTATAACCCAGTGCACCCAAACCACGGGGGACAATGGAAATTTTGTGAACCGGATCAACGTTTGGTAACGAACAGGCAACCAGAGCATGTCCACATTCGTGATAGGCAACACGGTTTTTCTCATCTTCGTGAATCAATCTGGTTGATTTCTCCAGACCGGCCACGACTCGTTCGACTCCTTCTTCACATTCGAGCATCGAGACGGCGTCTTTGTTGTTTCGGGCAGCCAGCAACGCTGCTTCGTTGATGAGATTAGCGAGGTCTGCGCCCACGAAGCCAGGTGTGATTTTGGCAATGTGTTGCAGGTTAACCGTTTCATCCATTTTCACTTTGACACTGTGAACTTTAAGAATGGCTTCGCGACCTCGCACATCGGGCCGATCGACGAGTACATGTCGATCAAATCGACCCGGACGCATTAAGGCGGGATCTAATGTTTCCGGACGGTTGGTGGCGCCCATGACGATAACACTCTGATCGGAACCAAACCCGTCCATTTCAACTAATAGCGCATTGAGTGTTTGTTCTCGTTCATCATGGCCTCCCGGCATTCCACTGCCACGTGTTTTGCCGAGCGCGTCTAACTCGTCAATGAAAATAATGGCCGGTGATTTCTGAGCGGCTTGCTGGAACATGTCTCGCACGCGGGCAGCGCCCACACCCACAAACATTTCCACAAAGTCAGAACCTGACAAGCCAAAAAAGGGAACACCCGCTTCGCCGGCAACCGCTTTGGCAAGCATGGTCTTACCAGTACCGGGGGGCCCGACTAATAAAACTCCTTTGGGAATCCGCCCACCGAGTGCCTGATACTTGGCAGGTGTTTTTAAAAACTCTACGACTTCACGCAGTTCTTCGACAGCTTCCTCGATGCCAGCGACATCATTAAAGGTGACTTCGATGTCTTCCTGTGCATACATGCGGCCACGGCTGCGGCCGAAGGACATCGGAGAACCAGCGCCACCCATACGTCGAAACAGATAGATCACAAAAATTAAAAGTACGATGGGAAAGAATAAAACCGCGATCAGCGATTCCCATTCTGATGGACGGCTTTCAGAATCGACAATGATATTCTTGGCTTCGAGTTTCGATTGCAGTTGGGCACGGACTTCGGAAGGAATCCCCCAGACAGGAATGTAAAACTTCTTTGTGGTTTCCGGTAATGAACCTTTATCAGGAGACTCTGGTTTAGGCTGATCCTGAAATACGATATAGTCACTGCCGAATTTCAATTCATGAACGTTGGTCTTGTTATATTTGCCATCGTCAAGCCCTTTGACGAAGTCTCCAAATTTGATTTTATCTCCTTTCGTGTTATTCGAAACCACCGAAAGGGTAATCACCAGAATCAATCCACCTACAACCAGATACCAGAGCACATTATTTTTGGCCCCTTTGGGTTCAGGTCGGCGACCATCACCTTTAGGAGGCTGGTCAGATGAGGAAGGACGTTCTTTTCTGTTCTGATTGTCGGAATCCATGTTTGGCATAGAAAAAATTCTTTTCTGAGTAGTGCGTTCGTCTAGTGATTTATCTTAAATACGCACGTAACAAAAAGTTAGGTAACGAAATCCCTGGAAAGAAATCGTATCTGAAGCAGCACGATTCTTCACATGGAATGCATCTTAGCTTTATAGTTAATGTATGTCGTTTCGCCAGAGGGGTCAATCACACGTTTTTACGAGAAATCCAGGTTCAGCTCAAATCACTATCTGAAAAGGGCCTCTTGAGTGAGGAATGCCCCTTGTCATGTTTAATTATTACGCCTAAAATGCGGATTCGTTGGTGGTTAGGCAAAATATCGAACCGAAGAATGTCTTTTTTCCGCTCTCTAATAAAATCGATGAAACAGTCAATTTAACCGACTGAAGATGAGAAAACAGGGTCGAATGAAGCGAATAGCCGTTCTTGGGTCTACCGGTTCGATTGGTACGAATACTCTCGATGTCATTGCCTCCCATACACAGGAAATGCAATTGACGGCGATTACTGCCCATAGCAGTTGGGAGCAGTTAGCTAAGCAGTCCCAACAATTTCACCCACGGTGGACTGTAATCAGCGATTCCGAGTTGAGTTCGGTTGTGACGCGAGATTCTTTTTCTAATGCAACCGAAGTTCTATTCGGT
The DNA here is from genome assembly GCF_007748195.1 of Gimesia aquarii. Taxonomy (NCBI): domain Bacteria; kingdom Pseudomonadati; phylum Planctomycetota; class Planctomycetia; order Planctomycetales; family Planctomycetaceae; genus Gimesia; species Gimesia aquarii. The sequence goes on from NZ_CP037920.1 coordinate 1,315,508, forward strand.
GCTGATGAGATCGAACGAGTCTCATCTTCAGATGACGTGGATATTGTGATCTGTGGAATTGTGGGAGCGGCTGGTTTAAGAGGAGCCTGGGCAGCAGTCGAGGCGGGTAAAACCGTAGGTATTGCGAATAAAGAGACATTAGTGGTTGCAGGACCATTGATTATGGAGCTTGCGAGACAAAATCAGGCGACGTTAATACCAGTAGATAGTGAACATAATGCAATTTTCCAGGCGTTGCAGGCAGGAAATCCTAAAGATGTGAAACGAGTGGTTTTGACAGCCAGTGGGGGCCCTTTTCGAGGGGCGACTCCAGCGGAGCTAAAAGAAGTCACGCCTGAAAAAGCGCTCGCGCATCCTACCTGGAATATGGGGCCGAAAATCAGTGTCGATTCTGCGACTATGATGAACAAAGCTTTGGAGATTATTGAGGCAAAATGGCTATTTAATCTGTCAGCAGACCAGATTTCAGTTGTTGTTCACCCTCAATCGGTTGTGCATTCGATGGTGGAATTTGTGGATGGTTCGGTGATCGCTCAGCTCTCGCCACCTGATATGAGGCTTCCCATTCAGTACGCACTTACGTATCCTGATAGGAGAGAAGGCTTAAATATTCCGATGGACTGGAGTCAGTCTTTTGAACTAACCTTTGAACCACCCGACATGGAAGCGTTTCCTGCATTGCAACTCGGATACGAAGTTGCTGAAAAGGGGGGAACCTGTGGTGCGGTATTAAATGCGGCTAATGAAGCGGCGGTTGAACGTTTTTTGGCGGGTGAGTTGCGTTTTTGCAACATTGCGATCTCTTGCCAAAAAGTTTTAGAGTCCCATCAATTCGATCCCAATCCAACTCTGGAAGAACTGTTTCTGCTGGATGAGTGGGCTCGCAAGGAGATAAAAAAGTGGAAGTAGAGCTAAGCAGCCTGTTGTTAGGAACATTTACAAGCAAAATTATCAACATCGCCATGGTTGCTTTGGGGCTGGGTCTGGTGATTTTCTTTCACGAGTTAGGGCACTTCGCCGTTGCCAAGTGGTGCAATGTAAAAGTCGAGCGGTTCAGTATTGGCTTTGGACCGATTATTTACAGCTTCAAATATGGCGAGACCGAGTATGCGCTGTCCATTATTCCTTTTGGTGGGTATGTCAAAATGCTGGGTCAGGACGATGTTGATCCGAGCCAGTTAACAAGTGAAGAAATTGCCCTCGATCCTCGTTCGTATTCCGCCAAGCCTGTTTATCAAAGGATGGGGATCATTTCGGCGGGTGTCATCATGAATATTGTAACTGGGATGTTGTTCTTTGCATTCGCCTTTAGGATGGGGGTGGAATCAATGCCAAGCGTTATCGGCGCTGCCATTCCTGGAATGCCTGCCTGGGAATCGGGGATTCAGCCAGGAGATGTCATCGAAGAAATTGATGGTAAAAAAACGAGTTCTTACATGGATATCATCCGTAGTAGTGCGTTTAGCGATGGAGATATCACAATGGCGGGCACGCACCTGGATGGTCAAAAGTTTGATATCAAAATTACTCCGGATCAAACGGGAACACGGCCACAAATTGGTACGATTCCTTCTAATAGTCTGCGTATTCCTGTCTTTCAGGACCCGGCACAAAATGTGGCCAGTAAAGGGACCGCAGCTGCGAAAGCAGAACCGGGTTTCTTAGGAGGTGATACCTTCAAAACCATTGATGGCAAAGCGATTAAAAACTATGCCGAAATTCAAAGGACTTTTGCAGCAAAGAGCAATCAGACATTAAAAATTGGTGTCAATCGGAAAGGAACGCCGCCCACAGAGATTGTTGAAATTTCGGTTGGAAATAATCCTTTTCGTACATTAGGACTCCAGATGGATATTGGACCGATTGAATCGATCCAACAGGGGTCACCTGCGGAACGGGCTGGCTTGAAAGTGGGGGACAAGATCACACACATTGATAATCAAGATGTCGGACAAGCTTTGAACCCATTGAAGTTGCCCAATTATTTTTCAGGCAAAGTAGGTGAAACCATTCCGATCGTTGTGAAGCGGCAAGAAGCCGGGAGTGATCCTACCGAAGTGAACTTGAATGTTGTTCCCATCGATAATCCTGCCTGGCTCGAACATCCTTATAAAACGGATACACCATTAGCCGTTGGATCGATTGGAATTGCATTTCATGTGATTCCAACGGTTTTGAAAGTAGAAGAAGGTAGCCCCGCTGCTAAAGCAGGAATCAAGGTGAATGAGCGGATCAAAAAGATCAAAATCATGCTACCTGGCAAAGACACAGCCGCTGATTGGAATAATATTCCGGAAGTGACTTATGAATTCGATGATAAAGACAAAAAAATGAACTGGGCCAGTGCGTTCTGGGAGATGCAGGTGCGTCCGGGCTGGCCTGTGGAATTGACTGTCAGTAATAAACGTCAACTACGTGAAGTCAAAATGACGCCCTGGGTCAATCCCAATCAAGAAAAGGGAGAACAATGGTCATTGCCTGTTCGAGGAATCAGGTTAGAGTTATTGCGGGAAACACAAAAGGCCGACAGCATGGGACAGGCGCTGGGAATGGGAGTCAGATACACTTCGAATTCAGCCAAAGATATTTATCTGACCTTAAAAAGTTTGTTTACCGGGCGCGTTTCACCTCTGGAATTGAGTGGGCCTGTCACGATTGCGACTGTTGCCTATGAAGTTGCCCATCAGGGGTACTCTGAATTGCTATTATTCCTCGGTTTTCTGAGTGTCAATCTTGCGGTTTTGAACTTTTTGCCGATTCCTGTCCTGGATGGCGGACACATGGTGTTCCTGTGCTGGGAAGGGATTACTCGCAAGCGTCCCAATGAAAAAGTACTGGCCGCAGCCACTTATGTCGGAATGATTTTTGTGTTAGGTCTGATGCTGTTTGTACTTTATCTAGACATTTTCCTGCGAGCTTTATCTTGATTTTTTCCATCTCGCAGATTTCGTTTTGCCCTCGCCGATGATTTTGTTATTCTAGTATTATGATTTTACCTGTTGGATGATGTGCTTGCATTCAAGTTTGTTTGGTGCAACACAACATTTTGGAAATCGTTTTTTCCATTTAGACTGTAACAGGGTAGTACAGCGGAGAACTCATTCATGGCAGCAGGACGATCCCCTCATGATTCGGGAGATCAGGCTTCAGCCTGGTTAGCGACGGTGTTTACACTCGTCGGGGGATTGTTAGCGTGCGCTTTTGTGGTTGTTACCAGTGGTGAGCCACCTGGAAAACCAATGATGATCGCCTTAGGTGTGATCACTGTGCTCTTACTAACGCTATGGCTGCTTCGTGAGAAACCACCTGAGACTCAGCAGCAATCGCTTCGATTATGGTACTGGTGGAAAAAACAAGACTCAGACCAGGTTGAGTATCAACCCCGACCAAGAAAACGTTCCAGCTTCGTTGATTATGGGAAGCAAAAACCACCCACTCTGGATTCGATTCGCGAGACAATCGATGAACAACGAACCTGGGTTCCTTCGGTCAGGAATCTTAAACAGACATCCGAAGAGTCTAACAAAAAAGACTCCTCAGAATAACCTATCATCAGTCTGTTATCGAAATCGAGAGAACGAACGACGACGTGCTTGTCGGGACCGATATTGATTTGAGTTGTTCTGGTACTGCTGGTATCGTGACTGATTATTATATTGAGCCGCTTTCTGTTGTTGCTGATTCAAAAACTGTTGTGAGTAACCAGGAATCGGAGTCGAAGGTTCCGGCTTTTCAAAGTTTCTTTGTTTGGCTAACAGGTCAAGTTCTTGGGCGTATTGAGGCCGGCTACGTTCACGATAAATGACGAGTGAGTCAATCGCGTGATACATTCCACCCGGTTCCAGTGGCTGCTTCTTGTGATCGATCAGATCTCTGGCTATGCGGGTTACAGCATTTCTGACCCATTGTTCATTCAATCTGCTTTTTGGTAACCCTTCCATAATGAATTCCAGAGTATGACCTGTTGTTGAGACTCTCTTATTGACATCGTTTGAGTATTCAGGTCCGGCAAAGTAATTCGCAGAGAAGGATCCATCCCGGTTTTGCATTGATCGGGCGTATTCAATGTATTGACGAACTCGCATATTTGCTTCGAGCCAGGTACCTCTCAAATGTTTTTGATCCTTCACATAATTATTCACTGCACTGGCTAATGCAAATAAACCATGTGTGCCTCCGCAAGCAGACTTGGTAGGCTCTGATTGCATTTGCACACGAACGAGAGTTTCCATACTCCATTGTTCGCCTCTGTCGCTGACCCACTCGGTATCCCAAGGCAGATAGCGAGAAAAGGCCCACAGAGTCCAGGTAATTTCTTCGTCTGTATTGACTTCTGCTTTGGCGTTGCGAATCATGTCTGCAATCGTAATGGTTTTTTCACCAGCTTTAAATTTGTGATCCATAGGAATACCCGCCATTCCGTAGAAGGCGAGGAACTGATTCGGGTGTCCTTCAAATGCATAAGGTTCAGTGAAAGGGTGACCTTTGCCACCTTTGGGAGTGGTAATAAACCAGGGACGACCACGAAAATTGGGTCCGGTGGAAATCCAGTCAATTGCTCTGACTTGTTTCTTGTTTTGATAGAGCGTGTATTCCCAGCGAAGTGCTAGAATTCCATGTGCGATTTGCCACGGAGTATGTACATTGGTTGAAAGCATGCGGCGATGAGAAACTTCAATTGCCTCATCAACGAGTCGATCAAGCGGATCGAGAATTTCAGGTACTTTTGGTGCCTGGGGTTTTTTCATGGGAGTCGTTGGATTTTTGGTGATTCCCGGAAATGGTTTTGGTTCCGGTGCTCCCTTCATTTTTGTTTTTTGATCGGGTGTGATGTTTTTTGAATCTTCGGCAATCAAATTTGGTTTACGGGCCTCTATGCCCAGATTTGGTTTGCGAGCGACCAGTGGCGCTTCCGCTTGCAGTTGTGTTTTTTTCTTTTGAAGAATACGAACAGGTTGACTACTTAAGTTTGGTTGAAGTAATTTCGGTCCCGGGTCTGCATGAACCTCACAAGCAGCTTGGATAGCGGTTGTGAATACAATGAGTGTTGAACATCTAATCCAAAGATGGTGGGTCAGCCTTGAATTCATTCCAGTATTCTTTCCAAATCAAGATGTATGCTGATTAGTTCAGGAAACGATTTTGAGGCTTAGTGTTTCCTTGTATAACGATCGAAATTTCTATCTGTCCGTAGGGAGAAAGAAGCTTCCAAACGCGAAACGAGGGCATAATCTCCATCTGCATCGCTTTGATATTGGGACCGTATAGATAGTCTCAATAATCACTTCTTTTTAGACTCTTTCGAATACGAGGAGATGGAGTTTTGAGAGAATTGATTCGTATCCGAAGAAGTTTGAGGGATTCTCATATTTGAGATATATAGATTATCGGTAGATGTAATTAGATCAGTTAACCGGGGTTTTTGAGAAAGCAGGATCTCGACGAATTTTTGGAATTCACAGATACTAATTACGTAAAATGGTGCATGTATTTTTGATTCGAATATAATTATGATGCTGTGAATTGATATGATTATTATTTTGCGCCCGCTTTTTCGGATTTATTGTACTAAGGGAATTGTGCAAAATGATCAGATCTGTACTCTTTGAATAAAGTTGATAGAGTAAATTAAAATTGAAAACATTTGATGCTGGAAAAGCCTCCTCAGTGTCGATGGGACATTCCGAACAGTACAGCTCACAAAAAACAGTATCGTAAAACAAGTAGTACGATAGATCGACCTTTTACAATGCACTTGATGTTAGAATATTCCGCAAATATCAACTGGTGGGTTTTGGAGGTTTTTACTGCGGTCTGGTGCTTCGTAATGGGATCGGTCATTGGAAGTTTTTTAAACGTTGTGATTTATCGGATGCCGTTGGGGCTGAGTATTTCCAAACCAAAGTCTCGTTGTCCGATATGTGAAACACCGATTTCTACTCGAGATAATCTTCCTATTCTGGGCTGGCTGTTACTCAAGGGAAGGTGCCGAAATTGTCAGGCATCAATTTCGATTCGCTATCCGATTGTGGAAGTCCTGGTTGGCGTTTTTTTTCTGCTACTTTATTGGTCGTTAGTACATTCGGGAGGTCGCTTTTTGCCTTATCGATTTCCCAACCGTGAGTGGGGCGCATATCAAATCATCATGGGACGGACCTGGGATCTGATCGCTCTTTATGTTTACTACAGTTATTTGTTTATCGTTGTACTCGCTTCTGCTTATATTCAGTTTGATCGCCAGACCATTCCGCGTCGAATGTTGCTGTGGTGTTTCTTATTTGGCATATTGATTGGCGCGTTCATTCCAGAGCTGCATCCGGTTCCTGCTGTGATCTCAGTGCAACCTGATTCCGTTTCTGTAGTTCTTAATGAGGCAGTTCTCACAAAGACAACATATCACGGTTCTTTGCACTGGGGCGTTGAAAAGCAGACGCTCATCACTCTAGGATGTGGGCTTGTATATGGGATGATTGTCGGCTTTTTGTTTACTTGGCCTTTTTTGTTGCAAAGAGAGAAATCAAAGCGCGTTTTTCAACCGAAGACGTTTTTTCTATTAATCTTGATCGGGCTCTACCTGGGTTGGCAGCAGGTGATAACGGTTGGCTTTCTGGCAGCTTTCTGTTTAGCCTGTTCTGAGTTATTCAGCAGGAAACAGAGTTCGGAATACTACAGGTTGCCTGCCTCCACTTTTCTTGCGGTTGCATTAGCATTGCAAATGTTATTGGGGAAATATCTCACGACTCTTTCTCATGACATGGAATATTTAACTTACCTCATTTTTATGGGAGCACAGATTACTGCGATTCCAATTTTCGCTGGTTTTGCGCAACACATTTATCACAACCGAGAATTCCAAGAGACTTCACAGGAATTAATTCCAATCGATGAAACTTCGACCATCACATCTTGAGTCAACATTACCGACTGAGGTGATTCAAGCACTTAAAGACGGTGCCTGCATTCAGTTGATTTTGAGTAAACCAGTCGACAAGAATTCGTCTGCCTGGAAAAAGGTATCAGTTCGTCCTGTCACCGTTAAAGAGAAGCCTCATTTTCAAGTCGCTCTTTCCAGAGGGCAGCAGGAAGTACACGAGAATCTGCTTCTCGCTGAGATGATCCAGCGAGTAAAAGAACTGTGGTCAAATCAGTTTCGGGAAGGTTATCTCTATACGCAAGCAGCTGACTATCATTTTCAAAAATCTACCAAGGGAACAGTCCGTCTGAAAAAGCAGGCGCCCACGAAAGCCGACCGCATACAAGTTGCGTCCCATGATCGGACCAAGCATTATTTGATTCCCGAGGGAACTCCCTGTGGTTTTCTGGAAGCGATTGGTGTGATGACACCCGCAGGAAAAGTGAAATCTGCTCAATACCGTAAGTTTCGACAAATCAACCGCTATCTCGAATTCATTAATGATATTGTTCCAGCTCTTCCGACAAGAGGTAAATTGAATGTTCTGGATTTTGGTTGTGGTAAAAGTTATCTCACATTTGCAACTCACTATCTATTGAGGGAAGTCTTGCAACGTGAAGTCAACATTCTCGGCTTGGACCTGAAGCAATCTGTTGTTGAAGATTGTCAGAATATCGCCGATCAACTGCACTGCCAGGGACTTTCGTTCCAAACGGGTGATATTTCCCAGTTTGACGCTGGTGCCAGCAAATGCGACCTTTCCATTTCGCTTCATGCATGTGACACAGCCACCGATGCCGCTCTTGCGAATGCGATTAAGGCAGAGGCATCGGTGATTTTAGCGGTTCCCTGTTGCCAGCATGAAATCTTCCAACAAATAGCCAACACACAAATCGATTCATTACTGCAACATGGAATTCTGAAGGAAAAAACAGCCGCACTTGTGACAGATGCTTTACGGGCACAGGTGTTAGAAATTTGCGGATATCGAACTCAGGTGATAGAATTCATCGATACCGAACATACACCTAAAAATATTCTGATCAAAGCAGTCAAACGACATGCGGTATTGAGTCAGGATGATTTATTGAAAGCCGTGGAGCAGTATCAGGCATTAAAGAGTCAATTTGGCATTCAATCATTTTGTCTCGAACAAACTTTGGGAAAGCCGTTTCAGGAATTGTGTACAATGTCAAGGAAAGACGGGACCGATTGAATGATCTCAGAGGAATCTGAAAACCATACCCGAAGAGCGGGACGAATCAAACCGGGAGTCTTACTGGTTGCTTTTATAATAACAGTTTCAGCATTCTTCATTTATAAGATTCAAAATCGTTCACAACGCACCTCGCAGACCGCACAATTCAGGCGTGAACAATTGGATGAGTTGCGACAGTCGTATCGACCATCGGCTCAAGTTCATAATGTGGAATGGGCTAAAGAGATTCCGACTACTATATTGGATCCAGTATCGCCTCAACCTGATGCGGAACTCGTACTCACACAAACAGTGAATCGACGGCCACTTTTGCCTGATGTAAAAACCGTCGAAGAAGGCGAGCTCAAATCCACGAGTTGGCAAAATCCGTTTTATAATCTGTTCTGGAAAAATAAGGGTTGGCAGTTCAATGAAGACGGAATGCGTTCCACTGCCAATCAATTTTCTGCTGCAACGTTTTTGCGTCCGTATAAAAGAATTAGTGTCAGTTTTCGCGTGGAAGTAGAAAACAAATTCCCCGCTTTCACTTTACAGCTGCTGACGAGAGATCCGACAGATCCCGACAAAGTTCTCGTAACCAGCGCGATTCATTTTCAGGCTGATGCTGTGGAAGCTTCTGCGGTCGTAAAAGATGCATTTCAAAAACTCAAATCCGCAAAGTTGATTTTGGACAAGTCAAAGCCAGAATCAGTGGATATCCGACTTGTTGGCACCGGCAATCGATTCGTGGTGAGTGTCGGGAAGCAGCGCGTCTTAACCTGCGCGCAACCAGCCCAACAGTCCGGAAAAGAATGCTTTTTGAGTTTTCTTGCTAACTCTGATCAGGTCCAGATTTCCGCCTTACGCATTGAAGGCGAATAACGCGAAGCTCACAAAAAAGAGCGGTTCGCATTTCTGGTGTAATTGGTCTGTTTTCTGCTGCGTTTTCAACAAAAACTTGCAAACTGACCCACCTGTTGGTAACTTAATAATTAAGATACTTTTAAAAATCAGGACCTTCCGAGCTTCTTCAGCATACCTGCTTTCCAGTATCGTGATCGATAGGTAAAACGCTATAGATTGATGATCGCACCAACTCGGCTGACTTTTGATTCAGGTTTACCAATGCGGAATAGTTTAAGACACCTCATGACCGTTGTATTTGCCATGCTGGCGATTGTGCAGACTGGTATCGCCGCTGAAAAAGAGAAGGACATCAATTTTGAAAAACAGATTCGTCCTTTGCTGAAACAGCATTGTTACGATTGTCATTCACAGGGGGGCGAAGAATCCGGCCTGCGCCTGGACTATGGGGCCAATATTCTCAAGGGAGGAGATCGTGGACCAGCGGTGATTCCCGGAAAGAGTATAGAAAGCCCTCTCTTTTTGAGCCTTTCGGGTCAGGGAAACATTCCGCAAATGCCGCATGACTTGCCAGCCTTGAAGCAAGCGGAAATAGCGCTGATTCAAAAATGGATCGATCAGGGAGCGAAAATTCCAGAAGCAGAGCAGACTTTAAAAGTCACTCAGAAAACTTCAGATCATTGGGCATTTCATCCAATCAAGCAACCGAAGATGCCAGTCGTCAAGCAACAAAAGTGGGTCAGAAACCCGATTGATCGATTTATTCTAAGCCACCTTGAACAGAAACAATTAAAACCTTCTCAAGAAGCGGAACGCAGCACGTTAATTCGTCGTTTGAGTCTGGACCTGACAGGTCTGCCTCCCTCTCTTAAAGAAGTGCAAACATTCCTGGCTGATAAACGGCCAGATGCTTACGAGCGACTCGTGGATCGGCTTCTGGCTTCTCCTCATTATGGGGAACGTTGGGCTCGGCATTGGTTGGATGTTGCGCGATACGCCGATTCGAACGGTTTTACGATCGATGGTCCGCGTTCCATTTGGAAGTACCGCGATTGGGTCATCAAGGCCGTCAATGAGAATATGCCCTTCGATCAATTCGTAACGGAGCAACTAGCCGGCGATTTATTACCAAACCCCACTACCGATCAGTTAATCGCCACTGGTTTTCACCGAAATACATTGATTAATCAGGAAGGGGGGACCAATCCCGAACAGTTTCGTGTGGAAGCGGTCGTGGATCGTGTGAATACGACGGGAGCGGCATTCCTCGGTTTAACGGTAGGGTGCGCACAATGTCATAAACATAAATATGATCCGATTACACAGCGAGACTTCTACCAACTCTATGCGATCTTCAACAGTACCGCAGACATCAACAGTGCCTCACCAACGTTGCCACTGCCCACAGCAAAACAAAAAGTGAAGCAGCAGGATCTTAAAAAAGAAGTTGCTAATTTTACGAAACAGTTGGCAGGGCGTAAAAAATCATTGAAATTGGAGTTCCAGCAATGGAAGCAGGAAATCCAGCAAAGTTTGCAATCTAATAATCAACATTGGTCGAATCTCAAAACACTCACTGCAACATCGCAGAACGGAGCAACAATTACCGTTCTGAAAGATCGTTCGCTATTGGTGGGAGGAAAGATCCCTAATAATGATACTTATGTTATCGAAACAACTACCATTCCGTCCGGCACCACAGGCTTGAGACTGGAAGTCCTCACACATGATAGCCTTCCCAAAATGGGACCTGGCTGGGCTGCAAATGGGAATTTTGTATTAGATGAAGTAACAGTCGATGTCACTCGCCAGACAAAGTCTGGTTGGTCAAAGTTTGAATCCGTTGGTTTGTCTCACGCATCCGCGGATCACTCTCAGGAGAAATTTCCTGCCAGTTATCTGGTTGACGGCGATCTCAAAACGGGCTGGGCCATTAACGTCAAAAAAGGCAATATGAATGTGAATCGTCATGCCATTATCAGATTGAAAGAGCCATTAACTTCTTCAGGGCCTATGAGACTACGGGTGATGTTAAAACAGACCCGTGATTCGAAATATAATGTTGGTCGTTTTCGTCTGGCAACGACGACAGTGCATCCGCGCGTTTTGAATATTGACACTGCTGTGGCTGCGATCTTGAAGCAGCCGGAAGAAAAATGGAATGCGAAACAGAAGACGACTTTAGAACAAGCATTTTATCAGTCGGATGCCCAATGGTCTGATCTGAATCAACAACTGACAAAGCTAAAATCAGAACAGACGAAGTTGAATAAGAGTATCGTGACAACGATGGTGATGAAGGAGTTACCCAAACCACGCGAAACGTTTATTCTCTTGCGAGGAAATTTCCTGTCGCCGGGAGCACGAGTGACACCTGGCGTTCCTGCCGTATTACCGCCGATGCCTCCGGCTGTAAAATCACCAACGCGCCTTGACTTTGCCAAATGGCTCACCAGTAAGCAGCAACCGCTCACGGCCCGCGTCACTGTGAATCGTTATTGGCAACGTTTCTTTGGTAAGGGACTTGTGGAAACGGAAAATGATTTTGGAACTCAAGGTACAATGCCTTCGCATCCACAGCTTCTCGATTGGTTGGCACATGAATTTATGCGGGCCGATTGGAATGTAAAAGGCTTACATCGGTTGATTGTGACGTCAGCCGCCTATCGTCAGACCTCAGACTTTAATCAAGAATATCAAGAACGAGATCCTCGTAATCTCTTACTATCCAGACAGAATCGATTTCGGCTGGAAGCAGAATCAATTCGAGACCTTTTTCTGGCCAGTAGTGGTTTATTAACCAGGAAAATTGGAGGTCCTAGTGTTTATCCACCGCAACCAGAGGGAATCTATGTTTTAACTCAGAACAAAAAGAGTTGGCCAGAGGAGAAAGGTGTGAATCGATATCGTCGTGGCATGTATACCTATTTTTGGCGATCAAGTCCCTATCCCATGTTGCCAACTTTCGATGCACCTAACAGCAATACGACATGCACACGTCGGGTCCGTTCAAATACCCCTTTGCAGGCCCTCACGTTAGCCAATGATCAATCACTGTTTGAACTGATTCAAGGATTCGCTGTTCGCATACTGCAGGAAGGTCCTGGTTATGATGAAGGCCGACTTCGTCAGGCGTTCCAAATTTGTTTATCGAGAACGCCTACAGATCATGAACTGGAAGTTCTGGTACGATATCTCTCAGAACAGAGAACGTATTTTGAGAAATCAAAACAGGAAGCCGCAGAGGTTGCTGCAAAGAAGTTACCGGAACAGGTGACTGTCGCAGAACTCGCGAGTTGGACGGCTGTGGCACGCGTTTTAATGAATTTGGATGAGTTTATCACTCGAGAATAATTAATTCCTCAGTGTGAATGCGGTTAAGAAAACAGAGATCAGCATTCAAGGAGAATCGGATGAGTTTTAATAACTGGGCATTACGCGACCAGACACGTCGTCACTTTTTTGAAAATTGTGCTGTCGGCGCTGGTGCCATCGGGTTGGCAACTTTAATGCAGTCTGAGCAAAGAGCAGTGGCAAACTCTCCCGCACTGGAAAAAACGCATCACCCAGCCAAAGCCAAGAATGTCATTTATCTCTTTATGGCGGGGGGACCGAGCCAGTTAGAGATGTTCGACTTTAAACCAAAACTGCAAGAGCTGGAAGGCAATGTCATTCCGGAATCTTATGTCGAAGGCAAGCAGTTTGCGTTTCTCAAAAAAGATGCCAAGCTGTTAGGCACCCGTCGTAAATTTAAAAAATATGGCGAATGTGGCGCACAGCTTTCAGATGTTCTACCTCATCTTGCTACGGTCGTTGATGATATCACGATCTTAAAGAGTATGAAGACTGATGTTTTCAATCACGGGCCGGCCAAACTATTTATGAATACGGGGACTCAGCAGTTTGGGCGACCTAGTATGGGGGCTTGGATCACATATGGAATTGGTAGTGAATCGCAAAACTTGCCCGGCTTCGTGGTGCTGCAGTCAGGACCGCGCGGTCCCCGTGGAGGAGCTCCTTTGTGGGGAAGTGGCTTTTTGCCAACAACGTACCAGGGAGTTCCCTTCCTGAACGGTGCTGATCCCATTTTGAACTTGTCGAGTCCCAAAGGCATTAATTCCGAACGTCAGTCGGACTTCATCAACACTGTAAACCAGCTTAATGAACTGCGTTTACAGAAAACGAGAGACCCTGAAATATCAACGCGGATTTCCGCCTATGAAATGGCCTACCGGATGCAATCCAGTGCACCGGAACTGATGGATCTTTCTGGTGAGACCAAAGAGACCCTTGATCTCTATGGCGTTGATCCTGCAAAGCCTTCTTTCGCCCGCAATTGCCTCCTGGCACGACGATTGATCGAAAAAGGTTCTCGTTTCGTTCAACTTTATCATACGGACTGGGATCATCATGGGAATAAGGGCACTGATTTGGAAGAATCACTGGGAGCACGTTGTCTGGAAACAGATCAGGCGTCTGCCGCACTCGTGAAAGATCTGAAGCAGCGTGGACTCCTGGAAGATACACTGGTCATCTGGGGAGGCGAATTTGGGCGTACACCACAAGGTGAGCCCCGCGATCTGATTGGACGTGATCATCACATCGATGCATTCTCAATGTGGGTTGCCGGCGGTGGTTCCAAGCCTGGTGTCACAATAGGTCAAACTGATGAATTAGGATATTATTCGGTCGAAGATACGATTCATGTCCGAGACTTTCACGCAACCGTATTACACCTGCTGGGCATCGATCACCATGAGCTTTCCTATTTTTACCAGGGGCTAGATTTCCGCTTAACAGGCGTCGAAGAAGCACATCTTGTGACGAAAATGCTGGCATGACCGGGAGGTTTCGGCTGCTACTGAAGAAAACTTGAACGAAATATTAAGAAATCCTCTGGACAGAATTTAAAGATTTCATTATCACTCGCCTCACTCTCTCTCACATCTCAGAATCTTAATATTTCACTTCACTACATTTCTGTAATTCCTACTCACATTCAACACTAGATAGCACGGAGGCATGGATGCCACCGGAGTCCAAAACCGGTCTAGCCGGGATGTTTATGCGCAATACCGGACTGATCTTCCCACTAATTATAGTGAGTTCAGTTCTGGTAATCATTGCGCCATTGCCTCCCTTCGTGATGGACTTTTTGTTGTCGTGTAATATTACCGTTTCAGTCGTGATTTTGCTGACGACTATCTATGTCAAACGTCCTCTCGAATTTAGCGTGTTTCCTGCAATTCTACTGGGTACAACATTAGCGCGGCTGGTTCTGAATGTTGCCAGTACACGGCTTATTTTACTGAATGGTGCCAGCGATGGAACTGCTGCCGCAGGGGGCGTGATTGAAGCGTTCGGTCAATTCGTGGCCGGAGGTCATCTGGTTGTGGGTTTAATTCTCTTTGTAATTTTGGTGACCATTCAGTTTATGGTCATTACCAAAGGGGCGACTCGTATCAGTGAAGTTGCTGCTCGTTTTGCCTTGGATAGTATGCCAGGTAAGCAGATGGCAATCGACGCCGATTTGAACGCGGGACTGATCAGTTCTGAAGAAGCCAAAGCCCGTCGTATGGAAGTCACCGAACAAGCGGACTTTTATGGGGCGATGGATGGTGCCAGTAAGTTCGTCCGTGGTGACTCTATTGCCAGTATCATCATTATTCTCATCAATGTCGTTGGTGGTTTATATGTGGGTATGGTTGACCACGGGATGGAAATGGGGAAGGCGGCCTTAGTCTTTACCACACTGACGATTGGCGATGGTCTTGTCACTCAGGTTCCTGGATTCTTGATCTCATTGGCCGCTGGTTTGATCGTCACACGTACTTCAGTCGACAGTGACCTGCCGCGTGATGTTGTGAAGCAATTTTCAGGGCACCCTGAAGCGATGTTTCTGGCATCCACATTCTTGTTTGCTCTGGCATTTACAGGTTTGCCAGCAGGACCAATGATTGCACTGGCTACGGGATGTACGGTTACCGGCATGATGAGAAAAAAAGGACAAGAAATCGCCGAAGTACAAAAACAAACCGAAGCAGAAAAACAACAAACTCAAGACCGTCCGGAGCCGAAGCCGGAAGATCATCTCTTCGTCGATCCCCTCGAATTGGAATTGGGTGTTGGATTACTGCGGTTGGCTGATCCCGCAACAGGTGGCGATTTACTGGACCGGGTTACTCGTATTAGACACAAGATTGCTCAGGAACTCGGCCTCATTCTGCCCAAGGTTCGCATTCGGGATAATATCCGACTGGGACAACGTGATTATCAAATTAAGATTCGCGATGTTGCAGTTGCCTGGGGTTCTCTTCATCCCGATGGGTTACTGGCCATTGATACCGGCGCCGTTAGTGGTGAAATTCCTGGAATCGATACGGTAGAGCCTGCGTTTGGACGACCTGCAAAATGGATCGAGTTTGGACAGAAAGAGCGCGCGGAACTTATGGGGTATAATGTGGTCGAACCTTCGGCTGTTGTGATCACCCATCTCACTGAAGTCGTTCGAGAACACAGCAGTGAATTATTAACGAGAGAGCAGGTACATGCCCTCGTTGAGAATTTGAAAGAAAGCTCTCCTAAAGTCGTCGAAGAACTCATTCCAGATGTCTTGAAAATTTCACAAGTACAGCACGTGCTTTCGAATTTGTTACGTGAACGCGTTCCCATTCGTGATCTGGAAACGATTTTGCAATCATTAGGTGACTATGCAGATCGAACGAAGGAACCAATGATTCTGACCGAGTATGTTCGAAACGGCCTGGCACGTACGATTTGCCAGCATTACCGTGATAGTAAACGGTTAATGCGAGTCGTGACTCTCGATCCCGAATTGGAAGATGTTCTCATGTCGGGTATCGATTACAACGAACATGGTTTAGTCATCAAGTTAGCTCCACAGACAGGCGAAATGATTACACAGGCGATTGCCGATCACATCGAATCTCTGGTTGAAGCAGGCGGACATCCGATTGTTTTATGTAACCCACAAATCAGAGCCGGTTTGAAACAGATCACAGCACCCTTATTACCACGTCTGGTAGTCTTAAGTTTAAATGAAGTAACCCGCGATACCGATGTTGAGGCAATCGGACAAGTTTCCGCGAGCCATCTCAAAACAGAAGCAGCCGTGGGAGCAGCTTGAACAAAGAAATAACACAAACAATAGCGAACGTAATTTAAAACTGAGACTTAGAGTCTAATAATCATAAAACGAGATACGTACTGGTAAGTTAAGTAGAGGAAACGTGAATTATGTCAGATGTTCGCACTTTTAAAGCGGAATCAATGCAGGACGCTTTGAACCTTGTTCGCCAAGAGATGGGCAGTGATGCTGTCATTTTGCAAACCAAACAGATTCCGGGGCGAAAAAGTCTACTGCCCTGGTCAAAATCTAAGGAAGAGTATGAAATCACAGCTGGGCTGGGTATTAATGTGCGGACACCTTCTGCAGTTCAGAAAAAGACGCGCTCTGCTGGAGTACGACACCGGGCATCTAATCTGAAACCGGTACAAAGTCATTCTGAATCAGCTGCGTTACCAGAAACCTCTTATCAGAATACACCCTCTGTCCGCCAGAATGAAACGCCAAATACTCGACATGAGCGTAATAGTTTTGCACCACGCGGGCGGTTTGATCAGCGGGCTCATCAGAATCCAGCGCCTCACAACAAGTTTGAACAGATTCAACAAAGAAAAACAGAACATGAACCCTACGACCCCACAAAACAATTTGAAGAAAAGCTGAATGCAATTCAAGAGATGCTGGAATCATTAGATCGACGTACCCGCTCTCAGCACTCAACAGATGTGCCTACTGAGCTGTTTCATATTTATACAGATCTGATTGATGCAGAAGTTGATGAAACTATTGCCCATCTATTGATTTCAAGACTCAAAGAGAATTCGACTCCTGAACAATTAAAGGATGTATCTGCCAGTAAATCGCTTTTGGCAGCTATGATTGAATCGCAGTTAGCAAGTGCACCACCGATTCGACCTGTTTCCGGTCAACGAAAAGTCGTGGCCTTAGTAGGACCAACGGGAGTCGGCAAAACAACGACGATTGCCAAACTGGCTGCTAATTTTCGGTTACGCGACAATATCAAGATGGGGCTCGTGACCGTAGATACCTATCGGATCGCTGCCGTCGAACAGTTACGTACATACGCTGAGATTATTGATCTTCCGATGAAAGTGGTCAGCAATCCTCAAGAGATGCAGCAAGCTTTGGATGAAATGGTTGGCTTGGATCTGGTTCTTGTAGATACAGCAGGGAGAAGTCCCAGTGATGATCTTAAAATTCAAGAGCTGGAACAATTATTTCGTGAAGTACCTATCGATGAAGTGTCACTGGTAATGAGTATGACCTCGAGTCTCAGAAGCCTGGAAGCCATTGCCAAACGATTTCAAGTTGCCAATCCCACGTCAATGATTCTGACCAAGCTCGATGAAGCCCCTGTGATGGGCGGTCTCCTTACACTAAGCCAGAATACAAAACTACCGATTCGATATCTGACGACAGGACAGGATGTGCCCGATGATATTGAGCCCGCGAATGCTGCCCGAATGGCACGTTTAATTTTGGGAGAAGATCGGTTGTTATGAGGTGCAGACTTTTCGGATTCGGTTTTTAGAAGTTCGACAACAAATCATTTTTAACAGTTATTCAACATGCGTTTAAGATAGAAGGTGAGTCAGATGGCTCCAACCGTCAACGAGTTCAATTTGAATCATGCTGAAATAAGTTCCACTGTCCCGTCAACTGCAGTGCAGCGACAACCTTTCGTATCGCGAGGAGATCAGGCGAATGTTCTGCGCGATTTAATGGATAAACGACAACCGGGGATCATTGAGAATGTGAAAACCAGTGATTGTCGTACGATTGCGGTTTGCAGCGGAAAAGGAGGCGTTGGTAAATCAATTACTTCCTTGAATCTGGCATTAGCATTGGCTCAGTCCGGAGCATCAGTTTGTCTGATGGACGTGAATCTGGCATTGGGTAATATTGATTTACTTTGTCGATTAAACGGTTATTGGAATCTGTCTCATGTTGTGAGTGGAGCGCGTTCTCTCAAAGAAATTCAATTACAAGGCCCATTAGGAATCAGTGTGGTAACAGGGGCCAGTGGACTAACAGATCTCGCGGATTGTTCAGAAGCAGTTCGCAAAGATGTACTGGGACAAATGCAGGAACTTGAGGCCACACACGATTATTTGATTTTAGATAATGGGACGGGTATTCATCGGAGTATTAGAGAGTTTGTCATTTCTGCCGATGATGTGTTGATTGTAACAACTCCTGAGCCAACGGCGATTGCCGATGCTTATGCTACGATCAAATCATTATCCACAATTGAGTCACTGGAAATACAAGCCCTCATCAATCAATGCACTTCTGCTGACCAGGCTGAAAACGTATTCCTACAATTAAAGAAAACAACCGAACTATTTTTACATGCTGGTTTAAGTCTGGCAGGTCAGATTCCCCATGACATGAATGTTGTCCAGTCTGTCTACGATCGGGACCCGTTTATGTTAAGCCATCCAGGTTGTCCTGCAGCAGAAGCAATCAATCGATTGTCCCAACATTTAATCGATCAGAATAAAACAAAAGAACATAAATGCAAACAAGAGTCTTACTTTCCGCGGCTTTGGAGGCGCTTGCTTGGTGAAGCCGCATAATTCTCAGGAAACAAAGACAGAATAAGCAGAAAACAGTCTCTCTCATCTCTCATGTTTTCTTTTATTCTCCATTCCTGAGTCACATCACTTACTAATACCTTAACAATTCATTTTCTATCTGCCGTTAGACGTTTCGTCTGATGAGCGGTAATTCAACTACTGGTAGATCCTATAGTTAGGGCTCTACCACACGGTTCGATTTACGTAGAGTGCAAAATGAAATGTTAGTTTTTAACGATTAATTAAATTGTAGGAGAAAGGTTAAATATTCTGAAGCAGGGAGCCGATATCAAAAGATAGAGAAGCGAAGGTCTCTTCAGAGTGAAGTGAAACTTCGATTGGAAAGCTTTTTCAAACACTATCTGGGATGATTCTGTGGCCCTGCATTATGCATTTCGATTATCGCTAATCGCTTTTGCGACTGAATCAGTCAGAGGGATTTTCTCTCATGCTGATTTTATTAGTGCGATTCAATCCGCATTTTTGGCTGCAGTCATATTTTTTTGTCTTGGTCTGATGTTAGGAGAAGTCGCCACTCGTTTGGTTGAAGAATCATCACGAGCGAGTTTTGAAAAATGGAAAAACAATCTTGATTAAATATTAAAATTTTTAGCAATTATGCTTTTCATTTGAATAGTTTGAAAAGACTGTAAGTTGATCACGGAGGAGTAAATGGCCATCAAAGCCAGTGAAGAAATCGCAGAAATCTGGAAGGTATTCAAGCAGGATCAATCCAACCAGGAGTTGCGTAATAGGCTAATCGAGCAATATGTTCCCTTAGTTCGTTATAATGCAGAGCGAGTATGGGCCAAGCTGCCTGAAGGGGTAGATTTGAACGACTTGATTTCGGCTGGTGTGTTTGGATTGATGGATGCGATTAATGCATTCGATCTGGAACGAGGAGTCAAGTTTGAAACTTACTGCGTGCCTCGAATCCGTGGTGCAATGTTAGACGAATTGCGTACGATGGACTGGGTGCCTCGTCTGGTTCGGAGTAAAGCCAGTAAGCTGGAAGCGGCTCGAAAAGCGGCTGAAGCAGAACATGGTCGTCCCCCGGCAGATGAAGAAATTGCAGGGAAAATGCAATTGTCGCGCAAAGAGTTCGACAAACTCAAAAATGAAGCGAACGCCGTCGGTCTGGTAAGCTTGAATAAAAAATGGTATGAAACCGACAGCTACAAAGATGTCCGTGAAGTGGATATTCTCCAGGATGCGAAGGGCGAAGATCCTACTAAAAGTATCCAGAAACGAGATCTAATGCGTTTGGTCACCAAAGGGTTGAACCGAAACGAACGTTTGATAATCATCCTTTATTACTATGAAGAATTGACGATGAAAGAGATTGGCAGCACTTTGGGGCTCTCTGAATCTCGTGTCAGTCAAATGCATTCCAGCATTGTCAACCGCTTGAAAGAACAGTTGGGTCGAAGACGTCCTGAGTTTGCTTAATACAGCTTGTCAAAATAAAGATACACATCAGGCCTCCATGCGAATGGAGGTCTTTTTTTACGTACACTGTTCTCTCAGGCGAGTTCAATTTCAAAAAACCTGACAGTTATCGACTCTAATACTCGAAATTGGAACCGGATTAGATTTAGAATAAACGGCGTCATTAGACGCCGATTCCGGATTAGCGGTTTTCTAGATCGCTTTTGATTTTACTTACTTCAGATAGACAGTCAGGGCTACGGTTCATTCATGGATGTTTCTCAAATCGAAGATTACTATCATCGCTCACTGACCGAAGTGGGAAAAGCGCTCATGGGTCAGGAAGATTTGGTGGAAGGAGTTTTGATTGCCTTATTTTGTGAAGGAAATGTACTGATCGAGGGTGTCCCCGGACTTGGTAAAACTCTCCTCGTGAACGCCCTCAGTCGTGCTTTATCTTGTCAGTTTAAACGTATTCAGTTCACACCTGATTTAATGCCTTCGGATATTACCGGGCATTCCGTGTACGACATGCATGAGAAAACTTTCACGTTCAACCAGGGGCCCTTGTTTACCAATCTGCTTCTGGCAGATGAAGTCAATCGCGCTCCTGCCAAAACACAGTCTGCGCTTCTGGAAGCGATGCAGGAACGGCAGGTATCCGTCGATGGAAATACATATCAGTTGGAACGTCCTTTTCTGACGATTGCCACTCAGAATCCTTTGGAACAGGAAGGAACGTATCCCCTGCCGGAGGCACAACTGGACCGGTTCATGTTCAAACTCATCGTGGACTATCCGACACAGGACCAGGAAAACGAGATCCTTAATTTGTATGCTAGCGGTAAAGATAATCGCAATCTCGATAGTTTTGGTATCGAGCCAGTTCTTAACATGGAAACAATTTTGGCCATACAGAAACGTGCGACAGAAATTATTGTAGAGCCTTCGATCATTCAATACATCACATCAATTGTCTCGCGTACGAGAGGCTGGCATACAATTGAAGTGGGAGCCAGTCCACGTGCCAGTGTGAACCTGCTGATTGGAACACGTGTGTTGGCTGCGTGCCGGGGACGAGATTTTGTTGTTCCCGATGATGTCAAAGAGCTGTCGTTACCTGTGATTCGCCATCGAATTCGTCTGCATCCCGAAGCGGAAATTGAGGGCATTGATGTCGATGATGTTATCCGGGAAATTCTGGAGAGTGTCGAGGCCCCTCGCCAATGATGCCACGTCTTTCACTTTTGTTTTTGTTTGCGACTGCCATCATCCCGTTTGCACTGGCAACCGTCTGGCCTATGGCAGAGCAAGTGGGCATTTTGATTTGTCTGGGAGCATTCCTGCTGGCATTGGTCGACCTGGTCATCACGCCTTCATTACTGGCAATTGAAGTTCATCGTGATGTCAATGAAGTGCTTAGTGTTGGAACGGCTAACAGTGTGAAGCTCTGGTTTACGAATCGAGGCTCGGTTCCCTTGAAGATTAATGTACACGATGAGCCGCCGACTCCCTGTCATTACACTGATCTGCCATTTGAAATCGAACTGTTTCCGAATAAGCATCAATACAGTATCTATCATGTGGAACCGCATCACAGAGGCAACAATCGGTTTCGTCGCGTTTTTCTGCAAATGAAAAGCCGACTGAAACTATGGACGATTTATGACGAGCGGGATATTCATCAGAACGTCCGCATCTATCCGGATATCAAATCAGTGCATGGTGTTGAGCTATTAGCCCGCCGCAATCGATTGGCGGCAGCAGGAGTGAAACTTTCACGTTTAAGAGGCAGAGGCACCGATTTTGACCGTCTGCGGGAATACCGTCGAGAAGATGAATTTCGTAGCATTGATTGGAAAGCGACCTCGCGCCATCAGCAATTAATAAGTCGTGAATATGTCGTTGAAAAAAATCAGAACATCATTTTTTTGCTCGACTGTGGCCGATCAATGTGTAATGCTGATGAAGGTGTAACACACTTTGATCGCGCCTTAAACGCTGCTATTCTGTTGAGTTATGTGGCACTTCGACAAGGAGACTCCGTTTCACTTTTGGCCTGTTCCAATAAGGTCGAACGTTGGGTTCCTCCAATCAGAGGCGCTGGTTCGATTCAGAAGCTGATCAGGCAGGTTTACGACCTGGAGCCAATCTATGAAGCTTCAGATTATCAACTGATGGCAGAGCAACTCCAAGTGCGCTACCGTAAGCGTTCGCTGGTTGTGGTACTGACACACGCACTTGATGAAGTTCACATGAGTCATCTGGGTGATGCGATTCGACTTATGCGCTGGCCTCATCTGGTACTTGGGGCTTTTTTAAGAAATGTTCCTTTGCAGGAGCGCATGTATTCCATTCCAGAGACAGACCGAGAAGCATTCCAAATTGCGGCAGCCGCCGAGATCGTCTCGACACAATCCTCTCAGATCGCGGCACTGCAACAGTCTGGTTTACTGGTGCTCGATACATTACCCGAAAATCTATCGGTCAATCTCATCAGTCGCTACCTGGATATCAAAGCGCGTCAACTGCTTTAACTTCGAGGTTTTTTCATTAAAAATGGCAGCAGGTCGGTGTGATGTCCGATCATTTTCCATTTGCCGTTCTCTTTACGAAACAAACTTGTCGCGCGAATTTTCACGTTTCGTATCTGTCCTTCTGGTCCTTTGTTTTTACCGATTTCATAGTTGCTCACAATTGCCAGTTCAGGCCCCACAGTGATTCGCATTTCCTGGGGCTCGACTGTTCCCCCCAATTTCATCGCGGCTTGTTTTTCCCAGTCTGCTATGACATGTTTCCAGCCGTGATGAAAGCCTCCATCAGGTCCCATGTAGGTGACATCCTCTTTGTGTGACCATACGTTTTTCATAAGATCTAAGTCTCCGGTAAACATCTGATTGAGGGCAGCATAGAATTGCTTTGCTGCATTACGTACTGCTTTCTTTTCTTGATCCGCAGCAGAGACGGTATTCGCAAAGATGATACTGGTAGCAAAGAATACGATCAGAGCAAGTTGTTTTTTCATTTCAAAATGTCCTCTCTCGTTCAGGCATTGAGTGACTTGTGATCTCTAAAAAGACCTCTTCAGAGCAGATATACATAATATACTATCGTATGTTTTTTATCGAAGATATCAATTACAAGGATTCTAAGTGCTTGGTCTGAATTACAATTGGTGATATTAATTTTGTGAGTATTCTCCCTGTAAATGTGAGATCCAACAGGACTTTATCTTGTGCATATCTATAAATAGCCGATACTTATAAGTACTCACGATTTATAAATTCTCGTGAGACTCAGAATGAGAGCGCCCCGATTTCATTAAGTCTTGTAAGGCCTGCAACTTTTTTCTTTTACTTGGTTCAACACAACGGGTATAATTTAAGTCCGTTGAGTTTATTAAAGCATCTCATTGGAGTTCTCCATGGCAGTCTGTTTAGTCCCCGTAAATCAAGGTCGCCCGATTGTTCTCGACAAGGCGATCATTCTCGTTGGGCGTCATCCAGACTGTGATATCGTCATCTCTGATAGCCCCAAGATTTCTCGAAAACACTGTTGCTTGGCGATTGTGAATGACCGTCCTGTAATTCGTGATTTAGGAAGCATGAATGGGGTTTACGTCAATGGAGAAAAAGTAAACCAGCAGGCGTGGCTTAAACTAAGTGATGAGTTGAAGATTGGCAACGTAACATATCGTCTCGAGAATATTGGCGCAGACGTCCAGAAAAATGATGCCGCTGATAGTGAAAAAAATGGTGATGATGCACCCACGAAAGCACCTTCAGTACAACACTTCAAGAAGCCATCTAAAGACATCGACATTTCGCAACAATTTCCGGTAGCAATTTCCGAGAGTGGCGAGAATGTAAGTATGAACGAAGTTGAGTCCAACGAAAATTTGGAAGGTGAGAAAGAAGCAGACGAAAATTATTCAGACAGCCACAATTTTGAAGGCACTGGCTCAAACGTCGAGTTTATTTCCACTTAGTCTGATACTGTTTCTTGACCGCGGTTCTCCTTTTATCTATCGCGATCTCAACTCAATCAGGTTTTACTTCCATAGTCCTGTTTTTCATTTGAAGTAACAGAGGATGCCAGAACCGGAAGTGGGCAATCATCAATAGAATCAGTAGAGTCACACAACTGATGATCCCTGCAATCAAGAAATACCCCGATTGATAATTCCAGATGACCTGATGTTTTCCAGCAGGAACTTTGACGCCGCGATACATGCCATCAATCAACACAACTTCTGCAGGCTGACCATCGACATATACTTTCCAGCCGGGATAATAGAGATCCGTTAAGATCAAGGTATCCTCAGTGGGAGTTTCCGCTTCGATGATCACTTCATTCGCCCGGTATGTTGAAATACTTGCTGACTGACCTGCTTTCGGTTTAGTCCAGGCGATTCGACCACGGCTACCCTGTAACTCATAAAAATAGAGTGGTTCTTTAAAGCGACCCCAGGCGGGATTGATGACTTTGTCGAAGTCACTCCAGACGGGCTTGACCGGCCATAAATTGAGATCTAGCGGGTGCTGACTGAGAATATGTGTGACTCCTGCTTTCTGCAACCATTCTATCTGATCGGCTGTTGGTCGGTCTTCTTTTTTGAAAGGGAGTGGTTCTGGCATCGCAGTTTGGGGATCGAAATATTGTTCAGGACCAATCCCCAGATAAACGGGTGTCGAAGCAACGCTGATCAAGGTGGGTAAGTTGGCACCAGGGGCAAACAAACGCACGGGTTCACCATACTTCTCACAGATTTTTTTCAGCTCGCTCTGCTCAATCTGATTAATGGGTGGATTGGGAATGATGGCAGCATAAGTGACATAACGACTGACAACCCAGAGATCAGCGATGGTAAATAGACAAACAATGGCAACGGTCAGGAATTTGAGGTTGGTATTCCAGTTTGCCGTCAATCGTTCCAGACTGACCCCTGCAATCACGGCCACGGCGAACGTCGTTACAATTCCATATCGTCCCGGGCCGGTAAAGAAACTGAAACCGGGTAAATGTTTTGTGATTGGCAGGAACCAGCCGGGTGTATAGAGCATAGCCAATAGTCCGATGATGGCCAGCAAAACCAGCCTGGGGTCTCCAGTCCATGCGCGTAGCCACGTTCCGATCACGATCAGAATCACTGCTGCGATTCCGAAATAAAGGTGTGCTTCCACTTGATTGGTCGCATCAGTACCCGGCGCCAACCCCGCATCAAGATTGACTTCATAGGGATACCAGGCCCAGGGCGCAACAATCTGTGAAAAGTACCAGGCAGGAATATGCCCATAACCGGGTTGATGCGATCGTTCACCGACTTCCGCGCGTTGGCTTAATTGTTTTAGCTCCCAGGTTGGCCCCAGTTGCACAGCCGATAGAGCGTATGCTGATATAAAAGCAAGTAGTAGTAAGATGATTGTCCGACGGCGATACGGTTTTAGTTGTTCGGTCGTTTCATCGCGACTGAACCAGATACGCGCCGGGATATAAAAGAGTAACATCAACTGTGTGATGAATGCGAGATTGAAGTGCCCCGGCAAGATCTGCATTGCTAAAGCGAAGCAGAGCAGAATCGGGTAGCGCCAATAACGCGTTTGAAAAAATGATTCCACACACCACAGTGTTAAAGGCAGCCAGGCCCCTCCGATGATGGCCCATTCCAGGCAGATACGTGAGGGAAACCAGCCATAAGTATATACAAGGCCTGCAAACAAAGCCGCGATGAGCGAATATCCCAGACGTTTCACATAGAGTCCCGTAAATACAAACGCCAGGATGTAATGTAGAATCTGGACGAAATTGTAAGCAGTGTTGACGGGCAAAAAACGGTAGGCGAAATAATTGAACGGGTAAAACGCCCCTGTCTGGCTCTCTGCGACTAACGGGAAACCATGTCCGATATTCGAATTCCAGAGCGGGAATTCGCCGGCCTGCAAGCGGTCGGCAAAGAAGGTTTTTTGTGGAAAGAAATAGGTATAGAGATCCCCGCCAATCAAACCACCGCCTGCCCAGAGCCCTTGCCAGAAGATCCATGTCAAACCGACAGCAGAGACTAAAACAACGCCGGCAAACAAAGAGGCACTGGGGGGAGAAGACTTTTCAGGTCGAACCCACTTGGTTTTCTTTTTCGAGGAACGGCTCAAGTGATGGACCTTGTGTAGACGAATCAGAGTGCAGCGAAAATACAAAGAGTATTCTAAGCTGCTTGATATGATGTCTCAATACACAAGGCAGGAGATCTTACTCGCCAAATACGCGATTCAGACGATCTCGGTGATAGGCCAACCGCTGTTCAGAAGTCATAGCAGCAAAGTTGGGCGGTTCATTTGCAGTTTCTGCTGACTTTGTCTGACCCGTTTTGCGGGAAGAGTTTGCAGCGGGTTTGCCATTCTTCTTTTGTGCTGGAAAGCTAAAGGTTTTGCTATCTTCTCCACCATAGCTCATCACGGCGGTCTGGTAGGTCAGATCGACATCTAAGCTGCGTGTCGGCTTGATACCTAGTTCTTGCAGCACGCCATGATAGGCTTTGACGGCTTCAACCGGTTGGATTTTACCTTCAACCAGGTAACGTAAGAACTGGATGAATGCCAATTGGTGCTCAGCCTGGTTGATCTTTCGACCAAATAACGCAACACGCCCGCCATATTTCTGGGCGTCGTGGATGAGTTGGAACGCGTCTAAAGTTGTGCCCGCCGAGCCTCCCAGAATTCCTACAATCAGATGCGGATCGTAGGCCACCAGTTCTTCCATGGCCTGTGGACCATGATACACCATTTTAAGAAAGACAGGACGTCCTGCAGAGGCAACACCTGCCAGGGTCCGGGCAATCAAGTCATTGATAAACCCAGGGGCGACATCAGCCGCGACTGCGTTACTAATATTAGGGTCAAAGATTTCCAGGAAGTGACGGAATTTTTTACGCTCGGCTTCTTCACGAAATTCTTTATAACGTTCAATTGTAGCCAGATCTTCTTCAAGATTATTGTTGAAGGTGACAGAGTATAATCCGAGGTCAGCCCCGTAGGCTCGCTCTTCCGGTTTACAGTCCAGGTGCCCGCATTGAATGTGGTCCAGACTGGCGGAACGGAACGGCTTAGCAGGCGGGATATGTAGTTTTCCACCACGAGGTACATGCACATCAGTGGTATCATTGGCACGTGCCGCGGGTGTGATGGGTGAATTATCAAATAAACGTTCGTCAATCGTCAACTTTTCGCTGGTACTGGCAGACATCAAAACGATGTCCACTACTTCCTGCTGAATCACTTCACGAATCTGTTGTCGATATTCCGCCAGCGTTTTGTATTTGAGTTCCTGATCATGCCGCTCTGGAGACAAGCCGGGTGCACCGATGCCAAACGCCATATCAGCATCTTTGGCATCCGCGATGATAAACTCTTTCGAGCCGCTGGGATCAGCGTGAATCGATTGAAGTTTTCGATCAAGTGATTTTTCCATCAGACAATCATTTCAATGTCAAAACGTAGCTTTAATGGGAACGCAATCAGGATTTAAGAATCATAGACGAGTTGTTGATCAGCCGAGAACTTTATCAACGGTTTCTCTCAACACTTTCCCAGACTGAGTGAGGGCCATTTGTTCTTTCGGCCAAAGTTCAATCTCCAAGTGTTGTACAACTCCGGAGCGTCCCATTACTGTGGGGACGGAAATACAGACATCTCTGAGACCAAAGGCGCCATCCTGAAGTGAAGAAACAGGCAGAATGCGGCGTTGATCAAGGGCAATGCAATGCACGACATCAGCGATGCTGACGCCAACCGCAAACCCGGCTCCCCCTTTTTTCTTAATGACTTCCGCTCCACTACCCCGTGTTTTCTTTTCGACTTCGGCAATCAGAGCAGGGTTAGCTCCAGGGAATTTATCCAGGGGTAATCCACCCACTTGAGCGGCTGACCAGATGGGAACCATGCTGTCACCGTGTTCGCCAAGAATCAGAGTGGAAACCTGAGTCGGAGGAACATCCAGACGTGCAGCCAACATGCTGCGTAGTCGGGTTGTATCTAAAACCGTTCCGAGGCCAATCACCTGTTGAGGTGGCAGTCCCAGTTCTTTCATGGCCAGATAAGTCAGAACATCAACTGGATTTGATACAACAAAGACAATCGCTCCCGGTTTCGTCCCCACACGTTTGACGTCAGCCAGAATGTTTTTGAACAATTCGACGTTTCGGTTGATCAAATCGAGACGGCTTTCATCAGGCTTGCGACGTAAACCAGCGGTGATCACGATCACGTCACTGTCTTTTACAAGCTCAGTACCACCGGCATAAATTTTCTGATCGGCGGTTAAGGAACTACCATGCAATAAGTCGAGTGCCTGACCTTCTACCAGATCCTGATTCACGTCAACTAATGCGATTTCTCGAACGATACCACCGGCCTGTAATGCGAAGGCGGCACAGGAGCCAACGAGACCGCCGCCGCCAATAATACTTACATTCATGATCGATTCTTTTCTTTATGATTATGTGATGTGAGTTCTATCACAGAGTAGTTTAAATAAGATTATTGTCCCAGTGCAGACATGACCTGCTCTGTAATCGCTTTGACCAGTTGCTCAGAGTGGTTGCCATTATTAGTGGGAGTCGGTTGTGTAGATGGTTTCTGCAAGTATCCCGGATAGCTGGGGGCAGGCTCGAATGCCGTTTGCTGTGGGATTCCCTCTTTGTATCCATCGCGAAACGCACTGTTACCACACAAGTCGCAGTCTTCAACGTGGAAACGAGGATCATCGAATCCGAGTTTCTGCTTGAGTTCAAGCAGTTCACGGGTTTCTGTTTCGGTAAAGTAATTGATGCGTCCCATTTGCTTGGACAAGAGTAAGATCTTACAGTAAGCATCCAGAATTTCGGTTTTCCAGTAAGCATCTTCCAGAGATTTACCAAAGGTGACGGTTCCGTGTCCGGTCAGAATAATTGTGTTCGTGCCCCCTTTGAGGAACGGTACAACTGTGTCGGCAAATTTCTGACCGCCGGGTGTTTCGTAAGGCGCCATCGGAACTTCACCCATGAAGACTTCGACTTCGGGAAGTACACATTGTGGAATCGGTTCACGAGCAACAGCAAACGCAGTCGCGTGAGGTGGGTGGCAGTGCACAACGGCTTTGACGTCAGGGCGTTCTTTCATGATTGCCAGGTGTAACAGAATTTCGCTGGTTCGCTTACGTGTTCCGGCAATTTGGTTTCCATCTAAATCGACGGCACAAATATCTTCCGGTTTCATGAAGCCTTTGCAGATCATGGTCGGCGAACAGAGGACTTCATTTTCTCCGACACGTATGGAGATGTTTCCATCATTGGCTGCAGCAAATCCTTTATTATAAACGCGACGTCCGATTTCGCAGATTTCTTCTTTCAGGTTTCGGTCGTGAATTCCACTGTTCCATTGATTTGACATTGTCTCAACTCCAAACGTTAAATAAAAAATTTGTGTTTCAGTAATAGTGATTCGATTAATAAACTTCGATCTGATCCAAAATCGCTGACACATATGCGTCAATCGGTTTTACATCAGGATGAAAAGGAGCCGATGCTTCTGCACCTTCGCTCACAGCAATCTGGCTGCCAGAGGAAGCCCCTAACTCATCGTAAATAACAAAAGGTTCTGTTTTCTTTTTCTTATTTGAGTTGAGTTCATCTGTCTTTAAAGGAGTCGCAATCAGCCATCGGGCACCGTCCAGACTGGGATGCTTGCGTGAAAGCGTCACTTTTCCGATCACTTCTGCGATTTTCATGGTTCATTTCCTTTAGCAGGTTAACTTCCCTCAGTGGGATTGCCTGCGTTGACAAACGTCTTAACTAAATTTCTCAGCTCGATAAACGATTTCTGTTCTGGATTCACACAAATCAGATTTGGGCTCATTTGCGTGATGACGGTTCGTAAATGGTTTACATCCTGAACGGCGGCTGCTCGAATTTTCTGATTTCGATTCGCCAGACAGGCTGCTTTCTCTGCGGCTTCGGCAAACAGAACCACGCCTGTTGCATCGGCTCGACAAATACTGCTGATTGTCTCTTTAACGGCTTCTTCCAGTGAAGAACTCAACTCCTGTGACCAACGTGAATTGGTCTGTTGTTCGATTTTTGCCAGTGCATTCTCAACGACAGCTGAATGAGAGAGCACAATGGCCCGCCATGGTGCGCCCTGCCCTTTTGAGGGAGACACGACCGATGTGGGACGATGGACACTCACTTGAAACTCGCGCAGATAATCTTTCGCAGAAGGAGTCAAAAGTGATCCTGCTGCAATACCAATGGCAGTTTGTCCTTTTGTCTTTTCTGCTAATAAATCTGCAGTGATGACTTTCTCGGTCAAAACAATTGAAGAGTCAGCTATGGAAACAGGTGGTACATTTCCCGTTGCTTGCCTGTCATTGCCCTGCTGGGAAAGGACCGACAAAACATTGTCGACAACCTGATTAACCAACTCTTCAGAAAACTGCATCAGTTTCAAATTAACTCTATTCTTAAATTTTTCATTAACGATCGATGACACCCAGAGTCGCCCAGCGAATGGGGGTGTTCTTCACGCCCACCATCTCTCTGACAGCAGCCCCATCAGAGGTCAGCAGTACGGTATCTCCTTTGCCGCACCCCAGTTCATCGATTACCAACTCAGGAAAACCCTCCGCGTTGCCTTTAATGTCGAGAGTTTGAACCAGCAATAAGCGCCATCCATCCAAACTGGGATGTTTGGATGTTGCGGTTGCTCGTCCGATCACTCGACCTGTCAACATAAGATTTTAATTCCTGAGATCGTTTTGATTTTGATTAACAGAATTTCGATTCTGCTAACGTTGCTCAATTAAATAATTCGTAAGTGTCCCACTGTGGTGGAACGTCGGAAACGAGTGAATGTTAGTGGGTTTGTAACCCCTTCACCGGTGGGAGTGGCAATGCTGAATGAAGCATATCCTTCTCCCCCGTTACCTAAAGCGGCTCCACAAGGACCGTTCTGGACAAACAGTGTAGTGTCCATGATGCGGCCCATCTTCGTAATCACTTCAATGTTTCGTGAATGGATCATACTGGTGTGTCGGAACCCGTGCTCGAATTCTTTGGCCAGTTCAATTCCGTGGTCTGCGTTGCGGCAGCGAACGAATGGTACGAAAGGCATCATTTGCTCTTCCGGTACGAATGGGTTGTTCGTGTCAGTTTCGCCGTAAAGAAGCTCTGTTCCTGCTGGAACACTAACGCCAATCATGCCGGCCAAGACCGAGGCGTCTTTCCCAATCAGATCACGATTGAGAACAGCGTGCCCTCCTGGTTCTTTCGGAGGCGAGAATGCCAGAGCAGTAAGTTGCGCGACCTGCTGGGAATTGAGTTGATAGCCACCATGCCGTCCCATGGCAGACATCAACTCGTTAAAGATGCTCTCAACAGCAAAGACTTCTTTTTCGCCGATGCAAAGTAAATTGTTATCGTAGGCGGCTCCAATGATGATCGATTTCGCAGCATTGTCGAGATCTGCTGTTTCGTCAACAACAACAGGTGGGTTACCAGGTCCGGCAACAATCGCTCGCTTCTTGGCACCCAAAGCAGCACGAGCCACTCCCGGACCACCGGTTACACATAAGAGTGGAATTCCCCGATGGTTAAAGATTTCATCTGCCGTTTCCAGTGTTGGATTTTCCAGGATCGTGACCAGATTTTGCAAACCGGTTGCCTGGTAGATGGCCTTATTAAAACGTCGGACCCCTTCACAGGCAATTTTTGCTCCGCCCGGGTGTGGATTCACAACCAGCGTATTACCTGAAGCAACCATATTGATAAAGTTACAGGCCAGAGTTGGCAAGGAATGCGTGACAGGAGTAATCGCACCAATTACACCAAAGGGAGCGAACTCCGTCAGACTGACTCCGTTATCGCCGGAAACGGATTCGGTCTTCATAAATTCCATGCCGGGAATGTCTTTGATGAGGTGTAGTTTTTCGATCTTATGATCCAGGCGACCAATTTTTGTCTCTTCGAGTTCGAGACGACCCAATTCATCGGCCTGGGTGTCACAAATCTGACGCACAATTTCGAGTGCCTTGGCCCGGTCTTCCAGAGAGGCATTTAACAGTTGTTTTTGTCCTTCGGTTGCCGCGGCGACAGCCTGGTCAACGCAATTGAAGACACCCCAGTCACCATTTTGATGCGCTGCGGGCGAAGCGGAACCGTAACCGCCTCGATTGTTGAGTTGTGATAACACTTCCTGTACGACACTTCGAATGGCATCTTCTGTCGCCTGCATAATAGGTTTCTCCCGGAGCAGATCAGTTTTGAGCTTGAAAACTCAAGACGACTGTCTCAGTTATTAAAATTTCAGTTTTGGTTTTCCAGGTTATAGTTTTCCATCTGGTTGCGAATCCATCCGTCGAGTTTTGATTTCGTTGGTACTGAGGCAATCATTGCCAGTAATAAAATGGCAACCGGCACAAAGCCCAGTGGCTGGTTTTCTGCCATTACGGCGACAAGATTGAGAAAGGCGGCACCTTCCAGTAACGCCATTCCAATTATTAGACGCGTTAAGAATATCTGGTAGAATTTTCCCAGCATCTCTTCTTCATCTTCGTTGCCTTCTGCTTTGGCAGTTTGCATGGCTTGTTTAAACTGGTTACGGGCCATCATGTCTGGTACAAAAAATCTGAGGACCAGCATCAATGCTGCTATGCCTATCCCTCCGTACGTGATGACCGGTAAATCGTCGCCGGGAGCCCCTTTGAGGCCAATCATAATGACCACAATTCCAAATGTAACCACACCCATGATGAGCGCAATCCAGATGACCATCATGGTCATGCGCATTTGCTGCAAATTGGCTTGTGGTAACTGGCTGGACATGGAATGCTTCCGATTCAGATCGTTTTATTTCTCTTTTGAGTTAAAAATTTCATTCGCACCAATGTGGACTTGATCAACAATGCCAACAATGGCGGCATCGATGGGCAGTGTTTTCGTCTCTGGTGTGAAGCGAGCCGATGACCCTTGCACACACAGTACGACTTCACCCTGCCCTGCTCCGACTGTGTCCACAACGACAAACGAGCGTCCCGTTGGAGTCAGATCGCTTTGGTCTTTTTCGTTAACCCGCAACGGTTCGACAATGAACAGCGACTGTCCTACCATTGTCTCAACTTTCTGCGACGAAACGATGCTACCGGTAATTCGTCCTATAAACATCGAACCAACTCCTCAAAATCCTAAAAGGATGGCAGTCCTCTCAGGCGTTACGAACGCCCTT
Organism: Gimesia aquarii; assembly: GCF_007748195.1. Classification (NCBI taxonomy): domain Bacteria; kingdom Pseudomonadati; phylum Planctomycetota; class Planctomycetia; order Planctomycetales; family Planctomycetaceae; genus Gimesia; species Gimesia aquarii. Next base: position 1,348,848 of record NZ_CP037920.1, read on the forward strand.
CGATGACTTCCACTGTTTGTCGTCCGACGACAATCTCCTCATTCGTCGGTACCACCCAGATTTGTACGTTACTGTCATCTGCCTGAATGGCCGTTTCATCTGAGGCTGATTTATTCTTTTCAGCATCCAGACGAATTCCCGCCCATTCCAGATTGGCACATACTTTCTCTCGTAAACTCACGCTGTTTTCACCGATTCCACCCGTGAAAACAATCGCATCAGCGCCACCAAGCACCGTCAGGTAAGCTCCCAGGTAATGTCGGATGGCAGAGTGGAACACACTGAGTGCTAACTCTGCTCTGGAATGACCGTTGGCTGCCGCTTCTTCCAGATCGCGACAGTCACCACTCAATCCACTCATTCCTAACAAGCCTCCTTTGCTCGACAGGTCTTCTAAAAGTTCCGCCAGGGGCTTCCCGGTGGCTTTGATTAGAACCGGTAGAGCAAACGGATCAAAATCACCCACACGATTATTATGAGGCAATCCTGTTTGGGGACTCATTCCCAGACTGTTGGCTTGTGAGACACCACCTCGCATGGCACACAACGAACTACTTCCTCCCAAGTGGCAAGAGATTAACCGCAGGTCATCTCTGCCAGTCAACTCGGCCATACGAGTGCCGATATAACGGTGACTGGCACCATGAAAGCCCCAACGTTGAACTTCGTATTCTTCCTGCCAATGATGTGGAATGGCATAGGTACGATTTTCTGCAGGGATGGTTTCATGGAACGCCGTTTCCAATGCAGCAACCAACGGGATTTCAGGAAACGCCTGACGCAGTTGTCGCATCGCTCGGGCATACGGAGGATTGTGAGCAGGAGCAATATCTGCTAACGCCTCCATCTTGGTCAGTAATTCTTCGTCTACCAGACGCACGCCACTTAAGTTTCCAGCAAAGACTGCTTTAAAGCCAATTCCCGCGACTTCGTCGGCTGAACTGAGACAACCCCATTCGGCGTTGGTCAATTGAGACAGACACAAGTTGACGGCGGCTGCATGGTCGGGCACATGGTCTGTGTTTTCTTCCCGATGCGAACCAATTTCCACAAAGCAATTGCTTTGTTCTTCACCGATACGATCAATGCCACCGCGTGCAAGTTGCACTTCAGCGGGCATATCGAACAGGCGATACTTGAAACTGGTTGAACCTAAATTAGCAACTAGAACTTTCATTGCAGGAATCCATTCTGTGACAAAAGACTGGTGTTTCAACATCCTGTTCCCCGATCATCACAATTTATGAATCCCGGGAAGAACCAACAGTACGTTTGATTAAATAAAGTGTGACAATAAACTTTCGGCAGGACGTGCTATCACGTGGGCGCCAACCAGTTCTCCTACTTGAGAAGCAGAGGCAGCACCAGCGTCAACCGCAGCACGAACCGATCCGATATCTCCTTGTATGACTGTTGTCACGAAAGCACCACCAATTTGAATCTGGTCAACCAGAGTCACGTTGGCAGCTTTCAGCATGGCATCGGATGCTTCAATTTGAGCAACCAAACCTTTTGTTTCAATAAGACCAATGGCTTCAGAACTCATTTTGTCCTCTTTATATTTAGTTGTGATGGGTTTGGCTGAAGGACCTGCTGACTCATACCAGTTGAACGTCAACTGGTTTTCATCATCGATACGATCGGATTCAGGAGTTTCAGCCGTCAATGTTGGTAACCCGTTATGTTATTTCTTGGCAGCAGTTTTATTTGGCAGAATGCTGGCAAGTTCTTCGTGAGGACGTGGAATCACTTGAACGCTGACAACTTCGCCTACTTTGCTGGCAGAAGCAGCACCGGCATCGACGGCAGCTTTGACAGCAGCGACGTCACCGACAACAAATGCAGTGACCAGTCCACTACCCACTTTTTCCCAGCCAACCATTTGTACGTTGGCAGATTTCAACATTGCATCGGCGGCTTCAATCAGGCTGATAAGCCCTTTTGTTTCCACCATTCCCAGGGCTTCCATTGCTTTCGCCATGAGTTAGTTCTCCTTTTAGAGATAGTTAAGAAAAAACAGTTCGTCATTTTAATCAGAACCAAAGTCGGTTCTTCAACAATATTAAAGAGATTCTTCTAACTTGATTGTCAGAGGAATTTACTTCTCATTTCAAAATTAGCTGTGTTTGCATTTACAGCCTTCAGGAACAAACAGCTTGACTGAAGTGGCGTGATCCAGATCAACGGCGTTCCCTTCATCAGTATCAATGTGTACTTCCAGTTTCACTTCCGGGTTTTCGCGTACGACGACGTCTTCCAGAACTGTCGTGCAGCCATTTGATTCGATCCTCAGGTGCAATTTGTCACCATTGGCACAACCATAATGAGCACAATCTGCGGGCGACATATGTACGTGGCGTGCGGCACGAATTACTCCCTTATCCAGTTCGACGACTCCTTTGGGGCCCATCAATACACAACCGGGCGTATTTTCCAGGTCACCACTGATACGAATGGGGACTTCCAGGCCAAGCGAGATCGTGTCGGTAAAGGCCAGTTCTACTTGGGTATCACCACGGCAAGGGCCTAAAACACGCACATTGGGAATCATGCGACGACGTGGACCCACGATGGCGACGGTCTGTGTGGCGGCGAAGTAGCCTTCCTGGTAGAGGTCTTTTTGTACTTCTAATTGAGCACCTTTACCAAACAGTACTTCGAGGTGTTCTTGTGAAAGGTGAATGTGCCGAGCAGAGATATTGACAACGAGCGGGTTCGGAGCAGAAGAGGGTGCTGCCGCACTTCCAAGTTGCTGCCCTAAGGCCTGACGAACCAGTTGCTCAATCTGGGAACGTGATATGGAGTTTGTAAGCTGTGTCATAATATCGGGTCTCAATTTCTTGAATTGGATAAGTTATCTGTTTTTGTATGGGGTGTTTTATGTTTCAACGACCGTTAACTCGATCCCTGCATCCTGGATCACTGACTTCCATTTCTCTGAAATTCCATCATCAACAACGATGTGGTCCACCGCACTGAGGGGGCATAAATGGGCCAGTGCCGAATGACCAAATTTGGTACTGTCTGTGACAACAATGACTTCTTCTGCAGCTGCAAACATTTGTTGTTCGGTTTCCACTAAGAGCATGTTGCTGTTGTAAAGTCCATCCTCTGTAATACCGCCTACACTGATAATTAAACGTCGAACATTGACGCTCTTGAGTGATTCGACTGCTGTCTTGCCTAGTGCGACGCCTGTTTTGGGGAACAGAAATCCTCCGATTAACATCAAATCGATATTGGGTTGATTGACCAACAAGTTGGCAATCGGTAGTGAATTCGTAACGACCTGTAGTTGTTTTCCCGCCAGTTGGCGGGCCACTTCCAAAGTGGTTGTGCCTCCATCCATAAGCACTGCTTCTCCGGGAGAGATCATGTTGGCTACAGTTTGTGCGATTAGCCTTTTTTGCCCAGAGGACATAAAAGACCGATCTTCAAATGTAGCTAATGATTCTCCACTGTAAGCGGCCCCACCTCGGGTCCGTCGAATCTGACCGATTCCGTCAAGATACTCCAAATCCCTTCGAATGGTCGATTCAGAAGCACCCACAGAATCCATCAAATCCACAAGGGACACAAAACCCTTGTTTTCAACAATCTTTAGGATGCTTTCCCGTCTTTCGTCAAGCAACATTGACATGCAAACTCCTCCTGAGACGATATAATTCCCTAAAGAATATGCCTTCCAAAGTGCTTCATTTCAATCATTATTTGCAAAATAACATCAAATTCTTTCAAAATCAATCATTATCTGTCAGTTGTTTTGAATTTTCCTAAAGACTTCATCTTTCCTAAAGCAAATATTCATTTTGAACCGGAATTCAGTAAAGTTTAGTAAAACAACCTGTTTTGAACTCTGCTCAAAGTCCCAGTTTCGTTTTGCTTTCGCTCCTGCTGTACGTTTCAGGAAGGATTTAAAACAGGCTAAGATCAAGTGCCGTTTCAGCTTTCAACGTTTACATATGAAAGAGTCTTCTTATTCGAGTGTAACGGTTGTTCTTATTTGACCGATTTTGCGTGTTCAAATCATCTCTGCTGATTAGATTCGAATGAAACGATGACACATCCGAGTCCGTTGATGTCGATCTAAGTTGTTAGGGCTGCGCACAAGGACTGTGCGTTGAATAACTGTCAGGGAGGATCACGGTGAAACGAGCTATTCAAATTGCCGTATCAATTGCAATAGTCATGGCGAGTGGTTGTGCCACTGGACCGGAGCGTCATCTCTCAAAACTGAAGAGCGCGAAACCGGGTGTGAGCCGCGCTTTAGATCTGGAAGAGCCTCCCTATGTTCTCGCGCTAGACGATGATACTTTCTCAGAGCCTGCTAAAAACGTTTCTCAGTCAATGACACGGCAGGTAGCCCATGAGCAAGAGATTCACTTACCTGTCGAGAAAACGGAATCTCTCCTATTGCCTGCCCCTGATGGAGTTGTCAACGAACAACCTATGATGTTGACGTTGGAAACGCTGGAAGAAATGGCGTTGTCCAACAATCCTACTTTAGTCCAGGCGATGGCACAGGTTGATGCAGCCTCTGGTTCTGCTTATCAGGCAGGTCTCTATCCGAATCCCGTAGTGGGATATGCCAGTGATCAAATTGGTATTGCAGGCACTGCTGGCGAATTACAGGGTGGTTACGTTTCACAGGAGTTTGTGACGGGCGGTAAATTGCAACTGAGTCGTGCGAAATGGTCGCAGGCAGCACGGATTGCAGAAACGAATCGGTCTGCTCAATATGATCGCGTGTTGAACGACGTTCGCATGCATTTCTACAAGACACTTGCAGCACAGCAGCTTGTGGAAGTTCAAAAGCAACTGGTTGCGAATGCAAAAGATAATGTCCAGACTCATAAAGAGATGCTGAATCTCGGACAAACAAATACGCCGGGTCTTCTGCAATCAGAAATCAACTTGCGACAGAATCAACTGAACTTGCAAACGGCCGAGAATGATCTTGAGCAAGCGTGGCGAAATCTGGTTGCGATGGTAGGCACGCCTGAATTATCTCGTACTACGTTACATGGTACTCTTGAACCAACTGAAGAAAAGTTAGATTGGGAATCAGCGTTTCATCATCTTTTGCAAAATAGTCCTGAATTGGTGGCAGCCTGGGAAAAAGTTTGCCATGACGAGATCACGGTGGAGCGAGAACGAGTTCAGCCGATTCCCAATATTCTGGTCAATGTGGATTTTGGTCACAATTTTGAAACGGATAATTCTGTCGCGGGGGTGACTGCCGGTGTTCCTCTTCCCATTTTCGACGATAACAGTGGTACCATTGACCAGGCAATGGCCGATCTCAACCGATCGCGGGCGGACGTGAAGCGGCTGGAGTTAACTTTGAGTGCAGCGCTTGCTGACCAATATCGAAATTATCAAACCAACTGGCAACACATTCAAGCTTACCAGAGTGAGATGTTGCCGAAGGCCAAACAGGTTTACGAACTGTTGCATAAAAGTTATATCATGCGGCGAGCGACCTGGCCCCAGGTACTCATGGCACAAAAAAACTATCTTGATTTGCAGGCTCAGTACATTGACGCATTGTTAGCGTACCGTGAAACGGATATCTCTATTCGCGGGATGTTATTGACGGGTGGGTTAACCGAACCTCAGGCGCCGCTGAGCGGTGGTCATATCGACTCCGTTCCCAAGCCACGGTAACAAAAATTTTATTAACAAGAATAATCAAACTCTCAACAACACGACGATTCGTTATTTGATGAAAGGCCTTCCTATGGGCACTCCCAAAGATCGCAGAAACTTTCTTGTGCAAGGAGCGGCAGCCACAGCCGGACTATTCGCCGCGGGTTCGGTCATAGGGCAACAGCCAGAAGAGGTCTCTCATACTGATGAATACAATGGTCAAGGTGGAGAATTTCCTCGTACGCACTCCGGTCGAGGTGGCCCAGTTGGTAGTCCGACTGATCGCGGCAAGCTGGTACCCGGGCTTCGAAAACCAGGGCTCCCACCTGTCAGAGTCACTGCACCTGACTTGGAAAAGCAGAGTGGAAAAATTGTAAATGGTGTCAGGGAGTTTCACCTGCAGGCGACTCCCGTACGTCGCGAATTGTTACCTGGTATCTGGATGGATGCCTATGGATATAATGGTCAATTTCCAGGGCCTGTATTGGAATTGTACCAAGGCGAGCGAGTGCGAATTGTATTTCGCAACGATTTGCCGGAACCAACCACGCTGCATTCGCATGGCCTCGAATTACCGGTTTATATGGATGGCATTCCGGCGGTGACGCAAAATTTAGTCAAACCCGGTCAAACATTTGTGTATGAATATGACGTGCACCAGGAGGGCAGCTGCTTTTTGCATCCCCATGTCGCGATGCAGGAAGCCATCGGCATGGTTGTTCCCTTCGTCATTCATCCCAAGGTTGCCTACGAACCGGTGGTGGACCGTGATTTTGTACTGGTCACCCAACAATTCTCTATATTGCCCAACGCAGAGATTCCCAACACTCAGTCGATGGATTGGAACTTTGTCACGATTAACGGGCGGTGTGGACCTTATACAACACCTCTGGTATGCAAGTTAGGGGAACGTGTGCGTATTCGATTTATGAACTTTAGCACGTTACACCAGCATCCGATGCACCTGCACGGCCACACTTACTGGGTGACTGGAACAGAGGGCGGCCGCATACCTGAATCGGCCTGGGTACCCGGCAATACTGTAATCCTTGGTGTGGCACAGTCACGGGATGTGGAATTCATCGCCAACAATCCGGGCGACTGGGTACTACATTGTCACATGTTCCACCATATGATGAACCACATGGTTTCCCAGGTAGGTCCAATCATTCGTAAAAAGAAAAATGATCCCGGTTTTGATGTTCCCGGATATCCACAGATGATGTCCAGCGCGAAGTGGACGAAGGAAGACTTGCATAAACTAACGAGTCGCCGCGAAACACAGGGGATGCGCGAGGGTTGGTTTCATGGTGTCAAAGGCCTCTTCACAGTGCTTCGCGTTCTCCCGCCTGAATTGTACGATAAAGTCATGCTGACCAATGATCCGATTCCTCCGAATTCGAGTTCACCACTTAATCCACCACCGGGAAGTCAGTCGATTTGAGAGGATCTTGTTGAATCTGAATTGTTGTGGGAGCAATCAGATCACAAGTGGTTGACTTGCTCTTCGATGACAACACGCCGATCAATAATTTTGATTTTGCCGGCAGCGAAGAGTCGAATCATGCGGGGGTAGAGTTCACATTCAGACTGGAACACATTGGCTGCTACCTGGTCTGGTGTGTCAGTCCCTTTGACGGGAACCGCTGACTGGCCGATGATGGGACCATGATCGTATTCGTTATCGGCAAAGTGAACGGTGCAACCACTGACTTTGACTCCGCGTTCGACGACAGCTTCATGAACTTTATGGCCGTAATAACCCTTACCGCAAAATGCGGGAATGAGTGCCGGATGAATATTCATGACTTTGTACTGGAAATCATCGGGAATATGAATCAGGGAAAGCCAGCCAGCCAGTGCGACCAGATCTACTTCTGCACTGCGACAAAGATGAAAAATTGCTTCGCTAAAATCATTCATGTTTTTGTAGTCACGTCGACAGATCACTTCACAGCGAAGGCCCGCGGCTTTCGCTTTGTCAACGCCACCACAGTCGGGACGACTGGCAATGACTAAAGGTATTTCAATTTTGAGTTCGCCAGCAGCCTCTTTTTCGAGAAAATTGGTCAGGGTTGTTCCACCACCGGAAATTAATACGGCCAGTTTCAAGGGGCGATTCAGGATGGGAGACAGAGTGCGATCCGCGTTCATGTTTGTGATACAATACTCTTAAATAGTAAGATTCATTTTAACTTTGATGATCGGACTTTGATTCCGGATTTGACTCTGCTTTTGAAGGTTCCGATTGTGATTCAAGCCGGTCAAAGCTAACCTGGTCCTGATTTGCCTGTAAACGTTTTTCTTTGAACTGCTTATCTTTTTGCATTGTTTTCCACATCACAATCGCAACTCCCGCTATGAGGATGATAAAAGCACCAGCCATGAGTTGCAAAAACGCCTGGCTCCCTTTTTCATCGGTGATGGCAGGAGACCATTCTAGTTGCCTTGCTAAAATTAAGGGAGCGACACGCGTCGTGTCTTGTGCATTATAGGCATACATTTTAAAGAGGTAGCCAGTCACCGTTACATTATCGATGACATCAGTGCCTGCTGGCAGACCATTTTGTAATGCCTCTGGTACTTCTGTGCAAACCACTACTGTCGGATTCTGTTGGGAGTCGTCGGTAAACAGCCAGGCTTCATAAAGCGTCTGAATACCATACTCATTTTTTTCTGCCGGATAATGCATCAATTTACGAACCCGGCCCTTCAGCATGACCAATCTGCCTTTATAACGACTGCTGTTTTTGAAGATATCTCGAAATAGTGGCAGTGTGAGTTCAGGATGTTCTTGAAAGGTTTTCAGTTCTGCCCGTCTTTGTTGTAGATTAAATTCTGCAGCCTGTTTTTGATCTTTCAAACTGGTTTCGCGCAGATGCTTGAGCACGTAGTAATACAGTGCTTTTTCTTCGGGAATGATGCCTCGAAAGTCACGATCCTGAACTTCGTTAAACAAAGAAGGGGCGAGTTGATCCGGGAACGGCTTAAATGGATCCGTGGCTGTTTCTTGAGCAATCACAAATAAGGGGGGAAACGTTCCAACAAGTCCGGTCAAAATCAGGATTTTGAGATAAGACTGCATGATTCGCCCTCTTACTTTTGATTCATTAAGTTGTTTTATAGAAATCAATTATGACAATTGACAGATCACTCTATTTTGTCGGAAGTGTAATGATTTGTCGAGCTTAAAAAAAATCAGGCTTGAGTCAATCTTCATGGCGCAATCCCTTATTTGATAAGAACTTTTGTCGATTACATCTTCTGAGAGAGCATTGACACAAAATAGAGGATCTCTATAATTCTCTTGAAATACAGGACGAAGTAAATCCAAGTTTTTCTTGTATTTCTTAGGGGTTAGAGCGATCTCCCCATTTAGAGACGATGTCAATATCTGGGCACTCGAAGTATATTTCTCTACTTCAAGTTTAAATATTAATCGAATTCAATTGTAATGGAGACAACCAGTAATGGCTGAAAATGTATTGGAATTTACTGATGCAAACTTCCAGTCTGAAGTTTTGGAAGCATCTGAACCTGTATTAGTAGATTTCTGGGCGCCTTGGTGTGGTCCTTGCAAAATGATGATGCCAACCATTGAAGAAATCGCCAATGATTACTCAGGTCGTATTCGCGTTGGAAAACTGAATACAGATGAAAATCCAGGCATCGCTTCTTCAAGCAACATCAGTGCGATTCCTACTGTTAAACTTTATAAAAATGGTGAAGTGGTTGAAACGTTCGTAGGTGTGACTCCCAAAGATCGATTTGCGACTTCATTGGATAGCCAAATATAATCGTAGTGGAAACCTGCGGTATTATTTCATAGTGGGCAGAGAGGATGGTAACTTTATCCTCTTCTGCCCTTTTTGTCGTTTTACTGATTTGCGTTACCGACTGTTCAAAGTGATTAATAAGAAACGGATTTCTGTACTTTGAACTTGATAGGGTTATAGGGTGAAACGCCGTTTGGGAAAGGAATCCCGGCATGAGTGATGGTGCCAAGTCTGACCAGAAACCACAGTCTCCCCCTCCCTTTGCTGGGTTCAAACCAACGAGCCATGAGCAAGCAGATTCGCTTCCATTGCCTGGTCCAGGTGGAGTTGAACGTCGGGCGGATCAGCCCCATTCATCGGCTGAATCTGATAAGGTAGAAGCGACTTCTTTTTTCAGCGATCAGAAACAAGCCGAACTGGAAAAAAGTTTTGCCTATGCAGCGACCGCTGAGAATTTACAGAGTGCAGGGGCAGAAGAAGCAGGTGCTTCTCTGACGGGGGCCGAGCTGTTATCGCAAGCTGGTGACATCGCTAACTATCTAAAATCACAGTTTGTGGAAATCAATCGGCGCGAACAGACTCTTAATAGTCAACTAGGAGAAATCGACAATGAGCGTCGCAAGATTCGCATGTGGATCAGCCAGATTGAAGAACAATATGACGAGCGTGAAGCAAGTATTCGCGACAAAGAAACGGAATTGATTCGTAAAGCCGTCGAATGTGAAAAACTGGCCAAAACCTTGCAACATGAACAGGAAAAGCTCTTCGAGTCTCAGGATATCCTGGAGCAGGAACGTTCAGAAATGCGTGACCAGATCCTGATGGAGTTTGCGCAGCAAAGAGAAAGTTTGGAGCGTGATCGGCTGGATTTGATTAATGAACGCAATCGCATTCATGAACAGGTTCTCGAAACACTTTCCAGTCAGCGTAGCGATTTAGAACGCGATCGAGATGAATGGCAGGGAGTGAAACAGACTGAACTGGATCACCTGAAAAAAGAGCGAGAATTTCATGAGCAGACGATAAAAAAAGTCGAAACAGAATTAGCTTCTCGAAAAGAGAAATTTGAGCTTGAGCAGAAAACATTACAGGCAGAATGGCAATCACAAAAACAGACCGATGAAGCGGAATTGGAGTCTCGCAAAAGAGATTTTGTGATTCGTTCAGAAGAAATTGAGCACCAACTCAAAATACAACGTGAAGATCTGCAGCGCGAATACGCTTCACGCGAAGATGCTTTCGAACAAAAACGAACTCTAATCGAAAACCGAATTAAGTTTCAGGAAAATCATTTGTTGCGTTTGCGAAGTCAGATTGAACAGGATCAGCATGATTTCCAGCGCCAACAGCAAGTTCAACAACAGCAACACGAACAGAACGAGCGGATTCATATCTTAAGAATGAAGCAGCTTGATCGGTTTCGTGATTTGTTGCAACAGCGTGAGCAGTCCCTTGAGAAAGAGCGGGCTTTGCACATCGAACTTCGTCGCTCGGTCGAACGTTATGAGCAGACCCAGAAACAGAGAATGACAGAAGAGCACGAGCTCTGGCAAAAAGAACGAGAAGCACAACAAGTAGAATTACGTCGTCAACAGGATATGCTGGCACTCCATGCGGAAAATCTGGAACGCCGCCGCGAGAGGTTAGATACCTTACGAGCGGAAGTGGAAGAAACCCATCGTGGAACGTTGGAAATGCGCCTGGCGTTGGAAGAAGGTTGGGCTCAATTAACACAGACAGAAGGGGAAGATGCCGCCCGCGAACGGTTGGAAAAAGCTAGAGAGGCGCTTGCCACGCACTATCGCCAATTACGAGAATCATTATCAGTAGAACGACAGGAACTCGATCATTCTCAAGAGTTATTTCATCGACACCGCGATGAATTTCGTCAGGAACGACAGAATGTTTCAGATTGGATCGCAGAACGTGATGAGCAGATCAGACAGAGAAGCGAACAATTGCGTTTCGAAGCAGAAAAACTGGCGATTCGAGATGCGACCTGGGATCAGAAACGAGAAGTCTGGCTTCAAGAAAAAATACAGGCCGAACAGATCATTCGTGATTTGTTACAGCAGCTAACCGATTTGACGGGAATAGAAGGAACACTAGAAGAAGGGGTCGCGTTTTCGAAAACGAAAGCGACAGACCTGCTCGAAGAAGAATTACCTGAAACGAAGCTTGATGAGCCAGTTGATCAACTGACGGAAGCAGGTGACGATGAAGCGGAGCTTGATCGGTTGGATTAAGCTCTCCGCCTTGTCAGGGGAAAGTTAACGCAGGTCTTTCCAGGCATCCCAGCAGAGAAATAATACGAGACCGGCAGAGATGAGGAACATGATGTCCATCACGGTACTGCCGCGAAAGGGCATGCCAATAATCATGTCAACCAGAGCGAGTACCGCCACTAGTCCGGAGGCGGCCATTGAGCCTATGATCATTTTCTTGGGTGCATCCGTCATTGAGACTTTCATTCCTCTCTACTTTATTCTGTCGCTCTATCATATTTATCTGGAGGCCAACCGGTTCTTCTGTTTTCTTTCTGTTCTCTGAAACAGGATTTATAGAACTCTGATTTGCGTCCTTGTTTCAGTATACCGTACTGATCGAGGGAATTTCCAGTCGATTCTTGGCCTGAGTCATTTCTAAACTTTATGTTGTGTGCTGAACGAACACCTGAAAAACCGTTAAAACTCTAATATTCGGTTTGAGGAATGAGTCTCAGGAGAGCGAGCAGAGTTCGATAATATGGCCATCAGGATCATTCAGGAATGTTTGAGTCGCTCCATCGGGCCGCGATTTGGGAGGCGAAACAATGGGAATACCCTGGCTGACCGCCTTATCATAGGCTTGTTTTGCATCATTGACCTGAAATGCAAAATGGTGGGTGCGTGTGTTTTGATCGGGGTCAAGTTGCCCTGCCTTGCCTGACTGATCGTGTTCGAGAATCAAATGAATTTGCTGATTTCCAATTTGGAACCAGTGCCCTTCAAAAGAGAACGCAGGTCGCGGAACGTGCTCCATACCTAAAAAGTCAACGTAAAACTGACGGGATGCTTCCAGATCTTTTACGACAAGCGTAATGTGATCGAATGATTGAACGCAAACCTTATCTGAAACAACAGAATCACTCATAGGTCAATATTTCTCCTGATTGATAGTGGTGGTTTACGAAGCAGCAGAAGTCAGGATGGGTTCTCCCACACTCCAGGTAGCTCCCTCCCTCACAACGTGTCGATAAAGTGTATCACGTTCGACGGGAATCCGACCGGCCTCTTCAATCAGTCGGTGTAGTTGTTCTACAGTCAGGCCTTCTGGTGTTTTGGCACCGGCATCGTGATAAATCAGTTCATGGACAACAGTGCCATCCAGATCGTCTGCTCCAAAACTCAATGCTGTTTGTGCGGTTTTCTCGCCTAACATAATCCAGTAGGCTTTGATGTGGTCAAAATTGTCCAGCATGATTCGCGACAGCGCAACGACTTTGAGATCCATCATGCCGGAAGCTTTTCGGATTTCTGACATGCCTGTATTTTCAGGATGGAAGGCCAAAGGAATAAAAGTCTGAAAGCCTCCTGTTTCATCCTGCAAGTCTCGGAGACGGCACAAGTGGTCGATGCGGTGTCTGGCTTGCTCGTAGTGGCCGTATAGAATCGTGGCATTGCTTCTTAAGCCGAGACCATGTGCTTCGCGATGAATGTTCAGCCAACTTTCGGCATCAGCTTTGTGCTCACAAATTTGTTCGCGGACTTCAGGATGGAAAATTTCAGCCCCGCCACCAGGCATACTGGAAAGCCCTGCTTCCATCATCTGCTCTAAAACCCAGCGTGTTGGCTTTTTTGTCAAAAAACTAAACCAGTTGATTTCCACGGGAGTCCAGGCTTTAATATGCAGTTCCGGATATTCTTCTCGAATCACACGTACCACATTTAAATACCAGTCAAATTTTTTCTGATGATGTAATCCGCCGACGACGTGAATTTCGGTGGCTCCGGTAGCTCGTGCTTCCTGAACACGCTCGCGAATCATCTCGTCTGTGAACGTGTAACCGCGGGGTGATTTCAGATCGGACCGGAATGCACAGAACTTACAACGATAGACACATACATTTGTGGGATTCAAATGTATGTTCGTATTATAAAATGCAAAGTTGCCGTTCTTACGTTCGCGAACCTGATTAGCGAGTTGCCCCAGTGTGAGAATATCCACTTTCTCATCCAGAAAAACCCCTTCATCGAAGCTGATTCGTTCTCCGGCTTCTACTTTGCGGGTAATGACTTGTAACTGTTCCTGTTCGTTTTGATTTAAATTCATCAGACTGACTGTTGATTTTTTAAGTAATACTTTTGCTTTGCAGCTCTGTATAAAACATGCGAGCTAACCCTGTTAATTGCTCTCTATAAGCGCTTCTATTATGACGATTCAGACAGTCTTATGCGAGCCAGACGTCAATCAATCCCACAAAGAACAAACCAATACTGATCAGAGCATTGACATGAAAAAATGCCAGATTGACGCGTCCCAGATCTTCTGGATTTACAAGCAGATGCTCGTACACCAGCAGACCGGATACGACAAGAATTCCCAGTAAAAAAGGGATTCCCAGAGCGGCTACATACCACAGACTGAAAAGGCAGACAATGGTCATGAAGTGACTGAGCATGGCAAAGCGGAGTGCTTTTTTGATGCCCCATCGGGAAGGGATGCTGGAAAGTCGCTTTGCCTGGTCAAATTGCACATCCTGGCAGGCGTAAATGATGTCAAAGCCTCCCACCCAGAAAAATACAACGGCCCCCAACAGCAGTGGTTCAATCGAAAGGCTGCCTCGAATGGCAATCCAGGCGGCAATGGGAGAGAGCATGAGAGCCGTGGAGAGCCAGTAATGACACCAGATGGTAAATCGTTTGGCATAAGAATAACCAAGCAAGAAGAGCAGAACAGGGACCGACAGATAAAGGGGCCAGCGATTGGGAAGAAAGAGGAGTGTCGATGCAATGAACGCCAGCGACGTGATCAGAGTAAAGAGAAATACCGCACGCACACTAATCAACCCAGCGGGGAGGTGGCGGCCTTGAGTGCGCGGATTTTGTGCGTCAATTTCGCGATCAACGAGTCTGTTAAATGCCATCGCCGCTGAGCGTGCAAACAGCATACATAACAGAATTCCTACTAACTGCTGCCAGCGAACTTCGTGTCCGCGCCAGGCCAGCACTGCTGAGAGTAGCGCAAAAGGGAGTGCAAAAATGGTATGGCTGAAGCGAATTAATTCCAGCAGCAGACGCAGTCGGGCCAACATTTTTAAGTCCAGAAATGGGGTTTGTCTTCAGACACACAAGGTTATGAATGCATATTTGCTGTGGTTTATCTTAGCTGATTGCGAGACGGCTCCCAAGTCAGCCGGCCGCGAAACTGAGTGCAAGGCCAGGGAAATCTATATTTCTTAGATTACCTCGATGGGAAAGTGTTGAGCGAAGCGACATAGTTCAGAAAACGCTCATCGACTCCAGGGATATCGCGTGGGAGACGCGCACTTAATACTTCAGGTTGATCGTCTGTTTTCAGTTCTGCCAGATAGTCCAGTAGCGTGGCGCGTGCATCGGGGTTACTGTTAAGCATGAAATGAACCCAGGCCCAGGCTTCCTGATAGTCTACCCGCTGCATCTGCGAGACTTTTTCAAGCTGTTCCAGCCGTTTCATATCGGGCTTCCAGCCATTATCAAGTGCTGCCGTTAAACGTGATGCATGATCGCGGTTGATTTGCCCTGGTGTATTACCAGCAACTTCAAAATATTCCGCAAGTCCTTCATCCAACCAGAGCGGTACTGTTTTCAGGCTGGCATGTAGTAGTCCATGCGTAAATTCATGTCGCAAATCTTCCTGAATACGCTCGCCCCAAAACGTATACACGGCTAATTCTTTGGGCGTTCCGACAAAGTAGGCGCGGCGCGGAGGCAAACCCGGGTAGGTGAGATCCAGATAGTTGCGATATTCTTCTTCGTTCGAGAAGAGATACACGGTCACTTGCTCGCTGTTAAGCGGGATGTTTAATGTCTCGGCGACATCTTCACGCAGTTGAATTAAGTCCTGAAACAGTTCATGGTCCTGGCCCAGTTTAAAATCACTCAAGACAATTAATTGTTCTGCACTGACGCTGTGTCGGGCTGGCAGATGGACGGTTTGATTTTTTGCCGCACTATGACATCCTTCAGTCAGAAGCAGGCAGAAAGTCAGACAAACACTCAAAGCCATTGATTTGAGTGCTGTCAGACAATGCGTGTCTGAAATGTTACCAAAACTAGTGAGTGATTGTGGTTTCACGATGGGTGGGTATTATCTCATTGAGCAGTAAGTGGATCAAAACCTGGGGCTATGGTTTATTAAAGTTTAACGGAACTCTCTTCTTTCTCAGCAGAACGTTTCTTGTTTGGCAGTTGGAACACCCCATCAAGCAGTCCATTTGAGGCTGATTGAATGATGAGATTTCCTTTACCGTCATCAATCAATGACTGCGCCAATCTTGGGTGCTCTTTCCAGTTCGCTGCACGCCATTCTCTGATGTCGACATAAGCATCGCGGAGCCCGGCTTGTGATTTGGGGACCACTAACCAACCTTCTTTCGATTGTATTAAATGATATTCAAAAGCGGCGTACATGCCTCCGGCTCCAATCAGCATGAAGAGCAGAGACGCTATAATTCGGCGCATCTTAGCACAGTTCCTTGTATTAAATAGTAGTCCATCGTCTTAGATCAGGGGCGGGATCATCTCAGAAACAGGGAAATGCAGCAAGAGTGAACTTGTGGTCTCAATACAAATTTGTATTCATTTATACATTATGAGGGTCTGGTGGATTGAAGTAGTCACCCGGACTGATTTTTTTGCCACACAGGAACTGATCGATCTGCATGGCGCGTTTCCCCTGTGGTTGTACCTGTTTCAGCTCCAGGAACCCATCACCCGATCTGATTATCACCCGTTTTGTATTGGCAAAAACGACTGTCCCGGGAGACGAATCTTGTTGTCCTTGATTGACATTAAGTGAGTTCAGCTCGTCTGTTGTGACATTTTCGACATCCAGAACGAGCAATCTTAACGGTTCTTGTCCGGATTGGTGTAAAAATGAGAATGGGCTTGGCCAGGGTTGCATGGCTCTGACATGACACCCGATTTGAAAGGTGCTTTGATTCCAGTCGATGGCACCTTCCCCTTTATCCAGAGTGGGGGCTAACGTTGCTTCTTCATGATTTTGAGGAGTTTCCACCAGCGTACCCTGCTCAATGCTATCGAGCACTTGCATCGCGAGTGGGGCAGCAAGTGCCGCCAGTCGTTCTTGAACTTCGCCTGTGGTTTCTTTGGGGCCGATTGGCGTTTCGACCATGGCAGCCACAGGACCGGAGTCAAGAGAACGCTCGATCCGAAACAGGGAAACACCAGTTTTGGTTTCTCCATTCCGAATCGCATATAAAATTGGGGCCGCCCCACGGTATTGAGGCAACAGTGAGGCATGTAGATTGAAAGCCCCCTGCTTCGGAATGTCCAACAGCTTTTGTGAGAGAATCTGACCATAAGCGGCCACCAGGAAAACATCTGCCTTTAGGCTTCGTAATTCATCGAGCGATTCTGATTGGTTAATTTTGGGAGGTTGAAAGACTGGAATCTCGTGCTCGAGCGCTAATTCTTTCATTGGATTTTTGTGCCGATGATGCCCACGGCCGGTGCGGTCAGGCTGAGTATACAAGCCGAGAACCTGATGATCGGAATCGATGAGCGCCTGAAATGCGGGGATGGCAAACGTCCCGGTTCCCATCATCACAACTTTTAATGGCACTGGTATTTCTCCTCAATCTAGACTAACAATCAATCATTTCTAAGCTGAAAACCACTCAATTGCGATCAGGTTTCCTGAAAAACCTCGTATCGATTTCGACAATGCGCGAACAAACTTCAGGAGTTGACTGATGTTTTTTAGCCCAGATCGAGTTCCAATTGAGATAGTTGTTTGCGAATTTCCTCATCAGACGGGTATTCGCCTTGTTGCTGTTTATGCAGGAATTCAGATTCAAAATCTGCAATTTGCGCTTCCAGCTCTTCGCGCTTTGCTTCAACCATTCGATCGGGAAACAAAATTCCTTCCAGATGATCATGCTCATGCTGCACAGCACGGGCGGCCAGATCATCCAGAGTGATTTCAAACAATTGACCATCCAGATCATAGGCTTCGACCGTGATTTCTTCCGATCGTTTGACATCTCCATAAAGCTGCGGAAGACTTAAACAGCCTTCTTCGCCTTCAGTGGTTCCTTTGCGTTTTGTGATTTCCGGATTAATGAATACAAATTCTTCTTCTGTTTCATTGGGATCCGATGTCAGGTTGATCACAAACAGACGATACGGAAGTGCCACCTGATTGGCAGCTAAGCCGATTCCCCGTGCCTCATACATCAGATCAAACATCGTTCGCACCGTATCACGTAAATCTGGTGATATGCTTTTGATGGGCTTCGAAACCCAGCGGAGAGCAGGGTGGGGATAGTTCACGATTTGTAGAGCAGCCATAACTATTGATGTTACCCCTGGCAGGGTATTTATACAGTGGGAGTTCTCATAAAAGTCTCATTTATCCCGGCGAACGCTATGCGCAGGCGAGCCGATAAATGACATAACTACCTGTATATCAAGGCTGAAAGCGAGATACAATCCATATGTCCGCGAACAAATGCATTGTTGCAGTTTTTTTGTACAATGCTTCCTGCCCTCATGGCAGGAAACGATTGATAGATCCTGCCCTTCGGCCTGAATCAGGCCGAGTTGACAAGACTGCAGTGAATCACTTCTTTGTATTTGGCTTAATACATGGGAAGTGGATCAAGTGGTGCATAGGCTGTTGTAGGAACTGTTCCTTGAATCACTGGTGCACCAGCCGTCGATTGATAGGTATTGTAGCTGTTATAAGCTCCCTGTGGTGCGTATGTGGGAGCACCAAGGCCAGTTCCACAATTACCTGATGAGCATCCACCACCTCCACCGAAGGGGGCCGTTGGACCATAGTAGCCACCACAACGTGATCCGCAGTGACAGCCTGTCGTCATGGTAATTAATGCAAGACCCAGAAACATAAATCCAAAACGTTTCATTAGAGTAATCCTTTTCTTCAACAATGACGCGATAAAAAGTTTATCGCTGATCTTCAATTTGTGATGTGGAATAGTATCAATAGGTTATGAAGCAACCGAAGTTGCCGATTTGTTTAAGTTGATGGGAACTTGACTGGAATTCAAACCAGCCCAGTGTGCGGTAAATCCACCAGGATGCCGCTGTGGATTTGTAACAAAAGCAATTGATTCGTCTCGGATTTCATTGACTCCTTCGGTTAATGAGACCGTGGCGGAGTGCTGTCCCCTCCAAATTTGGAGACCGGGTCCAAACCCTTGAAACTGACCGGAGATTACGGTTTCCCAACCAGATGAAATTCGACTGATGCTGACACCAAGCTGACGCCGTAAATTCCACCAGCGAAAAAACGTTTCCAGGGAGGTGACCCAGACAAGCGGTATTTGCTTTCGATCCAGGTTGATATTTTGTAATAACAGGTCGAGTTCTTTCCGCGATGGAACTGAAGGGAGCGATACAGGCAACCCTTGTCGATATCGACTTATCAAATCCACACGGAACTTACGTTGAACTTGAGTGTCGAACTTGCCATGCCAGTCGTATTCTGATTTCAAATGCAACAACTCCAGGGGAACCGGTAAGGGGCTCATCACATTTGAGAACTCGCGGAATTCTTTTCCCAAAGCAGATTCGCCGTAGCAAATCACACCCTGATAAGGGTAGGGATAGTCGGCTAATCTGATCCAGGCGCCTCCCGTTTGTTGTAAACGTTCTTTGAGTTGAATAACAAACTGGGAATGAAACTGTTCGACTTCAACATCGGCTTGTTTACCCAGTTCACTCTTCTGGCGACCAGTGGCAGAGGGGCTGGCAAATTCAGAAAGGTCAATCAATGGAATATTACAGTGAGAGAGAATCTGCAAGTCATGCTCATTGAAAGTTTTCTGAGATCCTACCAGTAACAGGTTCCACCGCGATGGCTGGTAACCTGAAAGCTGAGCCAGGTCATCCTGAAGTTCGATGACCGAGAGTCCCATTTCGCGCAAGCCCTCTCTGACAGAAGCGGAAACCCCTGCAAGAAGAATTGGGTATTCTGGTAAATGACGCGAAACGGACATGGATTAAGTTATCTTTATATGTGAAACAAAAAGTGTTGGTGCATCGTTCAATTTCATTGGAAATAAAACAATACAACTTGATATGAAAGGTAATCAGTGAATCAATTGATGGGTAATCAGTGTGGGAGGTGAGTGACAGGCCCATAGAACAGGCGCAAGAATCACTAATGTGAGGCGGGAAGATATTGCTTTTTGGAAGTCAGGTCAATACGAATGCAAAGAATGAAATAAGAAAGTACAAAAACCTTTAACCTTTTTTCTGATTTGGTCATTTTTTACCAAAAATATTTCTGAATTCTGATTCTTGCCGGATGGAATTCGACTCCTTGGAAGGATTGACAGCAGAGATATTTCATACGAGTTAGATCAAAAATCATCTGAAATTTGTGGTTCACAAAGGGAATTTCAGAGCCAATTTACGATTTTCAAATTCCCTTAAAAATTGGGGTTGGTGAAAATCATGAATCCCAACTATACTCCCCCTCTCGCGAAACAGATGGATTGGTTTGTGAGAATGATTTTCGAAAATTTGAAGAGGAAGCAATTCTTAAAAATAAGAAGCTTCTTTCAATATTGAGCGAAGATCAAAGTACTGACTGATATTATACAACAACGTCATAGCATGGAGGCGCGGCGTGGAAACAGTTCTGGTTGTTGGACTTGATACGGTTGCCGGAGCAAATATCGCAACCTGTTTATCCAATCGATATCGGGTTATCGGATTAACTTCATCGACACCGGTTTTCATCCAGGGATGTGAAACTCATACTTATCTGGAAGATGACGTAGAGACCGCCGAACATTGGCTCTCAACAATTCGTCCACAGTGGGTCGTCTATTGTGGCGTTGCCGCTCACTCTGCCTGGTCTGTTGATCCGGCGAAATTCACCTCGAACGATCCTGTATTGGCAGTCCGTAACTGGGTGAATGCATCGGAGTTGCACTGTGCACGCTTTACACATATTTCATCCGACGCCGTTTTCACGGGACCTTGGATGTTTCACGAAGAAGACTGTCAGGGCGTGTGTGAAAGCCAGGAGGCAGATTTAATTCGTGCTATCGAACGTGAAGTCAGCCTTTGTGATAATACTCTGATTATTAGAACGAACGTGTTTGGCTGGTCACCGACTGCTAATGGTACAGGTAGCATCGAAGAAATCGTACAGACATTGGAGGCAGGTACATTTTCTCAAAATAATTGTTATCGGCATGCAACACCTTTATTAGCAACCGACCTGGCTGCAATTATCGAACATGCTTATCAGGAACGTTTGACAGGAATTTTTCACGTCGCAGGTGGCGAACGAATCAGTCCTGCAGATTTCATTCAACGACTCGCAAAAACATTTGGACTTTCGGAACCGGCATTTCCCCGGGCTGAAGTGTTGAATGAAAGACCCACTGGTTTCGCCAATGGAGAAACGTCACTTCATACTCAAAAAATTCGTCGTCAGTTGAGTATTTCAATGCCCATGCTTGACGATGGTTTGAAACGACTTTATGACCAACAGCATAATGGTTTTCTCAATCGTTTGAATAATGAGCCAGCCAGGCAGTTCGAACAGGAAATTGCTGCTTAGGCAAGATAAGATAACCGAAATCAAACCCTCGCTAAAAGCGAGGGTTTTTTATTGATTGGCTGATCGATGTTTTAAGCCAGGATTTTCTTGACGACCTTGGCTTGATTGACCCCAATCAAACGCTGATCCAATCCCTGGAAGCGGTAAGAGAGTCGTTCGGGATTCAGTCCCAGAAGATGCAAAATCGTGGCGTGTAAATCATATACGGGGACTTCATCTTCAATCACGTTGAAGCCGAAATCATCGGAGCGTCCGATCGTAGTTCCCCCTTTGATGCCACCTCCTGCCAGCCACATGGTAAACGCATTGGGGTGATGGTCACGTCCGTCATTTCCCCCCTGCACCATGGGAGTACGACCGAATTCTCCTCCCCAAATGACGAGGGTATCTTTTAATAAACCACGCTGTTTGAGATCTTTAATCAAAGCTGCTGCGCCTTGGTCGGTGGCTTTACAGTTATTTTTCAAACCACCTACGAGACCGCCATGCTGGTCCCAGGATTCATGGAACAATTGCACGCAACGCACACCTCGCTCAACGAGTCTGCGGGCGAGAAGACAGTTATTCGCAAACGAGGTTTTGCCGGGTTCGGCACCGTACATTTTGAGCGTCTCTTTGGTTTCCTGGGCGATGTTCATGACATCAGGGGCACTGGATTGCATACGGTACGCCATTTCAAACGAATTGATGCGTGTGGCAATTTCCGGATCGCCTACTAGATTCAAGCGATTTTGATTCAAGGCCTTTAACGTATCGAGCGAGTCACGTTGTAATTGCTCAGAGACTCCTGGTGGATTTTTTAAGTAGAGTACGGGTTCCTGTCCGCCACGGAACATGACCCCCTGATGAACTGTCGGGAGAAAACCGCTGCCCCAGCACGAATTTCCACCGCTGGGTCCTTTGTTACCGGAACTGAAAACAACGAAACCGGGTAGATTTTTTGACTCACTCCCTAATCCATAGAGCGTCCACGCCCCCAGACTTGGTTTTCCGAAAAGTTGTGAACCAGTGAGTGCCTGAATTTGAGCGGGTGCATGATTGAAGGCATCGGTTTTCATACTTTTGATGATCGCAATGTCGTCGGCGACTTCTGCCAGATGCGGTAGCAGTTCAGAGAGTTCCGCTCCCGATTCACCATGTTTCGCAAATTTGAATTTCGGACCTAAAAATTTTGATTTGGGGTCGATAAACGCGGCGCGATATCCCTTCAATAAATCTTCAGGAGGGAGTTTTCCGTCAAATTTCCCTAATACGGGTTTGTTATCAAACAATTCCAGATGACTGGGACCACCACCCATGAACAGAAAAATGATATTTTTCGCTTTGGGAGGATGATGCGGTTGTTTGGTTGCCAACGGGTCCTGAGCCACGATGTTATTTTTGGGGGCGGCATAACCAGATTCCAGCAAGAGTTGATTCACTGCGATGGCACCCAGGCCGACTCCGCACTGTTCCAGAAACCAGCGTCGTGCGATGTGTTGTGATGTATGAACGGGATGATTATTCATAAGTATTACCTGTTTTGATAAAAAAGAGCCGCTTGTCAGTTCTGTTCAGTACGTAGCTGGTAAACTTCGGTTATTCTTTTGTAATTGTTTCATCCATATTGAGTAGTACGCGTGATAAAGCTACCCAGGCTGCAAATTCGGTATTGGGAATCTTTGTTTTTGGGGTAGCAGCAATCTGTTTTGCTTCATCTGAATGTTTGGCAAAATAGTTGCGTTGTTTTGTCAGGAACTGGGTGAGTAGTTGTTTCTCTGAATCAGAAGGTCGGCGTGAAACACAACGACGAAATGCGGTTTCAATTCGTCCTTCATCTGTATTTTCCTGCTGGGTCAAGATGATCTCCGCTAGGCCAGTCGCACATTCTAAAAAGAGTGTTTCGTTGAGTGTGGTCAGTGCCTGTGAAGGTGTATTCGATCGAGAACGTCTGACTGTCGAAATATCGCCATTGGGGGCATCAAAGGCTTGTAGCATGGGATAAGGGACCGAACGGAAACGGAACGTATAAATGGCGCGACGATAGCGATCCTGGTCTTTGTCTTCATTCCAGGTTTTGGGACCGTAACTGGCCGGTTTCTGAAACAGAAACGCGGGTGCCGGTGGATAAACAGAAGGGCCGCCGATTTCTGTATTTAAAAGCCCTCCAGCTTTTAAGGCGATATCTCTCACAATCTCCGCATCCACTCGATAGCGGGGGCCACGGACGAAGAGCCGATTATAAGGATCTTTTTCATAAAGTTTTGGACTGACTTGTGATGATTGCTGATAGGTTCGTGAAGTGACGATCAGCGTATGCAGTTTCTTCAAGTCCCAGCCTTCGTCCATAAACCAGACTGCCATCCAGTCCAACAGTTTACGGTGTGTCGGTGCTTCACCTTGTGAACCGAGGTCTTCGCTGGTACTGACGAAACCTTTTCCAAAGTAGGCCTGCCAGACTCGATTCACGATCGCGCGGGCTGTGGTTGGAGATTTACGATCCACGAGCCAGCGTGCAAATGTCAGTCGATTGATTGGTGTCCCTTGAGGCAAGGCATGCAGAAAATCAGGAACTCCAGGATCGACGACTTGTTTTTTCTTAAGAAAGTCGCCGCGATCCAGTAAGTGAGTTTTTCGTGTGGCAGGACGCTCTTGATAAACCAACTGTGTTGTGCCTCGAGGGTGTTGCTTCCAGAGGGATTCAATCTGAGCAACCTCTGTTTTCCATTCAGGGACCGTTGTGATCCAGTAGCTGAAAACCTGATTTTGTTGTTCTGCTGTTCTTTTTGCTGTTGGAATTAGCAGTATCTGTCTGACATGATCGGGAACAGGATCTGCCTTGGCATTTTCGGAAGTCGTGCAAGAAATACGAAAACGTCCCAGATTCATACTTTGATTGTCATCACTGTTCCAGCCTCCATGCATTTGCACCAGACTTACTTTGAACCTGGTTCCTTCCGGATAACCAAACGGTTTTTCGGCGCGAAATACGGCTTCGCGAGGTTGATTGCATCGTCCCGGACCGGCATCAATGCCCCAGGCAGTAGTGTTGTCTCCATCGATTGCGTAAGAGACTGGTCCGATGAAACCGCGCACTCCCTTTTTATCTCCATATTTCGGGGACAATTCCTGACGTTCATTACTGAAGTCTGCGGTGACTTCGGAAAATTTCACATTCGTTTTCTGTTTCGGATCTTTTACATTTTCCACCGTAAGTTTGAGATCTGTCAAAGCACAGAGCCCTTCGATGGATCTTCCCGGCCCTCCGGCGGGTAGATTGGGGTGATTCAACAATTCCAGTTTGATCGCATTGATTTCTGAAGCATCAACTGTCGCTCCAAAATTGGAAGTGAATTTAGAAGGAGCATACCCCTGTGCCAGTACTGATTGGTCTTCCTGTTCAAAGTAGCGTTGGGAGTTACTGTCTAAGTTGGTGAGTTTTAACACTGTCCATTGAGGTTGGTTTTGTTGGACCAATTGTTCCCAGGCTGCCATTTTTGTCGACCAGTCCGGGGTCTTTGCTTTGAGAGTCTTTTCAATGGCTCTGATTTTCTGAAAAAGCTTTTCCCGTTGTTGTTGTTCTTCGTCCGTGTAGCCGCGGATGCTGGCTTCATAAGAATTGTTGATGCAGGCAAAAATCTGATAATAGTTTTCCTGTGTTAAAGGATCGTATTTATGAGTATGGCATTGACCACATTGTAATGTGAGCCCCATCACGCTTTTACCAATGGTATCCATGCGGTCAAACATGGCAGCCATCCGAAATTCTTCTGGATCTATGCCACCCTCTTCGTTCAACATCGAATTACGCATGAAACCAGTTGCCACTATTTGATCTTGTGTTGCATTTGGCAGCAGGTCACCGGCGATCTGTTCGATGATAAATTGATTATAAGGCATGTTCTGATTCAGTGCGTCAATCACCCAGTCACGATAAAGCCACACGTTGCGTGGGGCATCTTTTTCGTAGCCGTTTGAATCGGCATAGCGGGCTGCATCAAGCCAGATACGTCCCCAACGCTCACCATAGTGTGGTGAAGCAAGTAGTCGTTGAACCTGTTTTTCATAAGCATCGGGGCGTTTGTCACTCAGAAACTGATCGACTTCTTCAATACTGGGAGGCAACCCAATGAGGTCCAGACTCAGACGCCGCAGTAGCGTCGTACGGTCGGCTTTGGGGGAGAAAGAAAGCTTCTCCTTTTCCAGTTTTTCCAAAATAAAAGCATCAATAGGATTTTGCACCAGATGTTGTTCACTCACCTGTGGCAGTGTTGCTTTTTCGGGAGGACTAAAAGCCCAATGCGAAGCCCAGGGGGCGCCTGCTTCAATCCATTTTCGCACTTTTTCAATGTCGGACGGAGACAGTTTTTTGCCCGAGTCAACAGGCGGCATGCGTTCGTCTTCGTTAGTAGAAATGATGCGTTGATAAAGCAAGCTTTCCAATGGTTTGCCGGGAACGATTAAAGCATGACCATCGTGTGAACCAAAGGCGGTTTCTTTTAAGTCTAACCGTAAATCTGCTTCGCGGTGTTCGTCATCGGGACCGTGACAGGAGAAACAACCATCAGAAAGCAGAGGGCGGATAACTGTGGCAAAATCCAATTCGGTCTGTGCTGAATTTTTTGTTTCTGCAAAGCTAAACTGAAACAGTGATACTACGAATATTCCGCAGCAGAGAGACAATAATGCGAGCGTTCGAACGACCATCATGATTCTTTCGGTTAACCTATGAAGTTTGGAAATCAAGGTGATTAGAAGAAAGATGCGGGGCACATTTTGACTGACTGTTAAGACTCGTCAGTAAATTTGCAAACACGGATTTTTCTGTTAATCGGATTGATTTTCAAACTTCAAAACCAAACACGAGTGAATACCGGTCCGCCACTTTACCCAAAAGTGGGGTAGCTCAATAGTTTCTAAAACCAAACGAGCAGGTGACTTAAGGCTAGGCAAGGTGGGCTGATGACCTGAAGTCTATACGTCTTATTATAGGGGACGACGGGTGGGAAATTCAAGTTTTGTCTCTTGGGGTCTCTTCAAATTGAGACACATAATTATGAAGACACACGCGAATTCATTGCTGTATTTTCATTAAACGTTAACAAAAGGCGCGATTTGATCAATTTTGCTACGCATTTTTCATTTCTTCTTAACATGTCTTAAGGAAATATCTTCACATTCACTCGATATCGTACTCCCAATTGAGACTTTCAGCCGGCAAGTAAAGTTTCAAGAGAAAAGTTAAGGTTGAATTCAATCTAAGAGTGAGTCGAGGGGGGCAGATCATATTCAAACATCAATTGCCTAACTGATGGGGATGAACTGTTCTAATTGAGAAAAGTAAATTGTTCTAAGCCTTCTATGTACACGAAATCTAACTGTCAAACTATTTTTGAAAAACAGGAAACAACATGAAAAAATCACGTGCTCTTACTGTCAAACGATCAGGTTTTACTCTGATCGAACTTTTGGTGGTGATTTCGATCATCGCTTTGTTAGCTGCTCTGCTGATTCCAGCAGTCTTCGCAGCACGAGAATCTGCACGTTCTTCTCAATGTAAAAGCAATCTTCGTCAGTTTGGTATTTCCATGCACTCTTTCGCTTCTACAGATCCCAGCGGAAGATACTGCACAGGAGCCTACGATTTCCGTCGTGACGGATGTCCTGACACTTGGGGTTGGGTGGCAGATATGGTTAACAGTGGATCCGGTCTTCCACAGAAAATGCTGTGCCCCTCATCTACATTGCTCGGGTCTGAAAAGCTGAACGACATGATTGGTGTTGCAAACACCAGTAATAAAGACTCAGCTCCACTCAGCCGCCTGAGTGAAGGAGTTTGTGCAACCTGGACTTCAGGTACAGAAGGTACTCCTGCTCGAATTCTTCAAGTAGCTAAATTGCTGGAAGATGGATATGGAACGAACTATGCTTCTAGCTGGTTTTTGGTTCGCTCCGGGGCAAAAACCAACGCCGGTGTGACTTCATCTGGTTTGAAAGGATTTGCTGGCAGCTTAGGTCCTCTAACCATTCGTCGTCTGGATTCTTCTCGGGTTTCTTCTTCCGCAGTCTCATTCATGGGATGTGGTGCTCCCGGGGATGCCAGTGAAGCGGTATTGACTGATACAATTCCAGGATTTCTGGAAGCTGGTAACCGATTGGCAGAATCATTTAATGATGGTCCTGGCTTTTGGAATCCTGCAGCGGGAACTGGCGGAGCGATCGACTTGATGCCTGCTGGTACCAATGTGGTGGGAGCGATTCCTACTGAACTTCCCGACCAAAACCGTGCTGGAACAGCTGGTCCTGACGGAACGCTCTGGTTACAGGATTCTCGTGACTGGTTTGCATGGCACGGTCGTGGTCGTAACAAAATCGTCAATATTCTGATGGCTGATGGTAGCGTAAAAGCTATCGTGGACTTGAATGGCGATGGGTTCCTGAACCCAGGCTTCACTGGTTCTGCATCAGGTGGATCTGGTCACACAGATGCGACTGTTGAATTATCACCTTCTGAAGTCTTCTCCGGCCCCTGGTTGGATGCTCAGTTGACCAAAGGTAACTTCGAATAATCGTAATCTGCTATCTAAAAGCTGATTCCATTGCGAGTGGCTGGTTTTTAACCGGCCACTCGTTTTTTTGTAGGGAGTCTGATCAGAGAGTTAGGAGTCGTCTTTATTGACATCGATTATGAAATGATATCCTTTATAACATGACCGTGTACGTCGGTTAAACGACGATCAATGCCGTTATGTCGGAAAGTCAGCTTTTCATGATCAATTCCCAATTGGTGTAAAATCGTGGCGTGCACGTCATAACACATCGTTGGATTGGCTGGGTCAGCCGGTTTGAATGACCATTGATCCGACTCTCCGTAAGTGGTGCCACCTTTGATACCACCTCCAGCGAGCCAATTGGTAAACACAAATGGATTATGATCGCGGCCTTTGCTTCCCTGGCTACAGGGCATTCTCCCAAATTCGGTGGTCCATAAAATAATCGTATCATCCAGCATGCCGCGCTGTTTGAGGTCTTTAATCAAGGCAGCCGCGCCGATGGACATGCCGCGTCCTAACGGCCAGTGATCGCGTTTGATATCTTCATGCGAATCCCAGTTGCGACGCGGAAAACCGTTGTCAGCACCCGACCAGATTTGCACAAACCGGACCCCCTGTTCTAACATGCGCCTTGCCACCAGACAGTTTCGTCCAAAGTAAGCAATTTCAGCCTGCTCGCTAATCCCCTCTTGTACTTCAAAGTCAACTGAATCGAGCCCGTACATGTTGAGCGTACTTTTGGTTTCGTTCGAGAGGTCAAGTACCTTCGGAGCCTGCAATTGCATCTTAGCAGCCAGCTCATACGATTGAATGCGGGCATTCAATCGAGAATCGCCTGCACGTTCCTGTTCATGACGGCGATTCAACTGCTTTAAGGCGGCTTGCACATCACGATCGCTCTGGCGAGTAATAAAATCATTTGACGCGGGGAATAAATTAGAGATCGGTGTCTGGGAATTAGGACGAATGATTGTCCCTTGGTTACTGGCAGGTAGAAAGCCGGCAGACCAGTTGGCAGCACCATTAGGGGCAAAACCGCGTGGGTCAGGCAACACGACAAAGGTCGGCAGATTATCGGTCATGCTGCCTAGTCCATAACTGATCCAGGCACCCATGCCGGGAAATCCAGGCAGAATGAAACCGGTGGCCTGCATAAAGGTGGCTGGTCCATGGACGTTCGACTTGCTGACCATGTTATGAATGAAAGCCATATCATCCGCGCATTCCCCCAGTGGAGCAACGCATTCATTGAGCCACTTTCCAGAATCACCGTACTGCTTCCATTTCCATGGGGCCTGCATTGTATTGCCTGGTGAGGACTGAAACAATTTCACTTCTTCGCCGGGAGTCCAGGGTTTACCATGTTCTTTAATCAGTGCAGGTTTATAGTCAAACGTATCACATTGACTGGCGGCACCCGACATATAAAGTTGGACCACACGTTTGGCGTGAGGCGGATGGTGTAACGTTTGCGTATTTGTTTGTGGTGCTGCTAACAGTTGATCGTTCTTCAACAGTGAAGCCAGGGCAATTCCCCCCAGTCCGCCTCCCGTTGACATCAGAAACTCTCGACGATCCATAAGACCACTTTCTCTATTTAGTCGATGAAGATAAATTCATTACTGTTAAAAATCAGTCGACAGACATTTTCAATGCCATGTTGAGCGCCAATGTTTTGCAAGATGCCCAGTTCTTCCTGTCTTGGAGATCTGCCTAAGGCCACTTCAAATGCGAGTTTAATTTGTGATGTCTGGTCTGCTGATGCCGCTTTGATTTTTTGAGCATAAAACGAAGCCATACTGACCATGAAGTGATCATTTAAAAGTGACAGGGCCTGTAATGCCGTTAAGGTTTCAATGCGTTTCGGAGTGATCTGCGAAGGATCAGCACAATCTAACGATTCCATGAACGGGTCAGGTACCGAACGCACAATAAAGCGGTAGATCGAACGTCGGTGGCTTTTCTCAGTCGTGGGATCGTATTTTTGATAGAGATAGTGTGGTGAATGCTGTGGTTTTTCGAGCGCGAATAAACGGTCTCCCGGGCCATACATGCGTAGATCCAGTTTTCCACTGACTTGTAACACCGAGTCGCGTATTGCTTCAGCTTCCAGCTTGCGGCGGTTCATGCGCCACAACAAACGATTGTCTCCGTCAATTTGATTTCCTCTTTGATGAGTCAGAGAGGATTGTTGATAGGCGGTACTCAATACCAGCATGCGGTGTAGTGCTTTCAACGATTGTCCTTCATCTCGAAAGCGAACGGCCAGATAATCCAGTAACCTGGGATGCGTGGGCAGTGAACCCATTTTTCCAAAGTCATTTGGCGTATCCACAATTGCCTGCCCAAAATGATATTGCCAGACACGGTTCACAACCGAGCGCCAGGTAAGTGGGTTTTTGTGATGTGTGATCCAACGCGCGAGGGCAAGTCGGCGGGACGCTTCGTTCTCAGGTTTTTCAAGTTGAAACGCTCCCTTGAGATCGGAAATAAAATTCAATGTGGCAGGCTGAACTTCTTTGACGGGAGCTTTTTCGCTTCCTCGGCTGAGTAAATAAACGGGACGCGGCTTCCCCTCTGTCGGTGTAAAATTACCCTGTCGTCTGAAATGTGTGGTTGCGGCAAACACTTTTTGCTGTTGAGGCAGTTGACTCAGTTCTTTTCTCAGCCGTGATAATTCCAGCGAAATAGTTTTGAGTGAGGTCTTTTCTTCAGACGTTGTGAGACCTGCAAAAATCTGGTCGCGTTCCGATTTCAGTTTTGCCAGATCGAGATTCGAATCGGCTGATTCATAATGTTTGTCATCGATTAAATTTTTACGAGACCAGCGGGGAGCGTTTTCGATTGAATCGAGAGTTTCTACAACCGCCTGTTTGGCAATATTCTGACCGCGGGGGTCGAGGATTTTGATTTCTCCCAGAGCGAATATGAAATCATTCTCCCGGGGGGCAAGCTGTGTTGCTGTCATTCTCAAATATTGAAAACTAAGTCCCTGTAGATCGAATTCAACAGGTTTAGTACGGGGATTAGGGAACTCCTGCTGACTGTGATCGGCGATGATTGTCTGCGCTGATGCAAAGTCGCCTGTGTCAGAAACTTCCAGCTTGAAGCGTCGTGGAAATCCGAAACCGGCTCCAATATTATTAAAATTGTCAAAAGCGGCGAACAGAATAATTTTCTCTGCTGTTACCGGTTGCTTAAATTTAAGTTGCACCCATTTGTTGACTTTATCTGACTTTTCGATGAGGCTGTGAAATCCATAAGCGGATGTCTGACCCTGTTTTTGGTTCTCAGCTTTGGAGATCCGGGTTTCCAGTTGAGACAGTCTCTCTCCACCGCGGGCGCGAATCTTCGCTTCAATTTTCTGTTTTAGTTTCAGATTACTTTGTTGGGCAGCCATGAGCGTTTTGCGTTTGTTTGCCGTTTGAGGATTGGGGTCATAATCGCGGTCTGCACGATCGATACCGGCAAAGACCGCCTGTAGTCCGTAGTAATCTTCCTGGGCGATCGGATCAAATTTGTGATTATGGCAGCGTGCACATTGTACGGTCAGGCTGACGGTTGTATTCATGACTGTCGAAACCATATCGTCCCGGTCCAGATTGCGTGTGATTTTTTTCTCGGGAAGATCCTCTCTGATTTCGATCTGCCCTACCCAATCAAAAGGACCGGCAACCAGAAACCCGGTCGCTGGTATACCGTCCTGCGAATGGGGCTTCAGGAAATCACCAGCCATCTGTTCCAGAATAAAATCCGTATACGGTTTGTCGGCATTCAATGCTCGAATCACATAATCCCGATACGGCCATGCATGGTTTCGCAGTTTATCTTTGTCGTAACCGTGTGTGTCAGCATAATGCACAATATCCAGCCAGTGCCGCGCCCAACGTTCTCCATAACGGAGTGATGCCAAAAGTTGGTCGGCCAGTTTTGCATAGGCGTTTGGATCTGGGTCATTAATAAACTTCTTGATTTCAGCTGGAGAGGGAGGCAGTCCTGTCAAATCAAAATAAAGTCGGCGAATAAGGGTTCGGCGGTCTGCAACGGGAGAAAAAGAGAGTCCCTGCTTGCGTAGTTTAGCGAGGAGAAAAGCATCAATGGGGGTACGTATCAGTTTTGAATCTTCTGCTGAGAGCTGTGGTACCTGTGGAAGCTTCAAGGGTTGAAACGACCACCAGTCTGTGTTTGAAAGCTGAGCTTCGCGAATCTGATATCCTGTGGGCCATACCGCTCCTGATTTGATCCACTGATTCAGAATTTCAACTTCTGCCTTGCTTAAAGGAGTTCCTTTTTTGGGCATTTCCGGTTCTGGACCGGTGACGTAATCCAGCAGCAGACTTTCTGTGGGCGAACCTGCGACCAGCACCCGGCCATTCTCACCTCCCTTTTGCAAGCCATCAACGGTTTCCAGTGAAAGGCCTCCATCCTTGGTGCTGGCATTGTGACAGTGGATGCAGTGCTTTTGTAGAATGGGGGCGACTTGTTTTTCAAACGTCGAATCTGCGGCATACGTGGTCGACAGTATCAACAGACAGCAGATCGGCATAAGAAAGTTTATGAGTTTTAAATTCAGCTTGGTGAAAAAAGACATATTCGCTTTTCGATTCCTCTCAGAGGGAAGTATCACTCGGCAGAACATTGTTTGTCCCTGGTCTGGGTTTCAGTCGATTATAACTGACAATTTCTATCGTGGTTGGTTTGTTTCACAAAAACTAGTCTGTTTCCAGATCAAACAGATGTTGATTATTGCCTGTTTTCAGTGTGACTGTCAGTTCAGTGAGGCGATTGAATTTGGGAGGAATGGAATTTTCAAATTCGTCCTCCATCGTTTCTCCATCGGTAGACAGAATCTGTTTTCCCGTTGGGACACTGGAATCGATTTCCACTCGATAATCGCCGGGGCTGGGGCCGTTTTGTTTGGGGATTATGAACTTACCCGATTCGATCTTCGCACCGGCAGAGGCTCCTTTACCTGCAGGAATGAACGTGATGACTCCCTTCTCGATCGGGTTACCATTGAGTGTCACCATGCCTTCAACCTGAGTTCGCTCGAAAGTCTTTTCTTTGGTACAACCAAAGAAACAGACAACTGAGCAGCAGAATATTAATATGCTTAACTCATGATTCTTCACTTGACTGGCCCTTCCTCTAAAATGACTGAGCTTTCTCCGGAAAGTGCTACAAAAACAATTTGAGTATCCAGAAAACAGATTTAAAATTCGCCGATGACTTCTTCTCCGGCCATGCTACTCAGAGCTTGCCAGGTAGCGAGGTCAATATTTTCTGACACAAATCGTACAGAGCCATCACACAATAAGGCATGCACGCCTCCTACATGCATGCTTCGCGATGCATTACTGCGGCCGCTTCCAGAAACAGAGCCTGTGCATGGGAGGCGCGTTCCTTCAGAGACGCAAAGGACTACCAGATCGGGAGAGGAGCTGTTTGGACCGACACGTGTCATTACTACTGTCTCCGGTTCATCGTTCCAGATCCAGGCCCGATAGTCATTGGCACCAGTTGCCGGTTTTAACATTTCCATCATCGCCAGCGTGTTACTTGATCCATCGGTAATATCTCGGAACTTAGCACCAAAGGAATTGTTAAAGGGAGCAGCTTTTCCCTGCGCGCCAAAGGTGCCTTGTCCCCAGTTGACAGCGTAGTTTCCACGAATGCTTCCGTCAGGATTAGATGTCCAGATGGCTTCACGATCAGAGGGGCATTGCCATACAGGGATCGGTACGAGTCGCACGCCGTTTCCTGCGGGCTGAGGATCATGCACTGTTGCATGCCAGTTTTGATCATGGTCATACATGTTATAAATATTTGCCATATCAATATAAGGTAGCAAAAACACGCAAAATGGAGTCCGTTTCCCATTGGGACCAGGAGAAGAGGGAGTTGCAACGCGATAAATCATGCCGGGAGGAAAACGGCTATGGGCATCGTGATAGTTATGAAGTGCTAACCCAAGTTGTTTGAAGTTATTTTTGCAGGTACTCCTACGAGCCGCTTCGCGCGCCTGTTGAACTGCGGGTAGTAGAAGTGCTATTAAAATCGCAATGATGGCAATCACCACCAGTAATTCAATCAATGTAAATGCGTAGCGTTTTTGTCTGGCATGGATTTGAGCGACTAACATGAGGTCTCCTTGGCCTAACATTGAATAGAACAGATGGAAATAAAGAAAAAATTCCCCGGTGATTATGAATGTATAACTCAACTTGATTGCAGTGGAGGGAAATCATGGCTGAACCAAAGTCTGCCCTCTGAATGTATATGGCGCGCCGATTTTCGATTTAGTACAGGAAGTTTTGTTATTTTGTACAAAATTTGGTGAATCGTACTTTTTTTGGTACCAATCAGAACAATTTCGCGCCACATACTATAGCGGGAACGCAGAGTGGTTCCTGCTGCGCACTTTGATTTCCTCCAACGCCTTATTCCTGCTAGACTTATCTTCGACATGAGTGAGCCTCTGAATAATCCGGTCATGAGCGAAGAATTCTTCCGTCTGTTTTCACGGGATGACCGCAAGGTTTATGGCTATATCCTGGCGCTGGTATTGGATGTCACGGCTGCGGAAGACATTTTTCAGGAGACCTGTGTGATTCTGTGGAAAGAGTTTCCTCAGTATGACCACGATCGTAGTTTTTTAAACTGGGCCAATGGGATCGCATTTAACCAGGTCAGGAAGTATCGCCGGAAGTATCAGAACAAGCGACTGGTCTTCAGCGACAGTCTGGTAACCGAGTTGGCGGAAGATGTTTCGTCGATGGTGGAAGATTTAAGCCAGCGTCAATTGGCACTAACTCAGTGTCTACAAAAATTAACCTCCCGTGAACGTGAACTCATTGATGCCTACTACGGAAATCAGGAAACCGCGGCCACGGTGGCAGACCGTTGGAAATGTTCCTCGCATGCCATTTATAAAACGATCAAAAAAATTCGGAAAGCATTATTTGATTGTGTGAATCGTCGTCTTTCCAGTGAGATATCGTAATGACTGAACCAAAACAAACTCTGTCTGAGCAGATATTAGAACTGGCCGATGCGCAATGTTCGGGAACCATCACCGAATCCGAGATGGAAACGTTGGAACGCTTACTGACGGATCATTCGGAGTGTCGCCGGGAATATCTCGATTATGTTTTCCTGCATGTCAGTCTGACAGGCGTTGCGACTTCAGGAGAACTACTTTCTGTTGAGGCGATTGAAAAATCAATTCTTCCCCGCGATACATCCCGTACAACTCCCCCAAAACCGTTACACCTGTGGTTCACGCAAACACTCTGTATTTTAGTTTGTTTGTTTTCGATCGGTTTTTTCTTATTTTTTTCAAAGGATGAGCAAGCTGATGTTCCACCTCAAGTTGTAGATAAGACTTCCCAATATTACTTCGACGAAAATACGACTCCCCCTGAAGAGGTCGCTACATTGTCAGAGACGGTGCAAGCCACTTGGGAGTTGTTAGGAAAGCATCCCGCAATAACAAAACACTTTCAGCCGGGAACTGTCAAATTAACTTCTGGGAACGTGGCATTTGCGTTTTCAGGAGGGGCTGACATCTCTCTGGTGAGTCCTGCCCTGTTTGGAATGGAACGCAAAAATCATGGAACCTTGTTTTCAGGGACGCTTTCCGCGCACCTGACCGACCCTCAATCTCCCTTTACCTTGGAAACTCCAAGTGTCGAGGTCATCGATTTGGGAACCGAATATGAGGTGACCGTCAATGAAGCGTCTGAGACTTTTGTGCATGTGCTGGATGGTCAAGTCAAAGTGAAGCCGCGTCGTCGTCTGCCACGCTTTTACTGGAATTTCGATCAACTGGAGGAGAGCCCACTCACAGATACAATTTCCGGGAATGCAATCCGTATCGGGAGAAATGCGAAGCGCATTCCCGGATTGATTGGCGAGGGAGCAGTTCGGTTTAACAATAAACCTGATGCAAGCCTGCTCTTAGGAAACGGTGGTGGAATAGAAGTTGGAACGGGTGATTATTCTGCTTCGACTGGTGTCACGTTAGAAGCGTTAGTGATTTCAGAGTGGCAAACACCCAATGAGCCTCAAACTAAATATCCCTTTGACTACGATGAGATATTCCGTAAAGAAGATGGCAACTATCGTATTCTGCTCAGCTTTCAGAATGATGATGGCGCGTCTCAGACACAAATTCCAGATGTGGAACGCGGTCCGTGTCTGTCGTTTGGACTCTTTCTTTCAGGCATGGGTTATAACGAGCTCGATATGCCCCTGGATGGAAAAGAGGGACGTCCGTCTTTAGAGGAAATCCGAGATGGAAAACCGCATCACATCGTAGCAACCTATAACGGTTGGACAGGAATCAAAGCTATTTACGTCGATGGAAAACTTTGCATGAGCCATCGCTTTCCTGTAGGGACGATGATTATCAGCGGTGGTCGCACACCGGCCGTGATCGGGAATCTGATTTCAGGAAATTTTGAATCGCTGGTCGGCAGAGAACCCTTCAATGGTGTCATTGATGAAGTTGCCTTTTATGGTTTTGCATTGGACGCGGCGACAGTCGCACAACATTATGCCCGCGTGCAGCAGGGAAAAGATTATTTTGACGGCCAGCTAAATAATTTCGTCATGCAGGAAAAGGAAGGTGGCAACGTTCTACTCAATAAAGGCGAAAAAATGAAATTCGCCGCGGAGACCGGAGAGCCAATTTTCTGAAACGGGAATTGTCTTCAGTTGATTTGCCTTATTTAATCACTCATCCAGCGATGTTCCGTGAGTTTCCCTGATCGTGAGACAGATGAGAAATGATACGACGGCCATAGCAGAAAGATACCATGAAAATGAGACGGGATTACCGGTCTCCTTGACCAGCCAGGCCGCGACTACCGGAGCGGTTCCCCCGAAAATCGCAAAAGTCAAATTATAGCTGACGCTGGCTGCGCTCACTCGCACGCCCCGCTTGAAGAGTTCTGTGAGTGTGGCCGGTAGTGCGCCCCCAAAACAGGCGAGTAGCAGGGCAAAACAGATTTGTCCGGTGAGGATCATCGTAAAATTGTGATGGTGCATGAGATTGATCAGGGGAGGAGAAAAGAGAGCCACACCCCCTGCTCCGATCAGTAAAAACGGTTTGCGGCCAAATTTATCAGCCAGCATGGCCGCAAAGGGCAGCGCGATTGACAGGACGGCCATACTGATGGTATTGATGTCAAGTGCTTCCCCGCGGGGCTCGCCGACTTCTTCTTCCAACCAGGAAGCCAGATAAATGAAGACCGTGTAAAACGTGACGGCGATCATCAGATTGAGTCCGGCAGCCTGGAGTAGTTCTTTCCGATGATAGGTCAATGCCTCCCTGATCGGCGAGATCTTTGTTTTTTCTGTTGGTTCTTTTGTGACCGGTTCTTCCGGAATACCATGTCGGATGAAGTAACCTACGAAGGCAACCAGCACGCCCGCCAGAAAAGGCAGGCGCCAACCCCAGTTGAGCAATTGTTCGTCGGTTGTCAGGCTGTTGACCAAAGCACCGACTGCAGAACCAAGCAGAATGCCACAGGTGGCTCCGATCATACTCCAGGAGCCAAAAAAAGCGCGACGTTCTGGAGGCGCATGTTCAACGAGAAACACAAACGAACTCGTATATTCACCCCCGACCGAGACGCCCTGCACCATGCGCAATAAGACCATGAGCACCGCCGCATATACACCAATCTGTGCATGTGTCGGTAAGATACCCACCAGCAATGTTGGTACGGCCATCATGATCACCGAGATGGTGAGGGCTTTTTTGCGTCCGATACGATCGCCAATATGACCAAACAGAACTGCTCCCACAGGCCGCATCAGAAAGCCTGCCGCAAAGGCTCCAAAAGAAGCGATCAGCGAAGTGCTGGGATCGTCTGAAGGGAAGAAAAGTTTACCAATCGTAGGGGCAAAAAAACCATAGACGGCGAAATCGTACCACTCCAGAATATTGCCAATGAATCCTGCTGCCACAACACGAATATTCTTACCACCGACTTGTGTGGTGCCTGCCATTGATGATGCTTTCTGGATGATGTGATGGATTTACGAGGTTAGTAATGTGAGATAAGTTTAGAGGAAATGCAATTGATTGGGAATGGCGGTGTTATAAAGAACTGAATTATCTAATTGGGCTTCGGTTAATGAAGATATCCGGGTTTGCTCGTCATGACTTCGATACCCGAATCGCGTAATGATTGGATCGTGACGGAGGATAGTTTTGTGCCACTGACATTAACTTTGCTCAGTTTTGGGATATGTAACAGACTTTCTTTCACCTGATCGGTGATCAGCGTGTTTGATAGTTCCAATTTCGTCAAACTTGGGGAGTGAATCAGGTTTTTAATTCCTGCGTCAGTGATGTGAGTATTTGTCAGAAAAAGGTGGTGCAAATTTTTTATGTTGGTGAGTGGGATCAATCCCTGATCTGTGACTTCTGAATCATTCAGCATCAGAAATGTGAGTTGATTCACGTTAGAGACTTGCCGCACATGTTCATCTTTAGTAGCTTTACCTTTCAAACTTAGATAACGCAGTGACTTCACTTCGATTAGATGGTTGAGAGAATCGGCTTTGATTACCGAATTGTCAATGTTGACACAAACTAGATTTTTTGATTTGGACAAATGACGCAAACCATCACCGTCGATGACTGCTTTATTGAGATCCAAATAGTCCAAATTGGGAAGGGAAGCAAGATTCGCCAGACCTGTATCAGTAATACTTAAATCGGAAAAATGCAGGGATTTTAAGTTCTTCAATGTTGGGGCACACTGAAACTGATCTCCCGAGAAATCCAAATCACGGAGTATGAGGCACTTCAGGGTTGGTATTTTTTCCAGTACATTGAGTCCTGAATCAGTGAAAGATCCACCGGCAATACTGAGTATCTCAAGAGGGTATTTGGACAGCTTAGCGAGACCGTGGTCTGTGATGGTACTCGGTTGTTTCTCACTTCCCAGATAAAGGTGGCGTAAATGCGGCTGATTACCCAGAGAATCAATGAACTCGTCGTTGATCGGATAGTCTTCTGAACTCTGATATGAGATATAATAAATGGCGCCTACTGTATCATTTAGTTTTAAAGGCAATTTCAGGCAATATCCTTTGGCACACAAGGGATTGGCAAAATAAACCTCCCCCCCATGGCTGCGAATCGTTTCAGCTAAGACTATCAAGCGTCCACGCTGGAAAACAAGCGGGGCGAAGTAGATCACAACTGCCAGTACAAGTAGGACTAACGCATTGCGGAGTTTGAACCAGGAGGAGGATGAGTGTTTCAACTTGCGGATTCCATCAAATATGCGATTGTTATACATGGATACATTTTCACCGAAAAATAGCCGTTGTAATACTCTCAATCTGAAATGTCTGGTGTTTTCTCAGTAAAGACATTGATCCCTGAATCACGCAGAGATTGAATGGTGGCCGCCGACAACTTTGTGTTATAGACACTCACTTCTACAAGCTTTGGGATTTTCAATAAAAATTCTTTTGACTGATCAGAAATTTGAGTGTATGAGAGACCAAGACGTGACAAACTTTCAAGACGCGTTAAGTGTCTTAAACCTTCGTCCGTAATATGTGAGTTTGTTAGAGACAGTGAATCCAAGCTTTTCATATTCAATAGAGGGATCAAGCCTTGATCGGCCACTTGTGTGCTATTCAGCGACAGCACCTTGAGTTGTGTTAGATTTGCTAACTGTCGTACATGCTCGTCATTGACCCATTTACCCTTGAGTGTCAGATAATTTAATGTTTTCAGTCCCGCTAAATGTTTAAGGGTATCGGGTTCGATTTTAGAGTTTCTGAGCCTTAAAGAGGACAGTTTTTTTAATTTCGATAAATGCCGTAAAGCGTCACGTTCGAACTGAGTATTATCAATATCGAAATAGCTTAAGCCAGGGAGGGAAGCAAGATTCTCCATTCCTGAATCGGTGATTTTCACATCGGAAAGATAAAGAAAATTTAAGTTCTTCAATTTAGGAGCGCAGTCAAATTGTTCTCCTGTGAAACTTAAGTCATGAAGCATCAGTGTTTTGAGAGTGGTTAGATTCCCCAGTACATTGCAGCCGGCATCTGTGATTGAACCTCCCGTGACTCCAAGTTGTATGAGTGGGTATTTTGTCAGTGCCGCCAGTCCACGGTCTGTAAGTTGCGTTGGGTTTTCTTTATTCCCCAAAGTAAGACCATATAAATGTGGTTGCTTGCCCAGGGAGTCGATAAACGCATCGTTCACTGGGTAGTCTTCTGAATTCGCAATGGAGATCGAACCGATTGCCCCTGTAAATTCTGCTAATTTCGGGTGCGGAATCGAACAAATACCATAAATGCAATTGCCGTGACCAAACTGAACTTGCCCACCATGGCTGCGAATGGTTTTTACCAGATTCCGCGAACGCCATTGTTCCATTACAAAAGGAATCAAAATAAACACAGCCGCCAGTGAAAGGACCACAAACAGCTTGCGGAGGTTGAACCAATACCGTGATGGTTTTTCGATCTCTTTGATTCCAGCAAATAAGAGGCTCAATATCATAGGTACGATTCTTATCAGCAGATCATAAGTTCTTCATGGGTGTCTATCTCACTCTTTTATACGAACTTTATGGCGTCAGTCGGGGGATCCCGATGGATTGTCCATAAACCTGACTGAGTTGTTCGACTGTGATTCCGTAGGCTCTTAGTAAACTGTCCTGCCAGGTTAAGCCGTCTTTGATTCCATTGAAAAATAGTTTGAATTGTTCCGGGCTGGCTTTGAGCATGAGTTGAATGAGGGCACTAGCGCATCCATATTGCCAGCTATCCAGTCGGTCCGAATTGAAAAATTGACCGCCGAACGTTTGCATCTGTCTCAATCGGGCGGCCGCTTCTGTTTGTCGGTACTTTACTTCTTTCGACGAAGGGACAACAGTCATTGCAATCCAGTCAGCAATTCCCTCATTAATCCAGGTAGGAATACTGACTGTGGTGCGATAGCGGTGCATATACCCATGCGCGGTTTCATGGACGAGCACGGCACCAAAGAAATTTGGATCATCGCCGCGATAGCAGGAGACAATCACTTTTCCATTGCTGTGAGAATGACAGAGTCCTATTGCGTTGCCTGTTTCAATGCGATTGTAAAACTTTTTCTCAAATTCCAGAAACGCTGGCTTTGCCATAAAGGCGACGATGACCGCTTTGCCTCGCCAGATATTATAACCGGGTTTGAAACCAAACGACCGTCCCAATAATTCGTTCATCTTGTCGAGTTGAATCAGGTACGGAGCCACCTGCTTGGCAGGCATATCTGTAAAAAACAGAAAATACTTGGTTTCGTAGAATTTCATGTTTAACGCACTGAAATGTTCTCCAACTTTAGTGAGAAACGTTTTGTATTCCTCCACATGTTCGTTTTGCTCTTCTTCCGGGATCTCT
Organism: Gimesia aquarii; assembly: GCF_007748195.1. Taxonomy (NCBI): domain Bacteria; kingdom Pseudomonadati; phylum Planctomycetota; class Planctomycetia; order Planctomycetales; family Planctomycetaceae; genus Gimesia; species Gimesia aquarii. The sequence continues at coordinate 1,390,033 of NZ_CP037920.1, forward strand.
TCCCAGAATTGTTCATTGGATAACCGGAGCTTTTCTGTAATCGCGGCCTTTTTCTGATCCAGATTTTCGATCAAGGCGGCTTTGATAGAGGGGATGTATTGAAACTGGTATTTTTTATCATCGACTGTCATCTCAACCAGTTTGGTTGCGAAGAAGCGTTTGCCTCTTTTGGCGTTCTCAGCCTTGAATTCAATCGATTTGACGTGCCCTTTATTTCGTCCGGTAAAGAAACGTGTGATTTCGACGTTCTGTTCTAATTTCCCTGTCGTTGTCAGTACGTCCGCCTTTTTTCCAACCAGTTCATTCACTTGTTCCGCAGTGAGCGCAAACTCCATAGCAGCCGCTTCCACAGTATTTGCCGGTTTGGCATTGAGCCGGGTAGAACGTTTCTGCGCTGTTGCTTCTGAGGGCTGAAAAATCAGAAGCATAAATAGAATAGAGGCAACTCGAAAAATGGAATTGGGAACCGCGCGAGAAACCTGCATAACGAGACGCTTTCTGGGATAGAATCGGAGATGTGCCCAACATCAATGGAAAACAATTATAATCCTCGTCTGCTAAGGTACAATAGTCAAGTGGTTGTTTGACAAATTACGGTATTTCTCACGCCGCTTTAATTCATCGTCGTTGCAAATTCAAATTAAGGTTATTCAATGGCATCATTTCTTTCTTCACTTTTAACATGGGATTTGTTGTAGATGGTGAATTGAGAGATCGGACACATGGTTCACAAGTCTGTCCTAAGTGAGGGGCATGATTCGAGGAAATGAAAATTGCTGAAAAAATGCGATCCGAAACATTTAGGTCAAAATTGATTTGTAATGACACTATTTTTGTGTGAATTTTAAGATTCTTTATTTTCCAGCAATTTTTTTCAGAGTCGATCAGTTCCCTGAAAACAGGTGTTCGTCACTAACAAGATTGTGATTATTCTTAAAAGCCAGAGAAAAACAGAATTTTCATCCAAAGTTTTTTGCGGCTGAGTTTGCTCTTAAAATAGGCTTAATGGTGTTTTGAGTACCTTATTGTGTGTGTTCTGTCGTACCAATTTACTGAACCTGCTTGTTTTATTGATGCCGCCCGTTAGAATGATCCTTCTGTGGTTGAGTAGCCTGAAATCAGTTTTATCGGGGGATTCCGCAGAGACACATTTATTTTTTAGGAATCGGAATTAAGATGGCAGAAGGTACGATCAAGAAAGTGACACAAAAAGGCTTCGGATTTATCGACACTGAAGGTAGCGGAGACTTGTTCTTCCACTCTTCAAACCTCGAAGGAATCACATTCGAGCAACTCTATGAAGGTCAACGTGTTTCTTTCACAGAAGGACGTGGAGAAAAAGGTCCAAGAGCAGAGAACGTAAAACCTATCTAAGCTCTCAGCCCGTACAAGAGACAAAAAGCCGACGAAACCTCGTCGGCTTTTTTTATTGGCTTTATCAGCGACAGTTCATAAATCGTTCAAGCAAGTCGAAGCCGTTTTCTGGCAAATTCGAGCGCATCGATCAGCACATCGATTTCTTCGGTCGTATTATAAAATGTCAGACTGGCGCGAACGCTGGCTGTGATGTTCAACCATTGATGTAATGGCATCGTGCAATGATGACCGTGCCGGACAGCGATCCCTTTGCGGTCTAACAGTGTGGCCAGATCTTCCGGATGAGCACCTTCAATATTGAAACTGAAAATGGCGCCTCTCATTTCCATTTCCTGAGGACCATAAATTTGTAGGCCAGGTACTTCCTGTAGTTTTTGTAGCGCATACTGACTGAGAAGATACTCCTGTTCCTGGATCGTGTCGAATCCGAGTTGCGAGACATAATCGATGGCAGTTCCTAGAGCGATGGCTTCAGCAATGGGAGGCGTACCCGCTTCAAAACGAGCAGGGATGTTGGCCCAGTTGGAATGATCGCAGTGAACTTCGGAGATCATATTTCCACCGAACAGGAAGGGAGGTAATGTTTCCAGAAGCGCCTTGCGTCCATATAACACGCCGATCCCCGAAGGGCCGAACAATTTGTGTCCAGAAAAGGCAAGGAAATCGATTTCACTCTCAACGACATTCACAGGTTGGTGCAGAACACTTTGGGCGCCGTCGACGAAAATCAATGCACCAACTTCATGGGCGCGCTGTGCCATTTCTTCCACCGGGTTTATGGTTCCCAACATGTTTGACATACCAGTGACGGCGACCATTTTGGTTTTAGAAGAAAGCAGTGAGTGATAATGTTCCTGGTCAAGCCGTCCGTCTGGTGTGAGTTGAATGAACTTTAAAGTGGCGTCACGTTCTTTGGCTATGGCCTGCCAGGGAACGAAGTTTGCGTGATGCTCCATTTCGTTTAGAATAATTTCATCACCTGCATTTAAGTGATGACGTCCCCAAGTCTGGGCGACCAGGTTGATGGACATGGTTGTGCCGGAAGTAAAAATAATCTCTTCCGGATAACTCGCGCCGATAAATGTTTGGACGCGAGCGCGAGCAGCTTCCATTTCTGTAGTAACCCGATCTCCCAGTTGATGCACGCCACGGTGCACGTTGGAGTAATAGTGCTCATAAATTTCGGATATTTTATCAATGACAACCTGAGGGCGCTGTGCCGAAGCACCACTATCCAGATAAACGAGATGCTGCCCGTTGGGAAGTTTTTTATTGAGAATCGGAAAATCGTGCCGAATTGAAGTGATATTGGCAACCATGATTTGTTGTTTCAGTCTTTAGAGTACGAAATTAATATGCTATTTGAATTTTAGCACGAAACCTCATAATGAAAAGGGTTCCCCGGAAAAGCAGTCTGCTCCACTAAACTCAGTTTAATATGAATCCGGTTGGATAACCTGATGACACGAAACAGCGACACAAAGTTCAGGTCGTCTAATCTTGTTGAAGCTTCTAAACGTACTTGAACTGAGCGAGCTGAGAGTGTTCCTGGATACTGCTCAACTTTCAGCTACAGCAATCAGATTCTATCATCTAGAATCGGTTGATGCTTCATTACATAAAAGTTGATACGTTTTTTCGAGTTCTTCATCAGACATCGCTTGTATTTGTGCTGGTGTCAGATCGAGGTGAAGTTCTTTTTTGTGCGTTCGTGTGGGACTATCCAGTCCCAGTAATTTATCAATGCGTTCACGTGCGCGAAGACGATCGCGCTGAGTGGAGTTTTCATCAGTCAGAATACCTCGATAAAAATAGTAGGCTTCTGCCACATGGTCTTCGATAGAAAATTTTGTATGTTTGACCATTTCGCGGCGTGCCCGTGTGATATATCGTTGCACTGATCGCGTCGAAAGACCGTATTTTTGTTGTACCGCTTTTTTAATTTCAGACGTATATTTTGCCATCCCCAGCATTTTCTTGATCAGACGAACGAGTTGAATCTGTTGTTCTTTCGAGATGTTCCGCTTTGGTTTTTGGGTAGGTTCAGTCATGAATTCGATTTCCTGTATTTATGGAGGATCTGTTTTTCTAACAGTGCCCATGATGTGAAACGGCGCGAGGGGGTCAAGCGGTGTTTGTTGTGTGAAGCAATGCTGAAGCTGCACGAGCGGATAATGAAGCGACTTCATATGTGGTCGATCGCGTTTGAAAATATCACGAATCAATACGATTCATTGGAAACGCATTCGCCGTGTTCAGATTCTGAGCGTCGAAAAACAGTCGATTTTATGACGTTTAAAACAACAGGTACGGAACTGTTCAGCGGGAAAATAAAGTTCCACGCGCGCGACGCAGATTGCGCAGTTTAAGGGGAGGGACGGCCGTGTCAAGCAATAAAAAAATCCCTGTTTTTCAGGGATTAAATACAACGGAATTTCAAGTCGTGAGTTTGTCAATGACAGTTGTGTTTAGATTGATAACGACAAAAGATGATTGGCATAGTTCTTTATTTTTTGGGAATCAATCTCTGTGCTTTGGAAATTCGGTAGCATGGTTTTCCCATTTTGTCTTGTTGAGAGCCATCAATGTGACCATCGAGAAGCACAACATCTCCATTCGTAAAGCGGTTTAATTTTCCCTGCTCATCGACAAGTACAATATTTCCACCAAATTTATCTGTGCGATCGGGGGTCGCGTTATAAGTGATGTTCCAGCTTTTTTCCTGTTCATCATATTCCACAATACCTCGTAACCAGCGATAGTTTTGTTTGTCATAATTGAATGGAGAAGGAGATTTGGCGGCTGAAGTTTGTACGTGGGAGTTCTTAGCTGGTGACTTAAAAGAAGCCGATTGGAATTTCGCAGGAGTCAGAAACGGATCTGATTTTACGAGTTGAGGTCCAGATGCGGGAGTTTGGTGATTTGCATGGCTGACTTTGTTTGAAGAGGGCTTCATCAGTGAACTGCTGTTGGGACCAAAGGCAGCATCATCATTGTTTTCTGGAAAACTGTTGATGGGCGCTCCGAAATTAGGACTGCTGTTTTGGGGATTCGCTTCAAAACTATCATTCGGATTCGAATTAAAACTATCGTTGGGGATACTATTGAAACTGTCGTTGGGATTCGCTTTAAATTCGGTGGGGTTTTCATTAAAAGCATCACTGCTGCTTTCGAAACTTTGCTGTTGCACAGGTTGTGGAACGCTAAACCCTGAGTTGTCATTTTGTTTGAATTGATCATTTTCACTGGGAGCGAATTGATCCTTCATTTGTGTTGAATCCGTACCAATTGGTTGAGGATTCTGATTACTTTCGAATTGATTATCGGCGTTGTTTGGAAATGTATTATTGTTATTTGCGGGGAATTCATTATCGGGAGTGAGAGGGTTGCCAAAATTCTGATTGGGGTCTTCGTAGCTGGGAACTGTTCCTTTGCTATTTAATCCTCTACTAGGGTTTGAGTTATTTCCAGACGCTGTTGGATTTGCACCAAAGGGAGGCTGGCTATTGGTTCCTGCGCTCGGAGTACTATTGATTGGTTGTTTCCATTGAGTATCAACGCCGTCGTAATTTGTGTTGCTGGGGAAAGCGCCTCCATTATTATCCGAACCTGAAGGTATAGATGAGCCTTGAGGTGGAGGTACTGGCTGACCAAGATCGGGCTGCACAGGATAGTTTCCAGGTGGAATACTACCTGGCGTGACTGTTCCAGGACCCATCTCATAAGGCCCTGGTGATCCGTAAGGGCCGGGATAGGTACCACCGTAAGGATACTGATGGTAAGAGTAACACCCGGAAATCGTGCAGCCCAACAGAGCGCACCAGCTGATATTGAATAGAAATCGTACAGACATGATAGGGTCCTTAAAGTTCCAAGTGATTTCCCGGAAGAGATTGGTGATCTACAGAAAGGGAAAAATCCAGGGACAGGTGCTAACTGAAACGTGTGGTTCGAACATTTTTGCTTCACATACAGCGGGGATTGATGTGAATATGTCTCTGCGGGGAGACGAATACAAAAACAGTCTTGTTTCAGTAAGCGTGCGGGATTTTAGAGAATCTTCAATATGTGTCTATACCGAAAATGGGATTCTCTCCCCTCCCTGAGAAATCTTGACCAGAAAGTTCGCTAGAACAGTGACTTTGCGTTTCGTTTTTGTAATCTTTACAATAAGTGTGAGCCTTATTTCCAAAGAAAAGTGTTTACATTAAGAATTTGTATGCCAGCCCCTCAATTAAAACTCCCTACGATCCAAAACTGGAACTGCCACAGTTGTGCTGGTTGTTGCAGGCAACATGAGATCGAAATCACAACAGAAGAAAAAGAGCGGATTGAAAAACAGCGTTGGGATCAGGATGAGTCGATTCCCACAGGCCAGCCTGTCTTTGTGAAGATAGGGCTTTCACCTGTCAGTAATCGCTATCGACTGGCTCATCAAGAGGATGGTTCCTGCATTTTTCTTGACGAAAAGGGCTTATGCCGCATCCACGCCAAGTTTGGCGAGCCGGCGAAACCATTGGCATGTCAGGTGTATCCCTACGCTTTTCATCCGGCAGGTAATGATATCGCCGTTAGTTTACGATTCAGTTGTCCTTCTGTGGTCTCCAATCTTGGTAAGCGGGTTGATCAACAATCCTCCGAGATTCGAAAAATTGTAGATCAGGTTCTCCCCAAACGTCGAAAAACACCACCGCCTCCTCGCCTCACCGCGAAAGAATCTCTCGGGTGGCCGGACACATTAAAAGTTGTTGGTTCATTAAACCAGTTGTTCCAGTCATCGGATACGCGATTTTTAATCAACCTGTTGCGTGCACTTGCCTGGGTGGAGCTAATAGAGCAATCACGGTTTGAGACAATTCGAGGAGAACGACTGGATGAGTTTCTTTCGTTGATCAGTCAGGCGATCGTACAGGAGTATCCGGGGGATCTGGAATTAAGCAGAACTGCGATTAGCAGATTGGGAGGAATTCAATTTCGCTTACTGGCGGCACAATACGCAAGGAAAGATACCTATGCAGAAGCTTCCCGGGGGTTAGTAAGAAGACGTTTATCGTTATTTCGCTCAGCCCTGAAATTCACTTTAGGAAAAGGTACTATTCCCTGTTTACAAGATCGATTTGTAGCCGTGCCTTTCTCACAATTGGAGGGATCGTTCGGGGCATTGCCACCAGAGTCTGAAAAATTATTTGCCCGCTATTACCGGGTGAAAATTCAGGGACTCCATTTTTTGGGAGCGGCTTATTATGACATTCCTTTTGTCGAAGGATTTTACCATTTGGCACTGATGTTCCCGGCGATTATGTGGATCGCGCGTTGGATTGCCGTCAGTGAAGGCAGGTCAACTTTACAGGTAGAAGATGTGAATGAAGCAATGGCGATTGCGGACCATCACCATGGTTATTCGCCTGTATTTGGTATGCCTCATTTCCGTAGCCGAGTACGAAATCTATCTCGTTCTCAGGATATCAAGAAGTTGATCACCTGGTATGGACTGTAATTAAGAGTTTGAATTCGGTATGGAGTTATTGCTGAAGCTCGATACCTTTCCAGAAGGCAATCCGGTTTTTAAGTTGTTCGTACTCTTGCTCAGGCTCTAAGTAGTACCAGGCAGCATCGCGATTCATCTTGTCGTTAACAATCACGTCGTAGAAAAAGGCTTTACCTTTATACGGACTTGTAGAAGTGGACGAACTCTTCTTTAGAAAATTACTATTTACAGATTCTAACGGGAAATAGACATCCCCATCTATAGTAATGACATCATCAGATTCAACTAAAACAGCCTCATTCCAAATCGCTTTGGGCACACTGAACTCCTCATTATTATATTCAAATAATGATACTAATAAATCACTTGAGAATAGATGTTTAACGAGGTTGCCCAAGACTATAGTAGCCAAGTTTTATTTGAAAGCTATCGATTTTTTTTAAAAATAAGGCTGCTCTTTAAAAAAATAAAATGAATTTCAATTCTGATAGCGGTATTGAGTGATGAATTGTCTGTCCTGATATCCGTCTTACGGATCTTGTTGATCATCGTCTGGAATTTGTCGTGGGCTGAAAGAGATGATGCCTAACTCCCACTGTTTCCTCTTGAACATATTTTGAGAATTTAAAGTGTGGATAAATGTGGCATCTTTTCGCTCATAGGAGATCAAGCCACCATCTTCGAGTTCGACAATATGAATCATTTCCTGAGGATCGGCAGATGGGTATTGCTTAATTTCCACCTCTTCTGAACCGAGAAGCGCTTCTACCGAGAGCGGTGTCTCTTGCCGGCTGAGAGTAAAACGACCATTCGTGTTAGGGATTTGTTCCCATTGAAATCGTTTGAGTAAGTCGTCAATTTTCATAGAATCATGTTCACAGGGGTGGTTTTGTTCGGCTATTACTACTTTCTATTTATGAGTCTAAAACGTTTTTCCAATGAATGGAAGGAATCCGCTTTTAAAAGAAACCTCTTATCTTGTCTGCGCATAAAAAAATGATGTTTCCCTAAAAGAGAGACATCATTTTAAATTTTAATAGCTGCTAAGCTTAAATTCTCAAAAATAAGGACTTCCTGATGTTCAATTCAAAGCTTCAAAGAAACTTTCGTGTTGTGAAGTCCGTCCGAGGGAAAGATTCCCTCGGACTTGACGTTCACGATACTGGAAGCTGCCTTTCGGACCTGATTGGCCAATCCCGTTTAGTGTAGTCTTGGGATTGCAGAAGTTCCTCAAATTCGAATTAGTTGCAGCAAGACTTTGGAGCTGGAGCACAGCAAGTTGGCTTTGGAGCTGGTGCACAGCAAGTAGGAGCTGGAGCACAGCAGCTTCGGGACTTGTGGTTGCAGCAACGAATTCTTACTTTACGGCAACGATCTTTGCAACGGTTGAACATCTTTCCGCAACGGTCTTTGCAACGGTTCATGAAGTTTCCTCTGAACAGTTTTTTACGACCACAGCATGAGTTATCACATGTGTTGCAGCAGGTCTTAGGAGCTGGAGCACAGCAAGTCTTAGGAGCTGGGGCACAGCAAGTTTTGGGAGCTGGAGCACAGCACTTAGGAGCAGGAGCGCAACAAGTTTTAGGAGCTGGGGCACAGCATGTAGGAGCAGGAGCACAGCATCCTTTACCAAGGAAGCTAGCAGCTTCAGCAGATACGCCAGCACAACAAACAACCGCAACGGCGGCAACATAACTTAACAATTTCATTTAGGCAATCTCCAAGGATTCGCTTCGTGGACGGTCGTGAGGTACTCTGTCATGGTTGATTCAGGTGAGGTTTCCCGATCAACCTGAGAGTCCATAGCCTCACGTAATTAAAAAGGTAAACCTGAATATCTTTTCGGCCATAATTGCCAAATGGTCCTTGAATAAACATAAAATTGTCGTGTCTTCCCCGAAAGTGGGTCCTGAAACGTCATTTGTATCGATTATGAGGTCCCTTCGAATGTGTCCGCTCACCTGAGAGAACTATCACTTCATTTTCTGGCAGAAATAACTGTGTCTGTTTGTATATTTTAGATTCCTTAGAAATGACTACCTTCACCTCAAATCTGGAAATCATAGAAAATCCGACTCAGGAGTCCTTCCTGAGCCCTTGAATGAGTTGTATTCAAGCGGGGTATGTATAGGATTGAGATAAAGTCACGCAATGTGTATTAAACAGGCAGCTTTTTATGTGATCGTATGTTTAATTTGAATGGACATCTATGAGAAAAGTGTTTGTTCTTGAAGAGCGGACACACGTTAGTTCTGAGCTTCAATGGCAATTTGAAGAGGAGTCAGATTGGAGCATTCGTGGGTTTTCCTCTGAGTCTAATTTGTTTCAGCAATGTCTTCAGGAAATCCAGGCAGATCTAATCGTAGTTATTAATCTGAGTATTAGTAAGCAAATTTGTTTGCAGTTTTTACAAAAGTGGCTGTCAGCAAGAGTCTCGTTTCCTGTCATCATTTTCTCGGAAGAACCTCTCCAAAATCTGGAATGGGCCCTCCGAGAGCTGGGAGTCTTTCATTTGCAAATAGGCAGTTTGGAGCCGGAAAGAATTGCAAAAATTTGTCGATGGCATTTGGGAGCAACAACATCAAGATCGAAGTCATAATCACGAACACTGCACTTTCATGAATCGATACTCACGCTGCAGATAGTGCAGGTCATTTATCTTACTTGTTCAGATTCTATAGAATGAACTGAGATTTCTTGAAACACAAATCAATAATGTCGTTATTGGAAAGAACATCAAACTGATGAGTAATTCTGAAATAAATGAAATGAATATACAAAGTTGTCTGAATGATCTTATGGATCCAGTATTTGAGAAACCTTTATCTTCTTCAGGATTTCTGAAAGAAACAACGGTTGGCGATTCCGGTCAGGTTCATGTGCTGATTGAATTGCCTGTTCCTTCTTACCCTTTACAGTCTGAGTTATCCGAGCAGATTCAAAGTGCGATTCAAAAACAGTTCCCCGAATGTCAAGATGTAAACGTGGAATATACTACTAATATTAAAGGGAAACAGTCGGGGGGTCGGCTGGGACTTAATGTGAAAAATATTATTGCCGTGGGGGCTGGCAAAGGAGGCGTTGGCAAAAGCACAGTGGCAGCGAGTTTGGCTTATAGCCTCAAGCAATTTGGTGCTCGTGTTGGCTTGGTTGATGCTGATGTTTATGGCCCCAGTATCCCACATCTGGTGGGCACAAGCGAAAAGCCAGTGGCGCAGGAGTTTCAAGGAAAAGATGGCCAGACAATGACTCGTATCGTTCCGGTTGAGGCAAACGGTTTGAAGGTGATGTCGATGGCATTTTTTGTCGAGCCCGATCAAGCTGTCATCTGGCGGGGGCCAATGTTGCATAAAGCGATCACACAATTTCTGCAGGATACAGAATGGGGAGAACTCGACTATCTTATTATTGATATGCCTCCTGGAACAGGTGATGTCTCGTTAACATTGTCTCAATTACTTGAATTGGCAGGTGCAGTGATTGTCTGCTCTCCTCAACAAGTGGCTTTGTTGGATGCAGTAAAAGCAGTGCAAATGTTTCGTCAGGTAAAAATTCCTGTCTTGGGAATCATCGAGAACATGTCTGGTGAGGTATTTGGACAGGGGGGTGCCCAGGCGAAAGGCGAAGAATTAGAAATCCCCTTCTTGGGAGAGATTCCCATGAATGCGGAAATCCGCATCAAATCTGATTCGGGAAACATTTCTCAATTAGTAGAAGAGGGCTCGGAAGCACAAATTCATTTACTCAAGGTTGCAGAAAACGTGGCTATTGAAATTGCCCGCAATCTGATCGCGAATCCCACTCGACCGCCTTTGGAAATTCTCTAGTGCCTCTAAAACCAAATTCAACAGCACATAATTCGACAACTAAAATGATTAGCATTGAAGAACTATTAGAAGAATTTAAGCATCTCGCCGATTGGGAAGAGCGTTGCGATTTTCTGATCGATCTGGGATTTGAACTTCCTGCCATGCCCGATTCAGAAAAAACGGAGGCGAACCGTGTGCATGGATGTCAGAGTATGGTCTGGCTTACCACAGATCTAAAACAGGTCGGAGACCAAAAGGTCCTGGAGATTAATGCGGACAGCGATGCATTAATTGTCAAAGGATTAATAGCTGTTCTACTTGCAATTTATAATAGTAAAACACCGGAAGAAGTCCTGAACATCGATGTGGAACAGTATTTTTCTGAGTTACAGCTAGATAAATATCTTAGCTCTCAAAGAAAAAATGGTTTATTTGGGATGGTTGAGCGAGTTCAGCAGGAAGCAAAAACGCTGTCTGGTCAAACTTAATAATCTACTATCTCGTCAGGAATTCAGTACGTGGTCTGTGATTAATCATCGACAACGTTCTTTCCTGGAAGTGGGATCGCTTCAAAGTGGAAATCAATGGGAGCTGAAGTAATCAGGGTTGGAGCCAGATAAGTGAATTGGTAACTTGTCTCTGCTTGCGGTAAATCAGTAAATTGATAGAGCACGCTAATCTTTCCCGTGCTTTCCAAAGTGGTTTGAGATGATCCGTTCAACCAATACTTTTTACCTTGCGGGTTCTGTAGAAATGCTCGATTGTGGTAAATCCATGTTCGATGTGATTCGAAAGCAGGGCCACTATAGTCATAGCTCAAAGCTATGCGAATATTCAGATTCTGTTTGAAATCATGTTTCATTTTCTCTGCATCAATCAATTCGACTGAAATATTTCCCCGTCGGCGAAGTGCTCCCTTTGATCGCGAAAGATGATCAAAGGTAATTGGTAGAGTTTCAGCCGCCAGTTCCATTTTTAGCCGTCCCTGAAACTCAATGGTCTTTGGAAGTTGATTGCGATCCAAGATCCATTGCATCGAAAATTTTAAATTCTTACCCCCTTCTCCCAGAGGAAGCTCATATTTCGCGTAGGGATTAAAAGGGAGAAGCTTGTGTGTCTTGTTCCCTTTTGCCTCTAATTCACTAGATGAGTAACTCAGAAATAAAGGTCTTAAACGTGGTTCAACCTGAATCAAAAATGTGGTCCGTAAGAGTTCTCGGCTTTTGCTGCCTACGAGAGGTCGTCTGAGAAACTTTTCGATCTCAATCCGAAAAGGTCCGCTGTAGCAGACATAAGTGGTTTCTGCTAATGGGTTCTGCTGATTCTGGCGAATCTGATTGAATTCCAAATGTCCATTCGAACTATTAATTTGATAAGCCAGGTGTCGTTTTCGAGAGAGATCATCAATGGCTTTCCAGAAGGGACGGTCGACAAAATTGACGTCGATCTTAGCTTTTAATAGAGCCTTCGATAAATTCGCCGTATCAAGCAGGTTCCCGGTTTGCTCAGTGATTTTTATGAAAATCATATGAAGCGAGTGTTTGCCTCTCAAATTAACAGTTGAGGCCTTAATGGAATCTTTTGCGACCCGCTTTTCAATCTGCTTTCGTATGCGTTGGAGGGTGTCTCGAACAGAATTACTCGAGACGAGTTCTGGTGGGGGCAGTAAAGACAGAACAGGTTTTCCCAACGAGACTAACTCTATTTCAGCTTGTTGTCGAACAACACGCTGATTCGAATCCAGCTTTTTGATGAGTTTAGCAATCTGCTGCTTCATCTGAGCTTTTTTTGTTATTTCTGGTTTCTGGTCAAAAGCGTTTGATTCCGCCATCATCCAAAAACATGTCAGATAAAAAAAAGGAATTCCAAAATGAAGCCAGGTACGCCACACAAGAAGGTTTCCATCTCAAGTAGATAGATTTGAATTAAGCTCCCTGAAGAAGCACTATAATATTGTAGCCGATTCGTATGCCATGAAAACACCAGGAAGATCAGGTAATACAATTAGTGTATTCATTATAATTGATACTGCTATTTCAATACTTGCTTCTTAACGCTCTGATTTGATGCAGATATTGTTTTATCGAATCCCCTTCTAAAACGGGTATTACACTTATCATTAGAGAGAACTCACAAATCTGTTTTCTACTAAAGGTCTTCTGGATGTTAACCTGCTTTCGTATCATTCCACTCTGTTTTCTGGGAGCGAGCCTCTTTTTCTTTTCAGGCGTAACTGCGCTGGCTAAGCCCCCTTCTCTTATCGAGATGAAAACCAAAAACGATACATTCATTGGGAAATCAATTGCCCATAATCATGATATCAGTTGGATGGTCGATCAGACCGGCAAGTTATCTGAGGTTGCATTAAAGGATGTCACTTCGTTCCGACGAGTCTCTTCTGAATTTCAAAGACTACCGTTAAATAAAATGAAGCTACGGTTACAGGAAGAGTTTGGCCCCTTTTTTGAAGTCATCTCAACTCGACATTATCTGATTTGTGCACCAAGAGGAAAGGCGAAAGCCTATGGTGGGATATTTGAAGAATTGTATCAATCGTTTTCACATTATTTTGCCTTGCGTGGATATCAGGTAAAAACTCCTGAGTTTTTGATGGTGACGGTAATTTTTCCAGATCAGGATCAGTTTTTCAAATATTGCAAGAAGGACCATGTCAGAACTGGGCAAGGTCTGCTGGGGTATTACCATCCACACACGAATCGGACTGCTCTCTTCGATCGAAGGACTGCATCAAAATCTGCCGGCCTTCAAGAGCATCAAGATGAAAACGAATCAATTTATTCGCGAGTTTCGAATAATGGTAAAAATATTACGGAAGCGTTACGAGATACAATTATCCACGAAGCCACGCATCAAGTCGCATTTAATACAGGCTTGCACTCACGGGTTGGTGATAATCCCCGCTGGGTTGTGGAAGGTTTAGCGACGACATTTGAGTCAGATGAACTGCGGTCTCATACGGGTGGTCGTGCCAAATCGATCTCGCGCGTGAATCGAGATCGACTTTTGTGGTTTACAAATTATGCACAAAAACGTCGTAAAAAAGATTCACTTCGATCATTCATTCGAGAAGACGCTTTATTTCATTCAGCGACATTTGACGCTTACGCAGAAGCATGGGCATTGACCTTTTATCTGGTGGAAACACGACCTGCTCGGTATGCACGTTACCTGAAGCAGATCTCACAACGTGATCCACTGAAAAAATACACACCTGAAGCCAGAGAGAAAGATTTCAAAAACGTATTTAAAACGAATCTTCAAGCTCTGGAAGTCGACTATCTGAAATTCATGGATCAGTTAGCTCAAGATCTAATTAAGCAGAATTAAGCAGCCGGTCTTACTAAATCCTGTTCCATCGCAGATACAACCAATGCACCACGGGCGATCGAAAGTTGTTCGTCTTGAACATGAGTTACCTGTTGAGAATCAAATCGAACTTGTCTGTTAGATAGATTGTGTACCAGGAATTCTCCGAACCCTTCAATGTGAGATAACTCACCCAGATAGACGATGGGAAGTTTCTCAAGCGTGGTAAGATAGTGTTGCATTGCTTCCATTTGTAAGACGAAATGATCTAACAGGCTGTCGAGTAGTGACTCATACCAGCTGGCGATCACGGAGTGATTAGTAAGAAAAGGGCTGATATTAATTCCCGGGTTGCGTCGTTTCAGTTTGGCTTTCTCTGTATCTGGAACCTGCTGACCTTCTGAATTTGTGGTAAACAGTTTTAAGGAATTAGCCAGTTGCTCATCCATCCATTCACTCCCATAGGGAGCCGAATGCTGGATCACCATTCGGCTTTGATGAATTAAGCCAATTTCTGAGTGAGAGTGGCCGAGGTAGACTGCATATCCTGACAATCGCGAAATGGCAGGAAACGCGGATAAGCCTGCCGCTAATGAAATACTCGTTGCTAACGGAGTATAACCTTGTAATGTAATCAATTGAGAGACCAGCTTATTTAAAGATGAAGTCGCATCAGTCCCTGGCGTCATGAAGGAACAATACTCACCAGTTTTTTTTGATTTGGGAAGGATTGATTGGATCAAGGTTGAGAGTAACTGTCGGTGGACAGGGTCGTTTAAAACCAACTCTCCTTTCGAAAAAAGAGGATATAAAGGCAAATTCGAAAATCGTGCAATTTGGCACGCTCTCTCTCCTGGAATAATCAAACTGTCTTCACAACAAAGAAAAGGGGTTGTGAGTTTTCGTAGAAAGAAACGGTTTTCTTTCGTATCTTCCATGATGGTATATGCGGTATCAATCGATCGGCTCGTTAATTTTTGGTTGGAATCGTTTTGTAATGTTCTGAGGCTGTTTGAGCCAATATGCAATGAAGTGCTCATTTTTGGATCACTCCCTGCATTGCCTGTAACACTCGATCGAGTATCCCGGATGTATCGTTTGCTTTTTCAGATGGCTGATGATTCGAAGTGACTGAACGAGAACTCTTTTTAGAATCCCTATTTTCTTCAGGAGATTTTGAAGCTTCCGGATGAGGCCTGTCAAATCGAAACGCAGGTGTTTTCAATGTTTTTTCTGCTCGCTCTGAACGCGGTTTTGCTGAGACCGCATTTGTTGCTTCAGCGTTCACTGGGATCTTTGATCCACGGTCTGTTTGTTTGTTGAAATGAGGGCCTTTGAGTATTTCTCGTTGATCGATACGTGCGGATCTGGTTTGGTGACGTCCATAAATAAAGTTGTCGGTCGGAATCTGAGGTGTTTCTTCAATGACGGGGATGTTATTTTCCAGGATTTGTTCCAGAAGAGATTTTTCCGGTAATGGAGGTAGTGATTCCCAATTTGCAACGAGAGCTACTTCTGACTCAGGGGACATTGTTGTTTGCTGCTGACCATCTTTTAGTGTATCACGTTTTGCTTTGGTTTTTTTATGGTAGAATCTCCAGCCCATAACACCAGCAAATGTCAGTAAGAGATATACGCTCCAATGAGACCAGAACGAAGAGCCAGCCTTCGATTCTGCCTCTTCAAGTTTGATTAAATCATTCTCCGATAGAACCTGGATTGCTTCGGCAGGAGGAGCGGGTGCCGCCTTTAAATGCATTTCAGGAACAGTAGGGGTGGCAGTGAGTTCTTTGTCCTGTTGGTTTGATTGATCTTTTGGCTCTTGGCCCCTGTTTTCAACGTGCGTAACTTTCGGTTTGGTATCCAAGTCCAGATTCGCAGTTGTTTGTTGTAGTAGGGGACCATTGAGTTGGAGCTGCTTATCTTCTAAATCAAGACGAGGTTCTTCTGTAGCACCCGGGATATTTTCTGGATGAGCTACTCCTTGAAACGTTTCCTGAATGTCTTTCTTCACGGGGGGCACTTGTTGAAAACGAGATGTCTCCAAAGGCAATGATACAGGAGCATTCATCTCTGCTGGAGATGCGAGAACATTAAATTCTTCTGCGTGTAACTGTAAAGGGGCTGGTAGGGATTTGGGTACCAACGAGAGATCGAGGCTCTGTTTGGCATTCAAAACGAGTACCGTGCCTGTATCCAGTTTGGTTGTCAGCTTATTTGTTGTGAAAGCAGCTTTGTGTCTGCCCCGATGAGGTGGAATCACTTTAATGGTTCGCGCGATTTGTGGGTACTTTTCTATCGGTTGATTCAAACAGCGCAAGATGCTAGCTAGATCAGCTATTTCTGGTTGCAGACCAAATACGATCGGACGGTTTAATAAGTTGATTATGGCAACTTGAATCAGTTCAGGTGATCCTTGTTGTTGATTTCTTTGATTGTAGTTCCACTGTTGGTTTGAGACATCATCAATCACTCTGGCAGATGATTTCATAGCAAGCAGCACATCACCATTCATCAGTGGAAACTCTTGATCTGCTGAGTAAAAGAGATTCTGGCTGATGCGTCCACCGCGAATAATACGAATGATACCCGATGATTTTGCGGTCAATCCGCCTGCTCTGGAGATCACTTTATTCAATTGCAGGTCTTGGTCGGCAACTTCATATGCAGCACAATGTGCAAATTCACCTAGTAGTCCAATCACCGCGGTCTGCTTCTGTGGTTGTCCGTCGATTTCATGGAATTCAGTTTGCGCATTAATGACACTCAATGATCCAGAACAGAGGATCATGATCGAAAACATAAAACAAAATACGCGCCAGCAGAACATCTAGCCTTCCTTATGGCAATTTGACAAAGGTAGAAGGGCATCGAGGAGAGTCCGTATAATCAGTAAAATCGGCATAATCTGAGTTCAAGCATCACCCAAAGTATCGGAATTCAGGGAAAACCTATGATTCAGAGAGAGCCCACGAAAAAGTGGTAAGTATTTATCTATAAAAGGCTTGAAATTATCATCAGAATAGAGCGGGGGTATTTATTCCAAGTGATTTGTGATGTTGATAGGATAAAGACATAAATGAAGCGCATGTGCGTTTTTAAATCGTAATTATGCATTTCATAATCAAATAAGCCCCTATTATAAAAGGGTTTATAGTTTGATGAGGCAGGATGATTTTGTGAATGTCACTAGTTTAACCGTTGAGAATTATTTGAAGGCAATATTACAGATTAGCCTCCAATCAAACTCAGAATGGATCAGTACCGGTGAGTTAGCCAAATATATGGATGTGGCCCCCGGAACGGTGACTAGTATGCTTAAAACCTTGAAGCATTCTGATCACGTTGAGTATCGTCCTTATGAGGGAGCCTGTTTAACGGAGAGCGGCAAACAGATGGCGATCCGTGTGCTTCGACGACATCGGTTAATAGAACTGTTCCTTGCTCAGACACTTAAACTTTCCTGGGATCAGGTTCATTCTGAAGCAGAGAATATGGAGCATGCCGTCAGTGATTTTCTTGTAGATCGTATTGATGAGTATCTTGAATTTCCCGAGACCGATCCACACGGTGATCCGATTCCATCCATTGATGGGCAGATGCGGCGTGCTTATCCCAACCTGACGAATTTATCTGATTGCCAAATCGGAATCCCGATCAAAATCGTTCAGGTGACTGATCAAGAAACAGAATTTTTGCGGTTTCTATCCCGATCAGGCTTAACCATTGGTTCTCAAGGCAGCGTCACTGAAAAAAATGTGGAAGCTGGAATTGTTGTCTCGGAATGGAATGGTCAAGTCATTTCAATGGGTGTGCATGTTGCCGAGAATGTTCGAGTCGTGCCTGTGAATAACTAATTATGCCTCATATAAGAGGGATTTTTGATTTACCATAACGGAGTTTGAGGAAACTCCTCCGTGTTGAAGAAAGAGAAGAAATTGAGTCATTTAATTTATGAGAATCCGTTGATTACTCGGTATGCGTCCCAGGAAATGAGCCAGATTTGGTCGGCTCAAAAAAAACATTCCACCTGGCGCAGATTATGGGTCGCACTTGCCGAGTCACAGCACGAAATGGGGCTCGGGATTTCAGCGGAACAGGTTCAATCGTTAAAAGAAGCTGTCGACGATATTGATTTCAAGCTGGCCGCTAAGTACGAAAAAGAACTGCGACACGATGTGATGGCTCATGTGCACACTTACGGTGACCGTTGTCCTGATTCGATGGCCATCATTCATCTCGGTGCCACCAGTTGTTTTGTAACTGACAACAGCGAACTAGTTATGATTCGCGAAAGTCTTGAGTGTGTGCGAGCCAGGCTTATTTCTG
Organism: Gimesia aquarii; assembly: GCF_007748195.1. Lineage (NCBI taxonomy): Bacteria > Pseudomonadati > Planctomycetota > Planctomycetia > Planctomycetales > Planctomycetaceae > Gimesia > Gimesia aquarii. The sequence continues at coordinate 1,408,363 of NZ_CP037920.1, forward strand.
TGATCGATCATCTGGCTAGTTTTGCTAAAGAGAATCGTGATTTACCCTGTCTGGGATTCACTCATTTACAACCGGCTCAACCGACGACGATCGGAAAAAGAGCGACTCTCTGGTGTTATGATCTGATCCTCGACCTGGAAGAAATCGAATATCGTCTGGAAAAACTACGATTTCGAGGTGTGAAGGGAACCACGGGAACACAGGCGACCTTCCTCCAGCTTTTTAAAGGCGATCATGCAAAAGTAGATGAGCTGGATCGACGCGTGACGGAAAAAATGGGTTTCAGTGATCGCTATGCAGTGACCGGTCAAACCTATTCTCGCAAAGTGGATGCTCAGGTTTTGTCTACGTTGAGTGGCATTGGTCAGTCAGCACATAAAGCAGGTAACGACATTCGAATTCTGCAGAACCGGAAAGAACTGGAAGAGCCATTTGAGAAAAAACAAATCGGTTCCTCAGCTATGGCTTATAAGCGAAATCCGATGCGGTCCGAACGCATGTGTTCGCTGGCACGGTTTGCAATCAGCTTGACCGCGAACGCAGAAGATACGGCTGCGACTCAATGGATGGAACGAACGTTGGATGACAGTGCCAATCGGCGACTGTCTCTACCTCAGTCGTTTCTAGCCATCGATGCTGTATTAATTTTGTATCGGAATATTGTCGATGGGATGGTTGTTTATCCCAAAGTGATTGAGAAACATCTCAATGAAGAGCTCCCATTCATGGCGACGGAAGAATTTCTGATGGCCGGTGTTGCGGCAGGCGGTGATCGTCAGGAATTGCATGAACTCATTCGGGTTCATAGCCAGGCTGCTGGTGCAGAAGTGAAAGTGAATGGTGGACAGAATGATTTGATCGAACGCCTGCAAAAAGATCCCGCTTTCAAAGACTGTGATTTGAATAGTGCGCTCGACGCTCGAAAGTATATCGGGCGTGCACCGGAACAAGTGGATGCATTCATTGCCGAAATCATCGAACCAGTCAGGCAGCGCTATCAAAGCAATCTGAATCAGAGTACAGAAGATCTAAAAGTATAGCATCGCATCGATTTGACTTTGGTGGCTGACTCAAAATGAAGATGCCCCGATGATCAAGACCATCGGGGCATCCACTTCAGGGACTGTATAGTGCCATGCTACTACGTCAGAATATTTTTAATGACATGTGCCTCTTCAACACCTGTGAGTTTAGTATCCAATCCTTGAAATTCCACACTGAATTGTTGATGATTAATTCCGAGCAGGTGTAGCATAGTTGCATGTAGATCACGAACGTTGACAATGTTTTCTACGGAATTATACCCAAGTTCATCGGTTGCACCATAAGTAATTCCACCTTTTATCCCTCCTCCGGCCATCCACATGGAAAAACCTTTAATGTGGTGATCGCGACCTGCACCTCCTTTTCCCTGGAACATGGGAGTTCTGCCAAATTCCCCTCCCCAAATCACCAGTGTTTCCTCTAGCATCCCTCGTTGCTTCAGATCATTGATTAAAGCCCAGGTTGGTTGATCAGTTAAACCGCAGCAGGTATTCATGTATTTCACTAGGTCACCGTGATGGTCCCAACCGCGATGGTAAAGATGAATAAATCGAGATCCTCGTTCTGCCAGACGTCTCGCCAGCAGGCAATTAGTGGCATAGCTTCCAGATCCTGGTTCGGCACCATACATTTCCAATGTCTGTTTCGATTCTCCTGAAAGGTCCATGAGTTCGGGAACAGAGGTTTGCATTTTGAATGCCATTTCATAGGCGGCGATACGTGTTTCTATTTCCGGATTAGCGACACGCTGATTGCGGAATCGGTCCAGCTTTTGAACTGTTTCAATCAGTTCTTTTTGTTGCCGTGCATTCACACCTGCAGGGTTGTTTAAATAATTCACCGGATCACCGGTTGAATTGAATTGAACTCCCTGATAACGGCTGGGAAGAAACCCCGTGCCCCATTGCCGTGACGCGATTGGTTGAGGGTTTCGCCCACCTACACTGGTGAGTACGACAAAACCAGGCAGCTCTTCCGTTTCGCTACCTAATCCATATGTGATCCAAGATCCCATTGAAGGCCGCCCACTGATGGCAGTGCCTGTATTCATAAAAGTATGCGCGGGATCATGATTGATCTGCTCGGTGACCATCGAACGGATGATGCAGATGTCGTCGGCGATTTTTGCAGTCCAAGGCAGAAAATCGCTGATTTCCTGTCCGTTCTGACCGTACTTATGGAACTTAGTCAATGGCCCCTGGCATTTCAGGGCTTTGCCCTGCAACTGCGCAATCGGTTGACCTTTGGTGTAACTTTCAGGGAATGGTTTTCCATCCATTTCAGCCAATTTTGGTTTATAGTCAAACGTTTCAAGATGAGTAGGCCCACCTGCCATGCAGAGAAATATGACTCGTTTTGCTTTGGGAGCAAAATGTGGTAAGCCCGGTAACCCTCTCACTATAGATGGTTTTGCTACTGATTGCGCAACAGCACTTTTTTCGTTCGTTAGCAAAGAGCCCAGTGCGGCCGCTCCCAGTCCTACTCCCGAATTGGTAAGAAACGTTCGACGATTCAAGCCAGTTTGAATTTGATTCCAATTAATCATCACTTTAATTCCTCGTCACCACTTCATTCAGATTTAATAACGCACGAGTGACCTCCGTCCATGATGCCAACTCAATGTTATCAAGACCTTGTTTTGTTTTTGCTAAACCAGATTGTGTCAGTGATACCGCATCTTCGGGTTTTGATAGATATGTCTTGCGATTTAAATTCAACAGCGCCAAAAGAGCTTTAGATTCTATTTCTTCCGGGGAACGAGATGTCGCTTTCGAGAACGCATATTTGACTTTTTCTGTGTCGGATGTTCCTCCGTTTTGTAGAACCTCTTCTGCGAATTTTCGTGCGGCTTCGATGAAAGTCGGGTCGTTCAGAAGCGTGATTGCTGCAATAGGGGTATTCGATCGGGGACGCTGAGCCGTACATTCTTCACGGCTTGGGGCATCAAAGGCCTTTAACATAGGGTGGAGGAACTGTCGTTGCCAGTGCACATATAAGCCACGACGCCATTGTCGTTCATCAGAATGTGATACATACTTTCGTTTCGGAAAATTCAAGTGACGATAATAGCCGGCAGGCTGGTACGGTTTCACACTTGGGCCACCAATTTTGGTAATCAACAGGCCGCTGACAGCTAAAGCATTATCTCGCACCATTTCTGCAGGCAACCGGAAACGTGCCTGACGATTAACCAGTTGATTGTATGGGTCAAGCTTTCGTTGCTCTGGTGACTCAAGTGAAGATTGGCGATACGCTTTACTCATCACAATAAACTTGACCATTTGTTTGACGTTCCAGTTGTCATTGAAAAATTTCAGTGCCAATTGATCAAGGAGTTCCGGATAATGCGGTGGTCCTCCCTGCCCCCCAAAATCATCGAGAACGGGTGCAATACCATTCCCAAAGAAGAGATACCAAAAGCGATTCGCAAACACACGTGCCATCAATAATCCATAACCATTCTTGTCTGATAACCAGTTGGCGAGATCCAGGCGAGTCAGACGTTTCTCTCCATTACCCAAGGCACCTAGAAACTCGGGAATGGCTGGCTGAACAACAGGGCCCGAATCGTCCAGCCAATTACCTCGCGGGAGAATTCGAATGTCCCTTGGCTTAATCGAAACTGTAATCATGGTTTTCAATGCTTTTTTATCAATTGCCGTTCGCATTTTTTGTAATGCGTCTAATCTTTGCTTGAGCTGCGTCTGTTCTTTTGCCTGCTTTGTTGATTTCAAAGTTTTTTTCAGCGTTTTTATTTTCGATTCGAGTTCAGAAATTTGTTTTTGTTCTTCCTCAGAATAGAGGAAAAGTTCTGGTTCTCTTGCTGTTGGAAGAGCATTTGTCGCTTTTGTGAAATGTTGTGCTTCATCAATGTCAGCAAAAAAAGCGACTTGTGAGTAAAAATCTTTGATGGTGTAAGGATCGTACTTATGATCGTGGCATTGGCAACACCCCATGGTTGCTCCCATCCAGACGCCTGAAAAATTTCGGATGCGGTCGGCTGCATAGATAGCCAGGTATTCCTTGGGTTGTACACCCCCTTCATGTGAGGTTTGTAGCACGCGATTATATCCGGTAGCAATTTTTTGCTGCAGTGTCGGATTCGGCAATAAGTCCCCCGCTAATTGCTCTCGCGTAAATTGATCGAAGGGCATATTGTCATTAAACGCGTTGATGACATAATCACGGTAAGGCGAAATGTGATGGTCTTGATCGCCGTGATATCCCACTGTGTCTGCAAAGCGAACCAGGTCTAACCAATATATGGCCATCCGCTCGCCGTAATGTGGTGATGCCAGTAGTCGATCGACAAGTTTTTCATAGGCCTTAGCACTACGGTCATTTACAAACTCTTTGACTTCTTGTGGAGTGGGAGGCAGCCCAGTCAGATCGAAGCTGAGACGGCGGATCAGAGTAATCTTATCTGCTTCAACCGCTGGTTTCAGGTTCTGTTTTTCTAATCGAGACAGAATAAAATGGTCGATCCTATTCACGGGCCATTTCTGATTTTTTACTTTTGGAGTCGCAATGGGTTGTGGATTAACATAGGCCCAGTGCTTCGACCAGGGAGCTCCTTCTTCGATCCATCGTTTGAGCAATTGAATTTCGGCTGGCTTCAACGACTTTCCTGAATCAGCGGGAGGCATAACAAGATCAGGATCATTACTTGAGATGCGTTCGAAGAGCAAACTTTTCTCGGGTTGGCCTGACTCAATGATAAAAGCAGTTCCCGATTTCGCATTGATGCCACTTTCAATATCCAGACGTAAGTCTGCTTCTCGATGCGTAGCATCAGGTCCATGACAATGAAAGCAGTTTCGTGAAAGTATGGGCCGAATGTCACGGTTGAAGCTGATGTCTTTCGCTTCAGAGTAAACTTGAACGGGAAGCAAAAAAAATACAGTCAGTCCGATCCAGAAAGACCTTATGATTACCCGATGCATGGTAATTCGCCTCAGCCAAAGACGTGGAAGATACACCGAGAGTGGTAAGCGATCACAGCTTGGAAATCCAGGTACATCAAACACGTGGAAAACTGGTTTGGTGATACCGATCCGTAATCAAACGAGCTTACGGTAGCCAGACTCCCAAAGCCCGGCAGGTAGAATCATAATAGTTGACTTTTGAGTATGATCATTGCCAATCTATAATTTAATAATACCAGTCAATTTGGGATGACGCAATAATGAGTTCCCATGTTTGGTTCCGAATTTCAGCGTTTCATAACTTGACAATTGGCATTTTTCTAACGAACTTCATAAATCGGAATGTGTCATTGAAAATGAGTTGATTTCTAAAATTTAATTTATATAAGCAGGCGTTTATGATGCAGCCACCAACTTTTCAGGATATTCAAGAAGCAGTTCCCCGCGTCCGCCAAGTGTTGTCCCCTACTCCACTTTATGAGTGGCCAGGCTTAAGTCAGTTAACCGAGACCCAACTTTATTTAAAACATGAAAACCATCAGCCTGTGGGTGCGTTTAAAATCAGAGGAGGGATTAATTTAGTAAGTACTCTTTCTGATACGGAGCGTGAAGCAGGAATCATGGGATGTTCGACTGGCAATCATGGTCAGTCGTTAGCATACGCGGCTCGTATCTTTGGAATTAAATGTACGATTGTGGTTCCGAAAAATAATAACCCGGATAAAGTCCGTGCGATCAAATTACTGGGAGCGGACATCATTGAACATGGCGAAGACTTTGATGAAGCAAAACAATATCTGGAACACGTATTAGTTGATGGAAAACGTCGTTACGTGCATTCAGCGAATGAGCCGAAGCTGATTGCAGGGGTAGGAACTCAGGCGATTGAGATTTTTGAAAAACTGAACGCGCCTGATGTCATTATAGTTCCTGTGGGTATGGGCAGTGGTGTTTGTGGTACTGGGATCGTAGCCAAACACTTGAACCCAAAAACGGAAGTCATTGGTGTAGGAGCTGAGAACGCACCTGCAAATCAATTATCCTTTATAGCCGGTTCATTACAAACAACTGAAACCGCTCAAACCTGGGCAGAAGGAGTCGCCACCCGATCTTCGGCTGAGTTGACTCAGGAAATCATGAAGTCGGTCGTAGATGACTTTCTGCTGGTGAGTGAAGACGAGATGCGAATCGCCGCCTATCATACACTCAAAGAGACACACAATCTGGTAGAAGGGGCGGGAGCAGCAGCTTTAGCCGCGATTCTCAAAAACAAAGAACGATTTCAAGGTAAGAAAGTCGTTGCAATACTAAGCGGCGGTAATCTAAATCTGGCTGAACTTCCCGAGATTTTACGTTTGGGATCTCTCCAATAATCTATGATTTATTCGAACTTCGCCTCAGTCTGGCAAAATTAAACTCACTTAATTAATCCTTGTCTCTGAATTCAGTTCAACGTTTGATTGGAATTCCCTCTCCGTAATTGTTACCGTAAATGCCAAATTGGAATTAGTAAAAATAACAGGTTACTGTTAATTCCCAATTTGAACCCGCGAAACATATCGATTGAGGGAAGTATGAGATTCAAAGATCGTGTTGTGATTGTCACTGGCGGCAGTAAAGGTATTGGTGAAGGCTGCTCACGCGTGTTTTGTGAAGAGGGTGGTCTGGTCGCGATTCTGGCCCGAGGTATCGGTGCGGGGCAAGATTTAGCGCGCGAATTGAATGAAAAAGGCCCTGGGAAGGCGATCTTCGTTCAATGCGATGTCGGCGAGCATCAACAAATTTTATCTGCCATCGAAATGGTTGTGGAACAATTTGGCCGACTGGATTGTATTATCAATAATGCAGGGTTCCATCCACCAGCGATGTCTCTTGAAGAAACCAGTATCGAGGAAATGGAAGAGTTGATGCGTGTCAACTTTCTCAGTACGTTTGCTGGGGCTAAGTATGCCTTGCCATATTTACGTAAAACAAAAGGGACTATCATCAATATGTCGTCGATGACGGCCGTGTTAGGACAACACCATTCAACCGCCTATTGTTCAACTAAAGGTGCTCAAGTCAGCTTTACCAAATCATTGGCGATTGAACTGGGCGAAGCTGGGGTAAGAGTGAATGCAATTCTCCCCAGTAATATCGATACTCCTCTAATGCGTGATTGGGCTGCGACACTTCCTGATTCAGAAAATGCGTTGAAGCGGGTTGCCGATCTTCAGGTTTTCAAAAGGATGGGAACGATCGAAGAAATGGGCCGCCTGGCTCTGTTCCTAGCGACAGAGGATTCGAGCTTTCTCACAGGCCAGGCAATCGAAGCCGAGGGAGGCGCCAGTCTCGATTATTGAAAGCTTAGACAACACGATGTCAAAGTAGATCTCTTTACAAGTAGATCACTTGAAATTCTAATTCTTAGTTTAATGCAAAACTGAACAGAAAATAGAGAGAGAAGGAACAAGATATGACAGGTATGCGCAGAGTATTTCGTTTTTTGGCTGTTGCTGTTTTCCTTGGGATGGCGTATCAAACTTACGGAAATCTGGTGGAAGAATATAAGAACGGTTTAGTTTGGAAAGAGCCAGCTATTGTGACGACAAGTCCCAATAAGCCACCCTCTGACGCGATCGTCTTGTTCGATGGAAAAAACCTGAATCAGTGGAAAAACGGCGATCAATGGATCATCAAGGACGGTTATGCAATTACCACAAATACAGATATTGAAACCAAGCAATCATTTGGTGACTGTCAACTTCATATAGAATGGGCGACCCCAGAAAAAATCGAAGGAAAAGGTCAGGGGCGTGGCAATAGTGGTGTGTTCCTGATGGGTAAATATGAAGTTCAAGTCCTCGATTCCTATCAGAACAAAACCTACTTTGATGGTCAGGCGGGAGCCATTTATAAACAGTGGCCTCCGATGGTCAATGCCTGCCGCAAACCAGGGGAATGGCAAACATACGATATCATCTTTACCGCACCCCGGTTTGATGTATATGGACAACTGGTAAAGCCCGCATATATTACAGTCATTCAAAATGGCGTCGTTGTGCAAAATCATTCTGAACTGCAAGGTGGTACTTTTTACCATCAACCTCCTTTTTATACTGCTCATGAAGAGAAACTGCCCATCCGACTTCAGTTTCACAAAAATAAGACAAAATTTCGTAATATCTGGATACGTGAAATTTCCGAAGTTCACCCCATCGGTTGTGTTTGTCCCGAGTGAGTTCTATCTTATTCAAGACAACATATATTGCTGATCTGAGTAATTGATTGACTAACCGAGGGATGAGGATAATCGCATGGCTGTTTTTTTGGGCGTGGATATTGGAACGAGTGGAACAAAAACACTGGCAATGCAGGAAGATGGTACAATTCTTTCTTCTGCGACCGTAGAGTATCCACTCTATAGTCCTCGCCCCGGTTGGTCGGAACAGAATCCGGAAGATTGGTGGCAGGCCACGATCAAAAGTGTTCGCAAAGTTTTGAAAACAGGTAAAATCAAGCCTGTCGATGTCAAAGGCATTGGACTAAGCGGACAGATGCATGGAAGTGTTTTTCTCAATAAAAAACATGAAGTGATTAGACCAGCTCTGCTTTGGAACGATCAGAGGACCGCTGCGGAATGTGCTGAAATCGAACAGCGTGCCGGTGGACGGAAAAAACTGATCAACATGGTGGCAAATCCGGCTCTGACAGGTTTTACAGCCCCCAAAATTCTTTGGCTTCGCAATCACGAAAAGAAAAACTTTGATAAAACTGTCCAGGTTTTATTACCAAAAGACTATGTCCGATTTCGATTGACAGGAGAATTCGCGACCGAGGTCAGCGACGCCTCGGGAACGTTACTGTTGAATGTCAAACAGCGGAAATGGAGCCGTCCATTGCTGAGAAAATTGGAATTGGATGAATCGCTGTTGCCCGAAGTTTATGAATCAGAAGATGTCAGTGGACGTCTAACTGAGCAGGCTGCTCGATTGTTGGGCCTTTCTAAAGGTGTCGCAGTTGTGGGAGGAGGCGGAGATCAGGCCGCCGGTGCTGTCGGTAATGGAATTGTGAAAAAAGGTGTGATCTCAGCGACCATGGGAACAAGCGGCGTTGTGTTTGCACATAGTGATGAGGTACAGATTGATCCTGAGGGGCGGGTGCATACTTTCTGTCATGCTGTGCGTAATAAGTGGCATGTGATGGGGGTGGTTCTCTCTGCGGGAGGCAGTTTGCAATGGTATCGAAATCAACTCTGTGAACAACAAGTGGCTAGCGCCAAACGAAAAAAGATCGATCCCTATCAACTCATTACCGAGCAGGCAGCTGAAGCTCCCGCCGGAAGTGAAGGCTTGTTTTTCTTACCTTATCTGACGGGTGAACGAACTCCTCATGCAGATCCTGATGCTCGTGCTGCCTGGATTGGATTAAGCTTGCGGCATGGGCGTCCCCATTTGAGCCGTGCCGTGATTGAGGGAGCGACTTATGCCATGCGAGACTCCCTGGAAATTATCAGAGAGCTGAATATCCCTGTGAAAGAGATTCGGCTCTCAGGTGGTGGGGCCAGGAGCAAATTCTGGCGTCAAATACAGGCAGATATTTATGGTCGAAAAGTAGTGACAATTAATGCGGAAGAAGGTCCAGCCTATGGTGTCGCGTTATTAGCGGCTGCAGGGACTGGTGCTTTTAAGGATGTAGTTGAAGCCTGCTCAGCCAGCATTCGTGTCGTTGAGAGCACGAACGTAAATTCTAAAGGGAAAAAAGTATACAACAAAGCTTATCCTGTATTTCGTAAGCTCTACACATCGCTCAAAGCTGATTTTCAGGACATCAAAGAACTGTTGGACTAAAAGAGTGTTCACTTGCTCCTGTTTCTCTGATGTAAAAGGTACAATGTTGTTTGGTCTTGTATTTCATGACTGAAAGAATGCGTTTCAAAACAATTTTTGGACATGTTAATTGTACAAGAGAGAATAAACAGTTAATTTAGGGGGAGTTTAGACACACTTTATAACGTGTCTCGTCTGTTGTATTTGGTCATTCCCGTTGATGGTGATAGAGTTCTTCGAAGTCTCACACACAGGATGCCGAAATAAACTCATTATGGATCCAATGAACCTGATCAGTTCAAATTTGGATAGAGTGGTGAAAAATAGCAGTTTAGTCCTGAATCTCTTCGATTTGCCTGAAGACAGTCTAAGAAGAATATAGTATAGTCTCTCCATTTCAGCCGATTTGCATTGACTATCAAAATCTGAAGACAGGCAAGATTTTGATTAGCTGGGCTTTGACTTGTGTTGATAAAGAGTAGGACAGTCTCATCAGATGACTAAACCCAAGCAAAATAATAGTGGATCCACTCAAGGCCCTTTTTGTGTCTGGTCGGGGATTGGAATCACTAATTTCATCAAGCTAATGAGGCTGCGTCCCACAATTCGTCCATCGGGCTTGTTTCGTTTGATTTCTTCCGGGTTGTTTAGTATTTCCAACTCCTGTCTGGGCTTATTGGAAAATCTGGTCTTCAGTCGCAAAGTCAATCGGACGGAATTAGAACCCCCCGTATTTATCATCGGTCATTGGCGAAGTGGTACAACGCTACTCCATAATCTTATGTCGATGGATCAACAGTTCATTTATCCTAATATGGGAGCAATGCTGTTTCCTTCACATTTTCTGTTAACAGAACCTGTATTTAAACATGTTTTGAAGTATTTGTTACCAAAACAGCGCCCCATGGATAATATGCCGGTGAATTGGGATTTACCTCAGGAAGATGAAACTTCCATCATGCTACTCCACCTGATGTCACCCTATCTGGCGATTGGTTTTAGTGATCAACCTGAGGTTTATGATCGCTATTATGAGTTGGATCAACTGACGCCGAAAGAAGAAGCAATTTGGAAAAAAACATTTTTATACTTTATGAAGAAACTGACCTACAAGGAAGGTATAAAAAAACACATTCTCTTGAAGTCACCTACTCACACATTCCGAATACCATTTCTGCTCAAAATGTTTCCCGATGCTCGTTTCATTTATATTTATCGGGATCCTTACAAAGTTTATAACTCAACTTTACATTTACGCCGTACCATGTTTGGCGATAATGGCTTTGCTCCTCTCAACATGCAAAAGTTAGAAGAGGATATGGCCAATATTTATCTAAATCACTTGGATGTTTATGATCGCGATCGGAAAACAGTACCAGAAGGTCAATTACACGAAGTTCGCTTTGAAGAACTCGAAGCCGACCCTGTGGGAGAATTGAGAAAAGTTTACGAGCATCTGAATCTTTCCGGCTTTGATGATCTAGAAACAAATATGCAGCCTTATCTGAAAGATCAAAAGTCGTATAAGAAAAATAAATACGAAATGGATGCAGCTCAGGAAAAGAAAATTTACGAGCGTTGGCAAAAAGCATTTGAGATGTTCGGTTATGATCGCCTGCCTTCTGAACAATTAGTGAAAGCACGCGTTGCTTCCTAACACGTGTTGCATCACAAACAGCAATCTTGAGTCAGCTTATTGCTCTGATTCTGGATGAGACTTCTTATCAGTCGTTTGCTGCTTTTTTTCTCTCAGTTCCAGAATCTGTTTTTCCAGTAAGCGCTGTTGGTCCTGAATTCGAGAAATCATTGTGGAAGACCGGATCCGGGATGCGCTCATATCTCCAATAGCAGACAGAATGACCCAGAACGCAATCAAGAGAATGCCTCCCCAGTACGCTGCAAACAAGCCCGGGTAAGATTTCCAGGGCATGTAAGGTGCATCCCCCACTACGATCAGGAAACCAATCAGAATCAGCAGACCTGAAGTTTGCATGCGTCTGCGGTATTGTTTTGAGAAAAAACTGAGATCGTCATCACTGAGGTCTGCATCGAGTTGACGGTGAAACCAGGACGTACGGTGTAGTTGAATTAACCCTGCTCCAAAGAGAACCAAAAGCGTTCCGACGATGATGCCCGGGATCGTATCTGTCACAATATCTGCATCCTTGATTGGTGGTGGAGGAAATCCCTTTGAATGTTGAAATGTCACCAAGTCAATCTTCCAATCTTCTCAATTTAAGTCTAACAAAATCAGGTTGAGATGAAACGTGTCTGATGGGATTATTTTGTAGACAGCTCGAGAGTGGAAACACGGCGAAAGGCCGCTGATTGATCATTTCTTCATAATTACAGCCAGTTTAGAGGGATAAATGGAGATGTTGCATTTTTTGAACATTTTCGACTTCGGTTTTATAGCCGGTTGTTCACGTCAGCAAGTGACAAATTGAGAATCCTCAAAATGTTAAGTGACGTAGATTCGACTATAGACAATCTCCGTTAATGGTGCTCCTGATTCGATATCACAGAAATGACTTTCGGTAGAGAACGGAACATAATCGTAAAATAAATGCCAACTAATATGACACCGGGAATCCACCAATAAAGTGTTGTCTGTAATTCTTCTGGTGGAGGAGATGTATTGAAGATAGTCAAACTGTATTCAGGGTTTAAGCCAGGAAGGATATAAGGATAAAGGGCGGCCGCGCCACTAAATAAAAGCAGATACATGAAAAAGGAAGAACATAAAAACGCGGCCATGTTCCAGTTATTGATTCGAAAGAAAAGTGAACCCGCCAAGAAAAAAAGAGCTCCCAGGGGGAGAAAGATGAGCCATGAGTGAGTAGCAAAATTTTCTTTGGTGTGCGGTTGAACGACATAACTGGCAATGAGAGTCACTATGGTCAATCCGACAGTCGTCAGCCAAAAGCTGGTTGCACATTTCCGAGCGCGCTGTTGAACGAGACCATCAGTTTTAGCAACGAGCCAAAGTGAACCATGGTGCAAAAAAATCGAAGCAGAAGTGACACCGCTGAGAACTGTGTACCAGTCAAGAATTCCTGTCTGTTTGCTAATTCGAAAATCCGTCCAGAGAGGCTCAAAGAAAGTCCCTTCTGCATTTAACGGAACTCCTCGAAAGATATTGGCCAATGCCGCTCCCAGAATCACAATGAGCAAGCCACTGGAAACAAACAACATGATGTTCCAAAAATGGACCCAGAGGGAATCAGAAAAATAGTGAGGTAACTCGATACTGATTGCTCGAAAGAGTAACAGCCAGACAACCATGGTCAAAGGGAGATAAAACCCACTAAACATGGAACTCAAAAATGCGGGAAAGGCCAACATCATTGTTCCGCCAGCGGCAATCAACCAGACTTCATTTCCATCCCAGACAGGTGCAATCGACTGGATAACCTGTTTTTGTTCCTGTCGATTCTTAGCGATAAATAGATGTAACACACCAACACCCAGATCAAAACCATCCAACACAAGATAGGTCGAGATCATCAATAACAACAGGATATACCAGAGGGTTTCCATACTTCTAAGTTCCTCCCTCAGTTGCTAAATCAGGTTGATCAGTATCAATTGGTTCTGGTCCCTGATTAATGATACGTGTTGCGAGAAAAAAGTAGAGTACTGATAAAAACAGGTAAAGGCCCATAAAACCCAATAATGTGAAGAGAACATTACCTTGCGAAACATTTTGGGATGCTCCATCAGCCGTTTTCATCAAACCGTAGATCACCCAGGGCTGGCGACCGATTTCTGTGGTGAACCAACCAGCCGTATTCGCAATAAAAGGAAATGGGAGTGACAGCATTAAGAGCCAGAGTATTACGCGATTGGTATATAACCTTCGTTGCCAAAGCAGGAACGCGCTTATTCCCATTAAGGCAATAAACAATGTTCCGAGCCCCGCCATGATATGATACGAAAAATACAAGAGTTCTACATTGTCTGGCCAGAGCTCTCGATCGTATTCTGTGAGGCCTTTCACTTTTGCATTCCAGCTGGCGTGCGTCAAAAAAGAAAGTGCTTTGGGAATGATAACGGGATTGTCAATTTTGAGTTCGTCCATATTTGGCTGGCCTATGAGAATTAAGCCAGCGCCATCTTCAGTATGAAAGTGGCCTTCCATCGCTGCGAACTTGATGGGCTGATGTTTCTGTACCTGTTTTGCTTCCCAGTCGCCAGTCGGGACTGCAGCAATAATGCTGGAGAAAAGTCCGACGATAACTGAGACCTTAAGGTACCGCCGAGTCAATTCAACATGTTGCCCCTTTAATAAATAATAGGCGGCAATCGCTGACATCGTAAAGCTACCTGTGATCACAGAGCCAGTCATCGTATGCAGATATTGTTTGATTGCCCAGGGATTACTGAGCAGTGCTCCAATACTTGTGAGGTGATAAACTCCATCTTCGGAAATTCGATATCCAACAGGGTGTTGCATGAAGGCATTGGTGCAGACAATGAAATAACCGCTTAACCATGTACCGAAAAGTAATAAAAATGAAACACCCCAATGAGCCATTTTTCCGAGTTTTTTCTCTCCAAAAATTAACAGATAAAGAAACGTCGACTCGAGAAAAAAGGCAAACATTCCCTCCATCGCCAAAGTCTGTCCCAAAATGGATCCTGTCGATTTGACGAGCTGTGACCAGTTTGTACCAAATTGAAATTCAAGGGGGATTCCCGTGACAACTCCCATGAGAAATGTGAGACCGAAGATTTTTAACCAGAAGCGAGCTGCGGTATCTGCCCACGGGTGGCCACACAGCCCGATGCTCTTGAGAATAAAGATCAACAGCGCTAAACCCATCGTTAATTGCGGGAACAAATAGTGATACGAAACGGTAAAAGCAAATTGGACGCGATGCAGAAGAAGTGAATCAATCATCGATTTGATCCCATTTCGTCGATGGTGTGTTGGCTTTCGGAAATCGTGGTGCAGAACATTGTTCACAGTCTAAATTAGGGAATATTCTGCAGCCAGTAAATGATGACTTTCCCGACTTTTGCCATGCTTGTACCAGAGCAATACCGGGGAATGTCTCGCGTTGTGTGCCAGACCGGATAGTCAAAATCGATAATGTCACAGGTTGGTATGTGGGCGATTTCATTTAAAGGTAAATGATCATCCCGAATTTCAAATTTGACTTTCGGAATAAATTGTCTGACACCTGTTTTTTGAGCGGCTTGCCAGATGCTGCGCGTCAGCTTGGGAGCGTATTTAATACTGTTCTTCTCCATATAGATCATGAGATTTTTATCAGCAATCATGTCAAACAGGATACCATAGACGTATTCAAAATCTCGTGCCTGAGTTTTGTATTGATTGGCAAAATACTTGGAGCCAAGAAAATAAGGATCATTTTCGCGGTACACAAGCTCTTCACCATCAAAAAAAACAAAATCTATCCCATAACCGTGACTGATTTTGAGGTCGCGTATCACGTTTCCCAACTCCATCAAGAACGCAACTCCACTGGCCCCATCGTTAGCACCAATGAACAGGCCACGTGGTTGTGTTCGATCGCGATCGGGATAAGGCCTGGTATCATAATGGCAGGCGAAAAGTATCCTTTTTTTGGCTTCTGGGTACCAGCTGATAATCATATTATTCATCCGCACCGGATTTCCAGTTAAGGGATGCGGGGCATCAAATGTCTGAAAATGAACTTTCGCTTTGAGTTTCCTGAAATGCTCCGAAATCATTTTTTGTTGTTCAGCCATCCCCGGAGAACCACTCATACGAGATCTGAGACGGCAAATTTTTTTCAAATATCCATAAGAGCGTTCTGCATTAAAAACCGGTGTTACTTTTGGCTCTGCGGTAGTACCGCAGGCAAGTGAAGTTACCGAGATCAGCATCATTAGAATCAGACATCGGATCATTTGCCTCCAAGGCTTCGACGTATTCATTCGCTTCATTAATCCCCTGCTAATTGAAGTGATCCGAGTAAAACGACAATTCTTAACTTGTATTATGAATTTTACATCAATAATAGTCTGATCGACATACAAACAATTGCCGTGTACAACACAGCGCGTATGAATGAGTCTCCTTTACTGACAGCAAGATGAGATCCAATCCAGCCACCAAGGGACATACCAGCCATGAGGAACAAACCGGTAATCCAGTCAATCTTGCCTTCCCAGGCAAAGATCCCGATCGCAAACACAGTATAGATCGCCACAATAAACACTTTATGCATATTGGTTCGTAATAAGTCCAATTTCATGACATTATTAATGATGGCAATGATAATGAATCCAACACCCGCCTGGATAAATCCACCATAAAAACCTACCAGTACCATCAGAAAATGACCTGTTGTTAGCCTGCGTCTCTGATCAATCGAATCTTTCGCTTCGAGATCATTTTGATCAAGACTTTTTACATCATTTTCTGGATTCCGTTTCGATTTTTTCTTTTTGCGTTCTCCCAGAATCATCGTGACTAGTACACCCAGCATGACCACCGCTAATACGCGATTAAACCAGACACCACTGAGTTTTGTTCCCAGAAAAGCGCCTAGGAAAGTGCCGGGAATGGCGCACAACGCGAGGGAAAAACTGAGCCGAAAGTCTGAGAACCCTTTTTGTCGAAATCCGGCAATTGCGGTCACATTCTGCCCCAGTATGGCAACACGAGCTGTTCCGTTTGTAGTTGCCCCTGGCATTCCTAAGAAAATCATTGTGGGCATTAATATCAATGAGCCTCCGCCGGCCAATACATTCAGAATGCCAGCGATAATACCTACACCTGCTAATAATAGATTTTGCCAGAGGTCCAAGTCTGTTGCTTTCTCTCAAGTGATTTGAAATCCAGGGGCAGATTTCGTACCAGTATTCTTTTGGATCATCATTTTTATTTTCGATTTTACTTGATTAAACAATCAGTGAGGCAATCATTCCGGACAACACGATTCCGTCCCAAGTCCCTGCCCCACCAATGCTAACACACGGTGCTTTCAGTTTTTTGAATTCGTTCCAGTGTAGTAGGTCCGCACCAATCAGTGGGCCAGAGATTCCTATCACGAACGCAATGGGAGAATATAATGACCCAAAGTCAGCTCCGACTGTTCCCATCATTGGTCCGATGATGGCAAATCCAAACCAGGTTGCCAAGACAGCCACAAGCGGAGGGATGAACACAGGCATCGCGATTCCCATACCTGGGACCAGGCGAGACGTGTTATAGCATACGACTGTGTTGAATATGATTCCTGCCAAGGTGACGTATATGGGAGTCGAACCACCTGAAATAATAAATTGTGATAGCCAGATTGCCAGGAAAATAGGAATGACACAACCACCCAGGTTGACCGCAATTATGGCCTCCTGTCTTAATCGTTTCATTTGAGGCATGAAATTCAAGCCTGCCACCGATTCAAAAACGGGAACGTTTACTTCCTGGTCAAGCGGAAACCGGGAGATGGGAATATTGATCAAAGATCCGAAAATCATCCCGATTAAAACCAAAATGGCAGTGGGAGGTGAGAGGTGCAGGTTTGTTAAGGCTGTTTCCGCCAGATCAACAAAGATCAATGGCATCAAACAGCCAAAAAAGACGATTAATGTCAGGATCATGCAGCCGGATAACTGGGTGGCTTGTACATTATTCGGTTGCGGATTAGACACGGTCAATTTTCTTTCTGTGATGCTGGATCAGAGATATCTGGGGTAGTGGTATTAAGTTAAGGCCAAGGTAGAATTTTGTCACTCCTGGGAGTCATTTTAGTCACTTCACGGCGATTCCTGCAGGCTATCAGAGGGAATATTCGGAACAATTCCTACCTTCTCGATGAATTCATCTATGGGATCAGCTTGCGAAGGATGAAATTCCTTCAAGGCTGGTTACAATCATAGTATGGCAGGAAATTCTTTTGGACAAGCGTTTCGGATTACGACGGCAGGCGAAAGCCACGGTCCGGGCAATGTGGTGATTATAGATGGTGTTCCTCCGGGAATCCCGATCAGCGTGGAAGATTTACTCGTAGATCTCAACCGTCGGAAACCGGGACAAAGTAAAATTGTGACGCAACGCAAAGAAGCCGACCATCCCGAAATTCTCGCTGGTGTTTTTGAGGGGATTACGACAGGAACCAGCCTCGCGATTCTGATTCGTAACGAAGATCAGCGAAGTAAAGATTACAGCGATATCAAAGACAAATACCGTCCCGGGCATGCCGATTATACTTACGATGCGAAATATGGATTTCGAGATTATCGGGGTGGTGGGCGATCGAGTGCCAGAGAAACGAATGTCCGTGTTGCCGCAGGAGTGGTTGCCAAAAAAATTCTCGAAGCGGCCTTCGGTGGACATGTTGTCGGGTATGTGACGCAGGTAGGCGATCTTCGGGCACGAATTGAAGATCCTGCCACAGTGACCATCGATCAAGTTGAGAAAATGTCTGATGGTGAATTGAATCCGGTTCGCTGTCCCGATCATGAAGTCGCCAGCCAAATGATCGAGCTGATCGATCAAGTGCGTAAGGAAGGCGATTCAATCGGTGGAGTTGCTGAAGTGGTGGCCACCAATGTTCCTGCGGGGTTGGGAGAACCGGTCTTCGATAAATTAAAAGCAGATATTGCTAAAGCGTTATTCAGCATTCCTGCTGTTTTGGGAGTGGAATATGGCTCAGGCTTTGCATGTGCCACAATGCGAGGAAGTGAGAATAATGACCATTTTATCGCTGGTGAAAATTCGAATGTAGATACTCCTGTGATTACGACTGATTCCAATCGACATGGTGGAAGTCTCGGTGGTATTTCAACAGGGCAACCACTGGTCTTTCGGGCTGCAGTTAAACCCACAAGTAGTTTGTTGATCGAACAACCCACGGTCACAAAACAGGGTGAGCCTACTTCGATCAAAACGAAGGGGCGTCATGATCCGTGTCTGTTGCCTCGATTTGTACCTATTGCGGAAGCCATGATTGCGATCACTCTGGCCGATCATTGGCTCCGTTGGCGTGCTCAGTGTGCGGCAGCCCCTGATCGAACTCAGGACAACTGAAGAGAGTAAATCATCATGGCCTGGATACAAAAACAGATTCGATTGCCTGCCTTAAGACGTGGTTTTCATATTATTACGCATGAAGTCCTCAGCGAAATCCCGGAACTTTCGCAAATTGAGGTGGGATTGATGCATGTATTTATTATGCACACATCGGCTTCTTTATCGATCAATGAAAATGCCGATCCTGATGTTCCGCGTGATCTGGAGATGGCATTCAATAGTATTGCGCCGGAATCACTGCCTTATGTGCATACATGCGAAGGCCCTGACGACATGCCCGCTCATGTCAAAGCATCAATGATTGGTAATTCCCTTACAATTCCTATCAGCGGTGGCCGACTCTGCCTGGGTACCTGGCAGGGAATTTACCTTTGTGAACACCGCAATCACGCCAGCGGGCGTCAGCTTGTCGTCACGATTCAAGGTGAGTAGTTAACTCTTCAAGTTAAACTAAGCATCCTCATTACCTACACAATACAGGTGCTTGTCTGAGCGGATAAAGATTTGCCCATCGCTTATCGCAGGAGTTGCACTGAAGTCTTCATTTTCATCAGTCAGTCGATTGACTGAAAGCTGTTCCAGTTTATCGCCAGCTTTGATGACATAGGTTTCTCCAGAGCGAGAGACGAAATAGACCTTGCCATCGGCAATCACCGGTGAGGAATAGTCACTTCCTCGAAAACCGCCTCGGCCTCTGCCAGAGCGACTTTCAGATTGTTCCTCTCGATTGTTAGTTACATCAGAGTCACCCTTGTCTAGACGGCCTCGAAAGATACGTTCGCCTGTCTTGGCATCAATACAGTTCGCAATACCCCGAGAGAAGAAATAAATCCGACCCTGGTAAATGATCGGGGTTTCAATCCGATTGGAATCGCGTCCAGACCAGAGAACATGTGTTTTCGTCACGTCTCCTTTACCATCGGCTCGTACCGCGATTGATCCACCACCACGTCCTTCAATTCCATAAACGATACCATCATGGGCGATGACACTTGAGCAATACGTTTCAGTCGGCATCGCCTCACAGTACCAGCGGAGCTTTCCGGTATCGGGATTGAGACTCCAGATTTCGTAGGGAACACCAATTACCAGATCGGTTCTGTCCTCATCAATTGGAACCAGTATGGGAGTTCCCCAGGTCGCATTAAACCCCGTTGATTCCTGCCGCCAGACCTCTTTGCCGGTTTTTTTATTCAGAGCGACAAGTGCCTCGCTTTCGGCGGTTGCGGTCACAATCAAAAGGTTCTTATATAGAATAGGACTTGAGGAAGAACCCCACCTGCGTGGATCCAGTTCATCACCTGTAATCGTTTGCCAAAGCTGATTTCCATCGAGATCAAAGGCGACTGCACCTGATTTTCCAAAATAGGCATACACCCGCTTGCCATCAGAAACGGGTGTATGTGAAGCATAGCCATGTTCGGCGAACATGCCTGTGTATACGTCTTCTGGCAGAACGGGTTCTACAGTCTTGTCCCATAGGATCTTGCCGGACTGACGGTTCAGGCAAATCAAATGCCGTCTGAGATCTTTTTGGTCCCCAGGATTATTACGATTTAATCCATAACCTGACCAGCAAGTGACAAATACTTTGTCACCGACGATGATCGGGCTGGATGAACCAGGACCTGGTAACGCCGCTTTCCACATCAGGTTTTTCTGATCGCTCCATTTGGTAGGAGTTGCCTGCTTTTCGTCAGAAACTCCTGAACCGTTGGGTCCCCGAAACCGCATCCAGTCTGCCTGGACGTTTGATGAGATCAGTATCAGCAAAGCGAACACAGCAATCTTGAATGTCATAACGACGTACCTCAAGACGAAATGAAGTAAGAAACGACATGTACGTTACTATGAGTTAATCTTCTAACTCGGGACGTTTAGGGCGTTCTTTACCAGAATCTCGCTTTCCACGTTCTCTACCACCTGATCGGCCACGTGATTGAAACCGCTCCATCATTTTCTTTAACTCGTCTTTATCAATGACCTTGTCTTGATTGGTATCAATCCGATCAAATATAGGTTGCATCCGTTCTGGAAGCTCATCTTTCGTTAGTTTTCCATCTTCATTTTTATCATTCTTCATAATCCGTTCTATGAAGTCTCCGCCACGATTTCTATTTCGATCTCCGTCGCCTCCATCATTTCTGCCACGATCCCCGTCGCGTGGTCCTCTACCTTCTGGACCTCCAGGGCCACGACGATCTCCATCACGTGGTCCTCTTCCCTCTGGACCGCCAGGACCACGTCGATCACCGTCTCGTCTACCAAAATTAGGACGCAGTTCCTCTTCGGTCAACTTTCCGTTTTTATCTTTGTCCAGCTTTTGAAGAGCGGCAGTAGCGTTTTCCATTTCCTCTTTGGAAATTTCTCCATCTTTATTGGCGTCTAAAACAATAATGATGGGCATGATCGTCATGATATTAGGACGCCCTCCTGGACCTCTTCGACCAGGGCCACGGTCTCCTCTTTCAGGCCGATCTCCCTGATCTCTTCTTTCTGGCCGATCACCGCGTTCTCTACGCTCTGGTCGGTCTCCCCGATCTGCGTCACGTTTTTCCCCTTCAGGAGGTTGGGCAAATACAAGTGTGGTGGCACAGACTGCGAGTAGAGCTGTGTAGACAGAAAAACGATTTGCGATACGCATCAGAGTGTCTCCGGATAGAGGGTTAGAAGTGATAAGTGTCTATCTTTGAATACTTTACAGTCTTTTAGTAATAAACGAGGTGTATTATGAAAGACTCACTGAAATCAAAAAGTCCTGATGAATTGGCAAAAATATGACTGAGGGCATACCTCTAACGTATTTTCTACTCAGATCTAACACAGTGGACGCGAAAATGTTTCGAAAAACTCATTAATATGGAATAATTTCTGGCAGATGAGTTTTAACACAATAGCTAATGGTTTCCCGATTTTGGTTTGGTTGTCATTTCATCTGACATTTTAAGAGGGCCTGGATTCAAAACAATTGACACAAAAAAACGCTCGCAGAAAATACTGCGAGCGAGTTCAATATAGATGATAGGAGTTTCAAGAGCTCCCCTTATTTAAAGGCAGTCACTCCAGGCATGGCCACGGGAGGCACGGGCAATGATCCCCATTCATAGCTGGCTGGAGTTAAATCTTCTGTGGAGTTCATCGCCATTTCCCAGGTAATGGTCTTACCGGTATAAGCGGCCATTCGCCCCATAATGGCAAGCATCGTACTCTTCGTCATGTACTCACCATTATTAATTGGTTTTCCTGAGCGAATGCTTTCGAAGAACTCATCATGTTCAACCTGATACATGTTTTTGCTTTTTCCTCGGAATTGCCAGGTTTTTTCACCTTTGGGGTTATAGATACGATGTTTAAACACATCGACGCGACCTTTGGTTCCAAAAACATGATCAGAAACATCAACGGCACAACCATCTTGTTGCCGGCAACGGCTAAATCCTTTTACTCCATTAGGATATTCATAAGCGATGGCAAAGTGATCGTAGATGTGGCCATAATCTTTTCCAGTTCGAGTCTGACGGCCACCAGTTCCACTACAGGAAATCGGGGTTTGATCTTTCATTGTCCAGGCCATTTTATCCAGACTATGAACGTGCTGTTCGTTATTAAAATCTCCTGAGAGCCACGTGAAATATAGCCAGTTTCTCAACTGCCATTCCATGTCACTCCATTCCGGTTCTCGCTTGAACATCCACAAGCCACGCGTGTTGTAACTACATTGGATGGCCATTACATCGCCAGCGGCACCATCATGGATTTGTTTAAATGTTTCACGCATTCCCTGGTGGTAGCGCCAGCAGAGACCAGACACGATAGAGAGATTTTTCTCCTTAGCCAATTTGCAGGTTTCCAAAATGGAACGAACACCAGGTGCGTCCACGGCAACCGGTTTTTCTGCAAAAACATGTTTGCCCGCTTCAATTGCCGCACGCATTTGCATTGGACGGAAATGAGGGGGCGTTGTTAACAGAACAACATCGACACAGTCAATCACTTTTTGATAGGCATCGAAACCAACAAATTTGTGATCTGCGTCGACTTGCACCTGTTTCGCCACAGGGTTCTTTTTTAAGTTTTTATGACTCTTATCAAGGTGATCATAAAACGCGTCGCCCATTGCCACTAGTTTTGCATTGGGGTCGGCTGAAAGTGCTTGTGCTGCTGCACCGGTTCCACGTCCTCCACATCCAATCAGGCCCACACGAATGACGTCTGTGCCTCCCGCAAACAAACCAGATTGCAGTGCGGTCGTTTGAGGTGTTCTGGCGAGAGCAGCGCTCGATAATGTGGACACAGCGGCAACTGCGGCTGAACCAGTTTTAATAAACTCACGTCGTGTTGTGTTTGAAGTCTGTGATCGATTGGGATTCATAAGGTAGTCCTGAGTAAATTAGCTTTGTTAGAAAACTTAGCCTTTCAAGATACCATAGGATCCCTACTATTTTCGAGGCAAAAAGGCGATTCAATTCAGGATTTTCAATGGAGATTTGAACATGTTCTCATCGGGATTCGTCGGGTTGGATGAGGGCATCGATATGCTGACGGCCAAAACGTTTTAGACTGGCGGCAGCCAGATTCACGTAATGCTGCCAGGTTGCCTTCAAGCGTTCTTGTTGTTGTTCTGTGAGCACTTTAATTTGTCGTGCGGGGTAGCCAGCCCAAAGTGTATTGGGGGGGACGTGGATTCCTTCACGTACCAGGGAGCCTGCCGCAATGAGAGCTCCTTTGCCAATGACACACCGGCTGAGGATGGTGGCGCCGATGGCAATCATGGCATCATCTTCAACGATTGAACCATGTACAATCGCTGAATGTCCTAATGTGACACGATTTCCCAGAATGCAGGGGTGTTCGTAATCTGTGTGCAATATAGAGCCATCTTGCACATTGGTCTCTTCCCCCACTTCAATGTATTCTAAATCGCCTCTTAGTACACATTGGTGCCAGACAGAACTGTGTGCTTTCAAACGAACTCTACCTGTCACTATGGCATCAGGGGCCACCCAGGCTGTCGAATCAACAATAGGCGTGCAATGTAAGGCACTCCAATCACAGTCTACTTCTGGGTATGGTACTTCAGGAGGGGCGGGTATTGAAGAAGCGATTTGAGGCCATTCAGGATCAGAATGCGAGTTATCCATTTGAATTACCCTCTTGCAAATTTTCATTCGATTGGGATGTTTCACCCATGGGGCTATTGGGAATAGACGGCCTCTTTTTTTCCATTAAAAAGAGACCACCAATAGTGAGTGCAGTACCACTTAATAGCCAGACGGTTAATTCTTCACCAAAGAAAATAACACCTGCAAAAGCAGCCATTGCTGTTTGAGAGGCATTCAATAAATTGACGCGCGTCACACTCAGGTATTTCATTGATGCACCGATTGCGAAGAAGGCAATCGCATTCATAATGCCTGCGATTAACATGACAAAATATTGCCAGGGTGTCGTCTCCCATAAAATTGAAAAACCGAGTCTATAAATGGCAACAGTCGTTAAACAAACTAAGCCGGTCGTGCTGATTAAAACCAGTGTTGCCGAAATGGAAAGTTCGCCTCTGACGGAACCACGAATGACAGTGCCACCAGCTCCATAAGCACAGCCTGAGAAACAGGCAACAAAGATGGTCAGCGCTACGGTGCTCATTGAATTCGTATGGTGTTCCATATGCTCGTAAACAGAAAGTTCTGCTTGATGGGCTCCCAGGCTGAGTAGCACGATGGCTGCAGTTAGTACCAACATAGATACAAGCATGCGGCGTGTAATTGCTTCTTCCAGAAAAATACGTCCTAATAAAGCACCTGTTGTGAGTAGCGTAGCAAAACACAGAGGTACAGAAAGTGCCAACCCACCCAGACTTAGCGACCACTGGAACATAACGTTGCCACCAAATTGCATTACCAGGCCAGTCAGGATTAGTGGGATGACGAGCCGACGAGGGGGTAGTGAGGGTAATCCTTGAAAATCACGATAAGCAACTATGACCCAACCTGCGATCGCCGCGGGAATGGATTTTAGTGCAGAGATCCAAATTGCCCAATCGGCATTGTTATCGACTGCAGCCTCTCGTAGAGCAATATTGGCTGCTGTGTAAGCAAGTGCTGATATCAGTCCGAACAGGGTCCCACGAACTCCAGGAGAGAGACCGCTCTCATGCTGGCTTTCAGAGTTGTGAGTCGGAGAGAGAACGCGCGTATTCGATGAAGTCCCTTTAATAGTCTTCATCCTCTTGTTCCAGCCGTTGTAACTCAATCAAACGAGGATCCAGGTCTTCTACGATTGCATACTTTCCTTCAGACCAACGGAACAGATCGACATCGCGGCATTTTTTGCTACAAAAAGGGAACGGAGACTGTTCATCACTGGCTTTAACTGTGACGACTTTTCGACATATGGGGCATGTTTGAGGTTGAATCATCGAAGCCTCAGACTGAAAGAGAAGCAATAGCAGGGTCTCATTCTCTTATAGATGAATCCGGGCAAAATTTCAAAGGTAATCAGGATTCAGATGAGGAACTCTTTTTAGTTGAGCCTGAATCTTTGCTGGTTTTGGATTCAGAACTCGCTGATTGAGCCTTACTGTCTGCCTCCGCTGCTTTTTTATAAGAACTGCTGCGGTAATCAGTTTGGTAAAATCCTGATCCCTTGAAAATGATACCGGCACCAGCACCAATGACTCGCTTTGCACGAAGTTTGCCGCACGCGGGGCATTTTCTCAGTGGTTTTGCAGTAATGGACTGAAACTCTTCCCATTTATGTTCACACTGGGAGCATTCATAGTCGTAGGTTGGCATCGATAAAATACCCTCGAAGTAAGATAATGAAAACGGATTTAACTTTCGGTAGGACCAGAGGAAACGATGACTTTGGTAGGGCGAACCACACGGTCGTTCAGAATGAAGCCCTGTTCAAGTTCCTGCATGACGGTCATCGGAGGATGTTCATCCGAGGGGAGTTGTTGTAGTGCTTCATGCAGATTGGGATCGAATGGTTTTCCTAATGCATCAATGGCTTTGACGTCATGTTGTGAAAAGATATCCACAATTTGTTTTGCCACCATTTCCACACCCTGTTTTAGTTCATCAACGTGGTCCGCGCTTTCTGCTGCGTCGATGGCTCGTTTGAGATTGTCCAATGCTGGCAATAAGCTCTGAATAAAAGGTGCGGCTGCATATTGGCGTGTTTGTGCTAATTCTTTCTGATAGCGTTTGCGGGTATTGTCCAACTCCGCTTGCGAACGTAAAAAGCGATCTTGTGCTTCATCTCGTTCCGCTAGTGCTGTTTGTAGTTGTTCTTCTATAGTCGGCGTTTCATCAACCGTTTCTTTTTCTGCCTCTTCTATGGGATTATCTTCGGGTTGATTCTGAATTCCTTCAGGCTGTTCCATTTCTGACATTCTTCCGACCTATTAACGCTCTTTAAATTAGATTTGTAACTGATTAAAAAGGATGATCCTGACACAACATTCGATCTTGTTTAATCTGAGTGTGTAAAGTATTCCTTTAGTTTATCAAAAAACGAATTTCGATTGGGACTACGATGCTGTGAAACTTCTGTATGTTCAATTTCAGCTAAATCACGCAGCAGTTCTTCTTCGCGTTCTGAAATTTTCTTGGGTACATCAATCTGGACTACGACATGCAAATCTCCTCGCCGACCACCATGAGGATTAGGCATGCCGAGACCTTTCAAACGAAAGACTTCACCCGGCTGAGTTCCCGATGGAATTTTTAAATCGTGTCGTCCTTCCAAAGTGGGAATTTCAATATTTGCACCGAGAACCGCTTGAGTATATGTTATGGGAACGTGACAACTCAGTTCTTGTTCTTGTCGTCGGAACAGAGGGTGTTCGTCAACGCCCACAACAACATAAAGATCACCGCGTGGTCCGCCATTGGCTCCCGGATTCCCTTCACCTCTCAGGCAAAGTTGCATTCCATTATCAATGCCTGCTGGTACTTTTACATCTAACGTCGTGTCACGAGCGACCCGGCCTTGCCCATGACAATCGGTGCACTTATCTGAAATGACGGTACCTACACCACGGCAGCGAGGACACGTTGTTTGTACTCGGAAAAAACCCTGTGATTGGACGACCTGCCCTGCTCCACCGCAGTAATCACAATCGTCTGGTTGTGTGCCTGGTTTGGCGCCAGAGCCATGACATGTTTCACACGTTTCCTGACGGGTGATGTTAATTTCCCGCTCACAGCCCGATGCAGCATCAAGTAAATCAATTTGGATGCTCGTTCGCAGGCTTTCGCCTTGTCGCGGACGATTTCCACCTCTTTGTGACGAACTTTTGAATCCGAACCCTTCAAAGAGGTCTCCAAACGCACTGAAGATATCTGAGACGTCATGAAACTGACTCCCTCCAGATCCAAAATCAGCATGGCCATAGCGGTCGTAGTGAGCGCGTTTTTTCTCATCCCCAAGGACCTCGAATGCTTCTGATGCTTCTTTAAAACGTTTTACTGCTTCTTCATCACCAGGGTTTCGGTCAGGATGGTTCTCTAACGCCAGCTTTTTGTACGCTTTTTTGATCTCAACGGTGGTCACTTCGCGCGATACATTGAGAACTTCATAATAATCGCGTTTCGATGCCATTTCTTACAACTCGTCGTTAAATGTTTTGAAATTTACCTGATCTCGAGAGGTTAAATTTCTGAAGCCAATGATTCTTCTAAAACTGAAAAAACGGGCCACCATTCTACGGCGGCCCGTCTGATATCACAAAGTCAATACTGAAATCAGTGAGATGATTTTCAGCAAAACATCGAAATTACCGAACACTTCCTTCGACATCAGCCAGTTTGTCGCCTTCAGTACTATCACTTCGAGTCACAAGTACTTGTGTGGTTAACATCAGGCCAGCGATCGAAGCAGCGTTTTTCAAGGCGTTTTTCACAACCTTAGCTGGATCAATAATTCCTGCTTTAAACATGTCAACATATTCGCCACTGTTAGCATTGTAACCTTTGGATCCGGTGAGCTGTTTCACTTCGTCAGCGACAACAGCACCATCAGTTCCACAGTTTTCAGCGATTTGACGAATCGGCCCTTCTAAAGCACGGGCCACAATGGCGATACCAATCTTTTCATCACCATTTTTGCCTTTGACATTTTCAATGGCTTCGATGGATCGTAGAAGTGCCACCCCACCACCGGGAAGAATTCCTTCTTCGACAGCAGCGCGAGTTGCGTGTAATGCATCTTCCATGCGGGCTTTGGTTTGCTTCATTTCAGTTTCGGTGGCAGCACCGACAGAAATAATAGCCACGCCACCGGTTAGTTTAGCAAGCCGTTCCTGGAACTTTTCACGATCATATTCGCTATCGGTTTTTTGCAGTTGTCCACGAATTTGGGCAACACGTGCCTGCAGTGTCTCATTCTCTCCCGCCCCTTCAATCAGGGTACATGAGTCTTTCGTGATTTCGATCTGCTTAGCTTGACCCAGCTGACTTAATTCGACTGATTCCAGTTTAATTCCGAGATCTTCCGAAATAACAGTACCGCCGGTGAGTACAGCAATATCTGCCAACATTGCTTTACGACGATCGCCAAAGCCGGGGGCTTTAACAGCAGCAACATTGAGGACACCCCGCAACTTATTGACAACTAATGCCGTCAGTGGCTCACCTTCAACATCTTCAGCAATAATCAGTAGAGGTTTGCCGGTTTGAGATACTTTTTCCAGAAGAGGAACTAAATCTCGCAATGCGGAGATTTTTGATTCATGAATCAAAATATAGCAATCTTCAAGAATCGTTTTCATGCCTTCTGTGTCAGTGACGAAGTAAGGAGAAATGTAACCCTTATCGAATTGCATCCCATCAGCAAAGTTCAGAGCGGTTTCATTTCCTTTACCTTCTTCTACGGTGATCACACCGTCACGGCCCACTTTCTCTACCGCGTCAGCGATGAGGTCTCCAATGACAGAATCATTATTCGCCGAGATCGCACCGACCTGAGCAATTTCTGACTTTTCCGTTACAGGTTTAGCGAGCTCTTCAATTGCCTCTACGGCAGCTTCAACTGCTTTGTCGATTCCACGGCGAACGATCATAGGATTCGCTCCCAGGGAGATACCTCGCAGACCTTCCTGATAGATGGAACGAGCTAAAACAGTCGCGGTTGTTGTGCCGTCTCCAGCGATATCACTGGTTTTAGAGGCGACTTCGTTGACCAGTTTAGCTCCCATATTTTCGAAAGGATCTTCGAGTTCGACTTCCTTACTGACTGTAACACCGTCTTTGGTCACCAAAGGGTTCCCAAAGCTTTTATCGATGATCACATTGCGTCCCGTCGGACCCATTGTGATTGCTACAGCGTCGCTAATGGTTTGCACGCCTTTTTTAAGCTTAGTACGTGCGCGATCTTCAAACAATAGTTGCTTTGCCACGCTTATAAACTCCTCTGTTTAACAGGAACGAACATGTGATCGGATTGCTCCGTTCTCCCCTGCGTAATTATGTGATTTGAATTAGATTTCCAGGATAGACAGCAATCGTTGTAGTGAATATCTGCCTGAGATTCCGAGAAATGTACGTTCCTTATTTCATGATTTTGGCAAGAATATCGCTTTCACGTAAAATCTTGACTTCTTTTCCGCTCACTTCGATATCAGTTCCACCATACTTGCCGTAGAGTACCTCGTCTCCTATTTCAACGGCAACGGGGCAACGTTCACCGCTTTCAAGAAGTCGTCCTGGACCAACGGCGACAACAGTACCGCTTTGTGGTTTTTCCTGAGCGGTATCAGGCAGAACAATTCCACCGGCAGTGGTTTCTTCCGCAACATTTGGTTCAATGACGAGACGGTCATCAAGGGGATTCAGTTCCATTGTGTTAACTCCCGATTATTCCAATTGATCTAGTTGTATTTATGAATCCAGGATCAGTTCCCGGATAAAAGTCACTTTGAGTTTTACAAAGAAAATTGAGCATAGGCCCAATGGTTATTTCGTAACAGATTACGAACGGTACTAGAAGCCTCCCATGCCTGGCATACCACCCATTCCGGGCATGCCTCCCATTCCTGGCATTCCGCCACCCATACCGCCCATGCCTCCCATTCCACCCATGTCGTGGTGGTCGTCATGGTGGTGATCGTCTTCTTCTTCTTTGGGTTCTTCAACAACGATGGAATCTGTTGTCATGAGCAAGGTAGCAACACTGGCTGCATTCTGTAATGAAGAGCGTACTACTTTTGCTGGATCAACCACACCAAAGTCGAACATATCGCCATAACGATCATTCAATGCGTCATACCCAAAGGAATTACTTTTATCTTTTTTCACGCGGTTCGAGACAACGGAGCCATCTAGACCTGCGTTTTCTGCAATCGCCCGTAAAGGCATTTCCAGAACTCTCTGGACTAAAGAAACTCCCAGAGCCTGATCACCAGACAATTTTAAATTATTGAGCGATTTGGTAGATCGTAGTAATGCAATTCCACCACCGGGAACAATACCTTCTTCGATGGCAGCACGGGTTGCAGAGAGTGCGTCATCAATCAGGTCTTTTCGCTCTTTCATTTCAGTTTCGGTTGCAGCACCGACGTTAATTTGTGCTACACCACCAGCCAGTTTTGCCAAACGTTCTTGGAGTTTTTCACGATCGTACTCGCTGTCTGTGACTTCAATTTCTGCTCGAATTTGGTCAGCACGGCCACTGACAGCAGCTTTATTTCCACCACCACTGACTATGGTTGTATTGTCGGTGTTGATATGAACCTTCTTGGCCTGACCAAGATCTTTCAGTTCGACAGCTTCCAGTTTGATACCAAGGTCCTTGAAAATGGCTTTGCCACCAGTCAAAACGGCAATATCTTCAAGCATAGCTTTGCGACGATCACCGTAGCCAGGAGCTTTTACAGCACAGACTTTAAGGATTCCTCGCAGCTTATTCACAACTAAAGTTGCTAATGCTTCACCTTCAATATCTTCTGCGATGATCAAAAGTGGTGAACCATCTTTGGAAACCTGCTCCAGCAATGGTACTAATGCTTGAGCAGAACTGATTTTTTCTTCGTAGATTAAGATACGAACTCGTTCCAGATCGCAGGTTTGATTGTCTTCATCAGTGACAAAGTGAGGTGAAAGGAAACCACGTTCAAACTGCATGCCTTCTACCAGGTCAACTTCTGTTGAGACACTGCGCCCTTCTTCTACAGTGATGACACCATCAGCTCCCACTTTCAGTAATGCGTCGGCCAGAATCTTTCCGATTGCCGGGTCATTGTTCCCCGCAATAGTGGCAACCGTTTGAATTGCCTTTTTATCTTTGCCTTTTACTTCTTTGGAAATCTTTTCAATCTGCTCAACCACGGCATCGACGGCTTTCTGAACACCGCGACTCAGTGCCATTGGATCTGCACCAGAAGCAATATACTTCAGACCTTCTCGGTAGATGGCTTCTGCCAAAACGGTGGCCGTTGTAGTGCCATCGCCGGCGACATCATTTGTTTTTGATGCAGCCTCTTTTACCAACTGAACTCCCATATTTTCAAATGGGTCTTCCAGTTCGATGTCTTCCGCTACAGTGACACCATCTTTGGTCACCTTGGGGGTTCCCCAGCCTTTGTCTAAGACAGCGTTACGTCCTCGCGGACCAAGCGTACTGCTCACTGCCTGCGATAATTTGGTGACGCCTGCCAATAAACTCTTTCTGGCCTCTTCGTCAAAGCTTAAAAGTTTTGCCACAGTCTCTCCTCAACCAGCAATAAATGGCCAATAAATTTGCCCATGATCACGATATCTCACACAAGAATTCTAAACCTATGTGCTAATCCCATGCAGATTAGCGTGTGAGTACGTTAGGTGTTACATAACAAAGTTGGCAGGATCATTCCTGGACCCCGACCATGCGAACCCCTAAATGCAATCATCATGCCAATTGAATTTAGGGGGCGTAAGAGTCTGTAATATAAGGGATTGCAAAGAGTAGATGATTCAAGAAGGAGCAATTGACTGCCAAGTTGGCAGCATTTCATTATCAGTTCCATTCAGATTGCAGCTTCGATGAGACTGTCGCCTTTTTGTCAAAAAGCGGGTATCAAAAATCGATCTTTCTGGAGCCATTCCTATCTATCAGATTGGCCTGCTCAATAAGCGGGCACTTAAGAGGCTCGGTGCCTGATCAGAATGCATGGCAAGTCCCCGAAAAATCAAGTTTCAGGAAATATTAATTTATTATGTAACGCTTTAAGTCTTTTTAGAAAAGGATGATATAGCGAGTAGCGCCTTCCGGAATATGCAATGAGGCACACTGTTTGCTTTTTAGCTTAAAAACCAAAAAGTGCTCAAATCAGTGATTGGTAATTAGGGGCCTAGATCAAATTTATTAATTCTTAAGACAGCAAGCGAAACAGCGATTGATTTAGACTCCGGGAAAGGTTTGCAACAAAAATGAATTGGAAAAATGCGCTCACGGGCTTATTGTCTAGCCTTGTCGTAGTGTTAGCATTCACACAACCGACGATGGCGTTTGATGAAGCTGAGTCGACTGAAACACCAGCAGTCGAAGTTACTGAGGAATCAGTAGAGGAAACGGAAGAAGCCCCCGCCCTGTCATTATCTGAGATCTATTACGCTCTCGACAACAGTATGTTGTTCTTGTGTGCGGTTCTGGTGCTCTTCATGCAGTCTGGCTTCGCGATGGTCGAATCCGGATTTAACTCTTCTAAAAATACAATCAATATTCTCTTTAAGAATCTCATGGATGTGTGTGCCGGTGTTCTTATTTATTACGCCATCGGATATGGATTAATGTATCCGGGTGACAATGGGAATGGATACTTCGGCTTTGGGCAATTTGGTATCGGTGAGGCAGGAGATGCTGGACCTGGCGTCTTGCATCCTCAAGTCGATTTCCTATTCCAGGTAGCCTTTGCGGCAACTGCAGCTACGATCGTCTCGGGGGCTGTCGCTGGTCGTATGAAATTCAGCTCATACCTCATCTATAGTATCGTGCTCACAGGGATTATTTATCCGATTAGTGGATACTGGAAATGGGGCGGTGGATGGTTAGATGCGAAAGGCTTTTATGATTTCGCCGGTTCAATTGTAGTACATGCAGTCGGTGGATTTGCCGGTTTAGCTGGAGCACTTGTATTAGGACCAAGAATTGGTCGTTTCAAGGATGGGAAATCCTCTCCTATTCCCGGTCATAACATTGCTCAAGCCACGTTGGGTGTATTTATTCTCTGGGTCGGTTGGTACGGATTTAACCCTGGTAGCCAATTGGCATTTGCGGGTACTGATAACACCAACGCTGTAATGTTGATCGCAACAAATACAACGCTCGCTGCAGCCACAGGTGGTGTCGCGGCGATGATCCTTGGCTGGCTCATGTATGGCAAACCCGATATTTCCATGGCTTTGAATGGAGTCTTAGCAGGATTAGTTGGAATTACAGCCAACTGTGATAGTGTGACCAATGTAGAGGCGATTGCCATAGGCGGCATTGCAGGAGTGTTAGTGGTTGGTGGTATTCTTGCTTTGGAAAAATTGAGAATTGACGACCCCGTCGGTGCGTTTCCCGTGCATGGTCTGTGTGGCATCTGGGGGGGAGTCGCCACAGGTATCTTTGGTGATTACGATCTGGGTGTGCAAATCCTGGGATCAATTGTAATTCCCGTCTATGCATTTTTCACAATGCTCGTTCTCTTCTTAATCTTGAAAGTCATCGGACAATTACGTGTATCCGAAGAAGACGAATTGAAGGGTCTGGACTTATCAGAGCACGGAATGCAGGCTTACCACTAAGCTATAAATCTGAAAGGACGGCAGAAACACTGGTGCTTTGCAGGAGGTACCATTAAGTGTGACTGACTGATGGCTTGAGAAATGACTTCTCTCGCCATCAGTTTTTTTATGCGCTTTGAGAAGCGCTTCGACAAAGAAATCGGAAGAATTCCTTGAGAACTTTGCTCCGCTTACTTACTGTGAGTAGTAAC
Source organism: Gimesia aquarii (assembly GCF_007748195.1). NCBI lineage: Bacteria > Pseudomonadati > Planctomycetota > Planctomycetia > Planctomycetales > Planctomycetaceae > Gimesia > Gimesia aquarii. The sequence goes on from NZ_CP037920.1 coordinate 1,442,131, forward strand.
TCTTGTAGTAACGATCATTCAATGAGCCTGCATTCAGCCCAAGGAGCAATCAGATGGCAAAGTACGTTTTGGCCCTCGATCAGGGAACGACATCAAGCCGATCCATATTATTTAACCATCAAGGGCAAATCGAAGCGACTGCACAGCAAGAGTTTGAGCAGATTTTCCCCTCTCCCGGATTGGTAGAGCATAATCCGGAAGCGATTTGGGATTCACAATTGGCAACTGCTCAAAAAGTCATTCGACAATCTGGTGCTGATTTGTCTGAAATCGCTGCGATAGGTATTACGAATCAGCGAGAAACAATAGTGCTTTGGGACCGTGACACGGGCAAGCCTGTCTCAAACGCCATTGTCTGGCAGAGCCGTCTGACAGCAGGACGATGCGATCAACTCAAAGCAGAAGGTTACGAAAAATTATTTCGTGAGAAAACGGGACTTGTTCTCGATGCCTACTTTTCCGGAAGTAAAATCGAATATCTATTGAATGAAATCAGTGGACTGAGAGATCAAGCCAGAGCCGGTAAAATTCTCATGGGTACAATCGATACATTTCTGATATGGCGACTGACCGGGGGAAAGGTGCATGTTACCGATCCAAGCAATGCCAGCCGGACACTGTTATACAATATTCACACTCATGAATGGGATAATGAATTGCTGGATGTCTTTGATATCCCCCGTTGTATGTTGCCTGAAGTGAAAAGCTCCAGCGAAGTTTATGGAGAGACTGCTTCCGAGCTGTTTGGGGCACCGATCAAAATTGCCGGGATCGCCGGTGATCAACAGGCGGCGACGTTTGGTCAGGGCTGCTTTGAATCGGGCTCAGCGAAGAACACTTATGGGACAGGCTGTTTCATGCTGATGAATACCGGCGAACAGCCTGTGCTCTCTGATGCAGGTTTATTAACCACCATTGGTTGGAGCATCAATGGAAAAGTCACTTATTGTCTGGAAGGCTCTGTTTTTATTGCCGGAGCGGCCATTCAGTGGTTACGAGATGGGTTACAGATAATTAAGACAGCGCCTGAAGTAGAAGCGTTAGCGTCACAAGTCGAAGATTCCGGCGATGTCTTTTTTGTCCCGGCTTTTGTTGGCTTAGGCGCCCCGTATTGGAATCAAGATGCACGTGGGACTCTTATAGGTTTAACACGCGGATCGACGAAAGAACATGTTGCCCGCGCTGTTTTGGAATCTTTAGCATATCAAAGCTGTGATGTCTTACACGCGATGGAACAAGACTCAAACATTAAACTGAAAAGTCTTAAGGTCGATGGAGGAGCAGCCGCTAACAGTTTATTAATGCAGTTTCAGGCAGACATGCTGGACGTACCCGTTCAACGTCCGGTTGTACATGAAACAACGGCTTTAGGTGCCGCCTACCTGTCTGGACTCGCAGTTGGATTTTGGCAGGATCAGGCAGAAGTCACTAACAACTGGGCACTTGATGCAGAATATCAGCCATCCATGGAAGCAAGCAGGCGAGACCATCTGTATCAGCGGTGGCAAAAAGCGATTGAACGCTCGAAGGATTGGGTGTAAATTCTGCTCTCGATGTTACTTTTTTGAGACTGGAATACGATCTCGTTTTTTCCCGCTAGTTAGATAAAACAGAAATCGCCAGATCTAACTTAGGTATTGCTCGTAGGGAGTCTTGCCAGATTTTGGTCGGTACCAATAATTAATAAAATATCAGATTCCTGTATTTGATAGTCGGGGTGAGGCACACAGTCGGTTGTATACATTTTGCCTATTTTTTGTTCGACTTCTTCAGAATTACGTTTCCGGATTGCAACTACATTGACCGAGTATTTAGATCGCATCGAAAGTTCGACCAGGTTTTTACCCACAAATTCATTCGGAGTTAAAAGCTCAATCATGGTATACCCATCACCGACCTGGAGATAATCTTCCAGGTGAGGATTGGCTAATAACCGAGCGAGGTGAGTTCCCGCTTGCACTTCGGGTTGAATGACTTCTGTCGCGCCGATTTGAGAAAAAATTTCAGCATGAAATTTAGACTGTGCACGGCAAATGATCTTGGGAACTCCCATTTTTTTGACGATCACTGTGATGAGTAATGCAGCCTCAAAGTTTTCACCAATCGAAATCACGCAGGCATCGACTTTGTCAATCTCCTGGCTCTTTAAAGCTAATTCATCTGTTGCATTGAGACGGACTGCGATGGCGACATCGTCTTTTACTTCATTGACCAGTTTATCAGAATGATCTATGGCGATGACTTCCACACCACTGTTTCCCAGTCGTTTGGCCAGTTCTATTCCGAATCGTCCTAATCCAATTACTGCTACTTTTATCACAAGATCATTTCTCCCACCGAGTATTAGTGTGTGATTGCTTCAATATATACGGATCTTTGTCTAAGGGTGGATTAACCTAAATTCACACTTTCTTCAGGATAGCTATATCGATATGAGGGACCACGATTTGTCAGGGCTATCAACGCTGTCAGAGGACCAACTCTTCCAATAAACATCGTAAAGATGATGACCCAATGTGAGGGCGTCGTCAAATCAGCGGTAATCCCCGTGGAAACACCAACAGTAGCGAAGGCGCTGGTCGTTTCAAACAGGTGGTTCAGAAAAATGTCTTGTCTGTTTTCAAATAAAACGACTAACAGTGTTGACGACATCAGAACCAGAATGCCCAGTGAGATGATCGTTAAAGATCGGTTAATTAAAGCGCTGGGTATTGTTCGGCCCATGATTTCTACACGATCCCTACCCTTGAGAAGAGACCAGACTGAGAGTAGGGCCAGTGCAAAGACAACGGTTTTGACTCCTCCACCAGTTGATCCGGGAGAGGCACCAATAAACATGAGTAATACTGCAAACAGTTTAGACTGCGGCTGTAATTCTCCTAAGTCTACTGTGTTAAAACCAGCCGTTCTGAAAGAAACAGACTGGAACCATGCTGAGTTGAGCAATTCTCCAGAAGAAACTTCTTTTTGCATATGGATTGATTCAAGCAGGTAGATTCCGATAGTCCCACCTGCCAGTAAGAAGATGGTTGTTATGAAAACGAGTCGTGAAGAAATTGTAAGCCTTACTTTTTGAGTGGGGTGATTAAACAGTGGTTTTCGTACTGAAAAGTTTGAGAAATGAGTGATTCCATAAAGCATAAAGTTATAGTTAACAGCAAAGCCTAAACCACCAATGATGATTAATATTGGCATTACCCCCCAAACTTGCCAGTGGTGTCCCATGTTGAGTAGATTGTCATCCATCAAACTGAAACCAGCATTACAATAGCCACTGATCGAATGAAAAAGACTATGGTAAATACGATCTCCCCAGGGAAGTTCAGGCCAAAGACCTGACAGGAAAAATGCGCCTGTCAGTTCCGTAAAAATCGTAATTCCCAAAATTGCCAATACTAATCGTCTGACATCTCCTCTTTGATGCGATTCCAGCATCTCGCTGAATGTGACACTCTCACGAATTTGCATCGTGCGTCCAAAAGCGGCTGCAAAAAAGGCACCGAATGTTAAGATACCTAAACCACCAATTTGAAAGAGAAACATGATAATGGTATGTCCGGTTCTGCTCCAGTAGGAGCCCGTGGGAACAATAGTGAGTCCTGTGACACAACTGGCACTGGTGGATGTAAATAAGGCAACCAGAAAAGGGGCCGTTTCCGAATCTTTGTCAGTAAGGTCCTGAACTCGGGCTGAAGGAAACATCAGGAGGGTGGTTCCAATGGCAATCAGGATGAGAAACGAAGCGGCAACGATTAACGCTGGATTCCAACCTCGGGATGAAACACGACGAATTAATATGATCGTTTCATAGAGGCTCCTGAGGATAATGCAAAATTCTGAAACATCTAAAATCAATTCCAGTTGGTTAGGGATCAAATTGTGAAAAATGAGAATCGCCAGACTAGTGAGTAACCAAAAGCCGGAAATCAACAGGTAGATCAGATTTCGCTTAATAAACTCTTTTTTTGAGATATACCAAAAATAGCGTAGTGAGAGGCTGAATCCAAAATACAGCATTGCGAGAACAATAGTGCCACCTAGTTCCCAATGTACTATAGTGGTAATCTTCAGTAAGCCATGTAGAATAACAAGGGCGATCACCGCGATGATTAGCGCAAAGATTTCTATTCGTCGCAATACACGGCAGCGCCGCGGATGATGGGTTTGATATTGAAAGCGACTTGGAAGATGTGACAATGCCATTAGGATTTTTTAATCTGCAACAAAATTCAAAATTATGAAAACATGTTCAGAGCACTTGTAGCACTATAATGCAATTGAAACTGTGAGAAAATGGTACGCGATTTTATTTCCGAAAGTTTGACTCATGATCCGATTCATGGATATATTCCCTTTACTTCTAAAACAGGAATTCCTGATGATGAAGTCTCAGAACAGGAAATTATAGATCATCCCTGGGTTCAAAGGCTCAGGCACATTCATCAACTACAAACGGCGTGGTGGGTCTTCCCGTCTGCAGAGCATATGCGGTTTCAGCATGTATTGGGAGCGATGCATCTGGCTTCTGTTACAATAAATGCCTGGTATGATTCTCTGAATAGCGCATGCAGGAATGTTCCTTCGTTGCCCTATGTCGAAAGTCTGGTTCGACTGGCTGCTTTATTACATGATGTCGGTCATGGCCCCTTCGGACATTTTTTTGACGATCATTACCTGGATCAGTTTGAGCTGACCCATGAAGACATCGGTGCCTATATCATTGAAAACGAATTGGGTGATTTGATTCGAGGAATTCGTAGAAATCCCAATGGGCGCTTAAATCCTCTTGAAGAATTGGATCCTAAACAGATCGGTTGGCTCATTCGGCGACCCGCTGGAGATTCTGAAAGCGAAGATGGAAATCCAGATTGGCTTTGCAAACTGCGGGCAATGTTCAGCGGAATTTATACTGTCGATAATATGGACTTCGTTTTACGCGATGCTTATATGTCGGGGTATAACACGCGGGCAGTCGATGTATCACGATTGGTACACTATAGTTTTTTTACGTCAGAGGGTTTAACTATTCATGGTCGTGGGTTACCTGCGTTAGTCAATTTTATTGAAACCCGAGCCAACCTTTTCAGGACGATTTATTATCATCGCACTGTTCGCGCAGTCGACATCGCTTTGGAAGAGATTTTCCCTGAAACAATGGAGCACCTGTTCCATGGAAATCCTCTTGAAAAGTTGGATGAGTACTTGGGATTTACAGAATCATCTTTTCTTGTCGACGTTGGCAGGTTTCAGAAAAGTTCTGATCCGGATGTTCAAAGTTTAGGTAAACGTTGGCAGGGGATTCTTTCACGAAATGTCGAGTGGAAGATGGCCTGTGAACGATCGATCAATTTTCATTCCGGAACGGCCGTCCATACCTCAATTTATTCTGAGCCTGATCTGGTCGAAAAGCGGGTACGTGCCAAACTGCCTGCGGAGTTAAATCAGATTCCACTAAGAATTGATGTCGCCAAGCATTATCATCGTCCTAGTGGGAGATTACCTGCAGGAGGCCAAAATTTCCTCCTTGATCCGGGCACCGAGGAAACACAGGAGCTTAACGATGATGAATTATTTAGGGCGTTGCCGGTGAGCTTTCTGATATTCAGAGTTTATACTCAGGACCATCAACACGATTTTGAGATTACCAACGCCATGAATGCTGCATTAGGTGAGGTCTCTGATTCCAAGACTAACATGTAATGCCCGTTTTAAATAATCGCTTCATCCGCTACAAATTCACCGACCTGCACAAGACTTTTGCCTCCGTGAGTTGTCCTCCAATGAAAACATTGTGAGCCTTGATAGAGCTGAACAAGAATCGAGCTGAGTTCACGAAATGACATTTCGTTGGAATTGAGAATCTTGAGGGGTTTTTGCTGTTTTTCTCCCTAAGTGGGCCAGACTAAAGTCCTGTTATGTCGGTCGTGTCGACAGAGGAAAATCAACGCGACTGATTTTAAGCCAAAGTCGATAGAACAAATATGATCGACTTAGAATTAGAACAGATGATGGAAAATCCCGAGTGGTGTCTTGTACTGAACCATTACAGCCAGTTACAACGTCAGGCTAAGGAACAAAACCCTGAGTTTGATGGTTGGATTGGTCGCCAGAATAAAGTAGAAGGAGTTGTTTTGGAGCGACTCCCCCGTATTCATGGTAAGCTGATTGCCTTCGATTTACTAAAATTCCAGCTTTCCGGGCGAGATTCGGGAGTGTATTATCAAGTGACTCGTTTGGGAGAAAAAATGCTTCCCAGGCTGGAGAAACTGATTACTAGTGCAAGTAATCCTGAGAGCCCCGATTCAGATCTTACCTATGCAAAGTCGGCATAACTACTCTATTGAGTCTGTTGGCGTCCCTTGGAAAAATAAAACAGCCTCTATTGCTCGAGTCAATAGAGGCTGTTTAAGTTTGTTATAGCTCCTGACGGCTGTCACACAAAAAGCGTTACCCGTCAGAATCAGCTGAGCTTACGCTTTTTTAGGAGCGGGAGCTGGAGCTTTCTTTGGAGGAGCTGGTGCGTTTTCTGCTTTTGGAGCAGGGCTAGCAGGTGCAGCTGAACCTTCGCAGCTTGAGCAAGGTGAAGCGTTGCAGCACTTTGGTGCTGGAGCTGGGCAACACTTTGGTGCTGGTGCACAGCATGTTGGTGCTGGAGCTGGGCAGCATACTGGAGCTGGCTTGCAGCAACGAACGCGTTGTGGACGACAGCAACGAACGCGTTCTGGCTTACAGCAACGAACGCGCTGTGGTCGACAGCAACGAACGCGTTCTGGCTTACAGCAGCGTTCACGTCGTGGTTTACAGCAACGAACGCGTTCTGGCTTACAGCAGCGGTTTAGTAACCCAGCTTCTGTGTTTGATGTGCTGAAAGATGCAGCGAACAAAGTCAATGCAGCAATCATTGAGAGTGTGACAGCTTTTCGAATCATGGTGTACTCCTGAGATTCTTTAATTAAAAGTGGTTCCACTTCGCTGAAAAAAGCCACTTGCTCATTCTTCAGCGATGTCTCTAAGCCTACGTACTTAGAGAAAACAGGTCTGTTTTTCTAGTTTGGTAAGATTTGCCGGTTACAGCAAATACGCTGATTACAATACCAGAACGAATTACGTTGTCAAAGTAAAGACAATACAAAAAGTTAAGTTTCTCTAAAAATCCTCAATTTCCTGAAGTAACTCTTTTTGGCTGTTTAATACCGAATATAGTGATGATTGAGCGTTTTCCTCCAAACAGAATCTGAGCGAGACCTGACGTTTTCAAGCAGAATCATAAAACAATAGACTGGTTTTGATTGCTCAAAAAATTATGATGTCGGATTCAACCTGATAAGTGCGGTCTCGTTTGCTTCCGGCTTGCAAGAGTGATGAATGGGCAGTAAAAGTAGGTATAATGAAGCTTAAACCTTATCAACACTGCTATTGATTTGATGGATTATTGAGTGAATTCACCACCTCTCGAAAGCTCAACCGAAAAAACAGGTTCTCTGCCAGTCTGGAAGTGTGGTTCAAAATCGATACCTTTCAGTCGGTTACCACTACTCATGGGAATTCTGAATGTCACTCCAGATAGTTTTTCAGATGGAGGAGAGGCGATTGAACTTGACTCTGCTGTCAAAAAAGGGTTGCAGCTTGTTCAAGAGGGGGCTGATATTTTAGATGTTGGTGGAGAGTCCACTCGTCCTGGGGCGGAGTCAGTTTCTTTAGATGAAGAATTAAGAAGAGTGATTCCAGCCATTAAAGCGTTATCAGCACAAACTCAGGTTCCCATTTCCATAGATACAACAAAAGCAGAGGTAGCCAGGCAGGCAATCCAGGCGGGAGCCACCATCATAAATGATATTTCGGGTTTTACTTTTGATCAGGATATGATCCCTCTCGCTTTAGAAACCCGGGCTGGCTTGATTTGTATGCATATTCAAGGAACTCCACAAACCATGCAAAAAAATCCTGAATATCAGAATGTAGTAACTGATATCAAAGCATGGTTTGGTGAACGTCTGCAAATATTGCTTGAGGCTGGAATTGAACAGGATCGGATTGTACTTGATCCTGGTCTGGGGTTTGGGAAGAATGCTGAGCATAATTTAGACATTTTGTCGAACATTCGAGATTTTAAAGAACTGGGTTTTCCTGTCCTTATTGGCCATTCTCGTAAACGCTTTTTGTCGAAATTACTTAATCGATCGGTTGAAGAACGTCTAGCAGGTACGATTGGAGTTTCACTCGCTTTAGCAGAACAATCTGTTGATATCCTACGTATTCACGATGTGGCCGCTAATCGTGATGCTTTGTCGGCCTGGGATGCAATTTCTCAGCGAGTTCCATGATTTCATTATTTAATTTCAGGAATTCAGAAAACAAAAATCTTTCTGGCATTTTAGTGATGAGGAACGCAATGAAAACAAGAGTCATTATTCCGCGTATGATCATAATGGTTTTGTTCTTTCACTTTTCAATAGATAGTTGGGCCGATGAGAAATCCGAACATGATTTTAAGAGGTGGGAACGATCAATTTCAGAGTTTGAATTGAAGGATCAAAAGCAGGGAGTTCAAAAGCAGGGGGTCTTGTTTGTCGGCAGTTCAAGTATTCGGCTTTGGGACTTAGAAAAATACTTTCCCAGTCAAAAAGCCATTAATCGAGGATTTGGTGGATCCGAAATCGTCGATTCAACTCATTTTGCCGATCGCATCATTTTGAATCACGAACCGCGGTTGATTTTTTTATATGCAGGTGACAACGATCTTTCACGTGATCGGACGGCGGAGGAAGTGGCTGGCGATTTCCAGAAATTTACAGAAGTAATCCATAAACGGCTTCCCAAAACGCGAATCGTTTTTATTGCTATCAAACCAAGTCTTCGACGTTGGGAACTGGCTGATACGATTATGAAAGCGAATCAACTGATTTGCCAGCGATGTGCAAATCATAATTTTCTGGATTATGCCGATGTCTGGAACCCGATGTTAGGAGCTGATTGTAAACCGCGTCCTGAATTGTTCAAATCAGATGGTTTGCACTTAAATCACGAAGGATACCTGGTCTGGACGAAAGTCGTTAAGCCTTATTTATGTCAATAAAAATCGATAGGAATTTGTCGAAAATCAGACGGTCTCAATTGGTAACTCATGAGAACTGACAAACTGATTCAATTCATTTCGGGTAAAAATACCGGCAGTGGCGCCAGTCGCACGAACACAACTATGTCCTAATGCAGAGCCAAACTGGAGACATTCTTCCGGACTTCCTTCTTCCAGTAAGCCGTGGATGAACCCTGCGACAAACGCGTCGCCGCTCCCAGTGCCATCTACCAGATTCACAGGATAAATTTCAGATTGAATCGTCTTGTTCTCACTCATCAAGATGCTGCCTTCACTCCCACAGGTAATGATGACCGTGTTAGCTCCTGCCGCCTTAAATTCGCGCGCTTGTTCAATCGGGTCTGATTTTCCTGTTATCAACTCTCCTTCATCATTGTTGGGCAGAAAATAGTCACTGAGAGGCAGAACCGGTTTCAGCATTTTCCAGTAGTCGTCTTGTTTGGGAGTGACAACATCCAGCACGGTCGTCACGCCGGCTTCTTTGGCGATATGGAACATATTTGACACATTTTCAGGGGATAATTCCTCTGAAAGGCAATATCCACCCAAATAGAGAATCCGACTCGATTGTATTTGATCTGGTGTGACCGTTGTTCCTGTAAACAAGGAATTGGCGGCAACCGAATGAATGAATCGACGATCCTCCCCCTGAACATTGATAACAAAAGAACCACTGGTGGGGAGCTGATCTGATTTCAAGAGGTAATCACAGTGGACGCCAGATTGGATCAAGCTTTCTTCGACATAACGCCCAAAAACGTCCTGACCGACAATTCCGGCGATAGCGACTTGTCTTTCAAGTCTGGCCAAATCAGCTGCCACATTTGAGGCACAGCCGCCGATAGCCAGCTCCATCTCACCTGTAAGCACTAACTCTCCCGGTTTCGGCATATGATCAATGGCTTTACAGATATGGTCTGCAACAATGATCCCCGCGCATAAGCAGTCATACTTTGTAGATGACATTTGCTGTCCCTTAAAATCTCAATAAAATCAGATGAATCATCGATTGACTATTATGAGAGAGTTAAGATTGAGTTCAACGCTTAACTGGAATGGATGTGGACAGATTTTGTAGTCTGGTCTGAATCGACAGGCTTATGTGGTATTACAGTTTGAGTCTCAGATTCATCCTGTGTGGCTGTGGGTCTCATTTTTTGAAAGTGCATGACTAACCTGAGCATAATGGGATAGGTCACCAAAGCACAAAACGTGGCTACGATTAATGATCCAATGATGAGTGGAGAGCCAACTTCCAGAATGAGCTGTTTGACCGTCTCCCACCATCCGCTGAAGCCTTCGAATTCGAAAATTTTGGCGAACTCTTTCTGATTCATCGACCCACCGACGTAGTACGTGCCTACTTTATAATCAAACCAATAGATTGGTATCATTGTTAGCGGATTGGAAATATACACTGTGATCAACGAGGCAATTTGATTAAATCGAAATAAAGGTCGTGTCACAAAAGCAAAGCAAATCACCATCAACATCTGAATGCCAACAGTAGGCGTGAGCGCGATAAACATGCCTATAGCTGTGCCTAGGGCAATGGAATGCGCAGTATCGTCCAACATTAAAATTGAACGTAATAGTCTTCGTGGACTACTTTTCCAGGATAAATTTGAAGCTGACATACGGCTTTTCAACGGGCTGATTCAGGTAAGTTTAGCTAGAGGCTGTCCATATGAGTTTATCGATGGTTTCGATAAATTTATCGGCTGGTTCCTAGTAAAATTCTTCAGATTTATGGAATTATCGGTTTGAAGCGATAATTCGAAATCAGAAAACTCTTTGAATACGCCTGATTATAGGTATTACAACCAGATTCAATGGAACAAAATCTAATTTTCTCCAGCAAACTCCCATTCTAGTTAAGATATTTCACATTAGGCAACTGAAATAACACATTTGAAGATGGGGATTGAGAAAGTGTTTGCTGCCTTATATAGCCGTAATAAGGTACAGACTGTACATTTTAGAATAATCGTTTCGATTTTTTTGAGAGTTTCGAATCCAAGACTGAAATTTGAATAAAGGTTAGTTATGCTCTGTAAAACATTTCGTTTATTCTTCATAGTAAATTAATACATTGGTAACTTCTTGGAGATCCTTGAATTCGTTTCATACTGGGATTGATCGATGATAGAAAAATTGGATATTTTTGAGGTGGAACAGGTTGAACAAAATCTGATCGTAGTCCCTCAAGGTTCGACTCTACAATTTCAATACAGTAACGTTCAGATTGAATCGAATAAGGTTCTACGCATGCTAGATGCTCCTGAAGTGAGAAATGTCATCATTGATCTGACTTATGTTGAGTATCTGGATTCCATTATTATTGGGGCTATTATTCGTCTATTGCAGCGCGCGAAGCAAAGCGGGGGACAAGCCGTTTTCTGTAATGCATGTGAAAATATGCAAAATATCTTGAAGTGTATTAAAATTGGAACACTCTGGCCTTTGTATGATTCAAGAGAAGCAGCCATCACTGCTTTGACTGAAAATTCATAATCTTTGATCTCTTCGCTTGAATTGAGCTTGGAATGTTGCCGTTTACTGCTGATGATTTAAAAGCAATCCAGACGGAAACGTTCATTGAGCATCTAGACTATTTTGAAAGTCTATCATCGACTAATACGTGGGCGCTAAATACACTCTGCTCTCCTGAAAAGTCAAATTCATCAAGTAAAATGACTTTACCAAGTTTGGTTTTGACTGGTAAGCAAACTGCAGGCCGCGGCCGAGGTAGTAATTCCTGGTGGTCACCTGAAGGGGCATTGGCCTTTTCTCTGGTTGTCGATGTTGGGCAAATTCAGATTTCAATCGAGCGGCAACCACTGATTGCATTAGCAACAGGCTTAGCGGTTTGCGAAACACTTAAAAAATATCTTTCTGAATTTAAACTGGCTTTGAAATGGCCAAATGATGTTTATTTGCAGCAGCAAAAAGTATGTGGAATTCTGGTAGAAACCGTAGCCGATCAACCAGGGCTGGTTGTCATAGGGGTGGGACTGAATCTGAATAACTCATTTCATTCAGCTACTGAAGACTTACAATCAATGGGAACATCCCTGTACGAGGTGACCCATCAGCGATACTCAATGGCGACTACTCTGATTGATCTGATCAATGGAATTGAGAATCGGTTGTATGATGTCGCAAATAGAAATAAGGAATTTATGAGTGAATGGCGTCGTTATTGTTTATTAAACGGCAGGAAAATTCGTGTGACAACAGGTTCAATTACCAAAGACGGGGTGTGCCTTGAAATCGATAACGAGGGTTTTTTGATTCTGAAAACTACTGAAGGAATCGAAAGAATTATCAGCGGCACCATAGAACATTTTTGAAGCTAATACTCATTGATTGATATGACAAAGTTATTAATTTATCCCGAAATCGATTCTGAAAGAATCTCAAGAATACAAAAAATTTCTGATGAGTTATCTATTTGTAATGCAAAAGAGATTTCCGAAGCATTACAAGAAATAAAAACGGCAGAGGCATTCTTTGGAAAAATAACTCCACAATTGCTGGCAGTGGCAGAGAATTTAAAGTGGGTGCAGACCCCGACGGCAAGCTTAGAGCATTATGTCTTTCCAGAACTGGTAGAACATCCATGCCAGCTTACCAACATGCGCGGTCTATTTTACGATGTCATTGCCGATCATGTACTCGGGTTTGTAATTTGCTTTGCTCGGAATTTGCATCTCTATATCAGGCAACAGACAAAATCTCATTGGCAGCCTATTGGCGGCCAAGCGGGTAAACCCGATTTTGTGACGGGGCCAGGTCAGGAGAGTGAAGTCGACCGAAGTCATTTACATTTGTCAGATTGTTCGATGGGAGTCGTTGGAGCAGGTAGTATCGGCAGTGAAATTTGCAGGCGTGCTGCTGCATTCGGTATGACAGTGTACGCCGTCGATCCTTGTACAAAAGAAGTTCCTGGAGTAATCGATGAAGTTTGGGAGGTTAATCGCTTAGAGGATTTATTAGCCGTCAGTGATTTTGTCGTGATCGCTGCCCCGCATACTCCTCAGACCGAAAAAATGTTTCGAACAAAACAGTTCCAACAAATGAAATCGACAGGATACCTGATCAATATTGGTCGTGGAGCCATCGTCGATCTGCAGGATTTAACAACTGCATTACAAAACAGCGAAATTGCTGGTGCTGGTTTGGACGTATTTGAAATCGAACCTTTACCGAAAGAGCACCCTTTGTGGAGCATGGAAAATGTGATGATTACACCCCACATCGCGGCTGCTTCAACTCGCGTACCAGAACGACACCTGGAAACATTGTTAGAAAATCTGCGTTGCTTTCTTGTTGGAAAGCCTTTCATTACACCAGCTGATAAACGTCAATGGTTCTAACATTTATGTCCGCTTTCAAAGATTCGTTCTCCAGGATCAACTCAGACTTCAATCCTGTCTGTGATGGAACTCCTGCAAAGGAAGCGGGGAGTGAAGTTGAAGCAAGATGTCGATATCCGAATAATATTCTATCTGATCTCCTGTCAGCCGATCGTTTCAGTTACATTCATTGAAAAACATGTCAAGAACTTCATTGAGAGGGGTAAGTACATATTTATCCTCGAGATTTTCACTCTCATCTGCCAATTTGGTCTGTATTTGATGAGCCAGATCAATGTCATATATAGGCCCATACGAGCCAATCACCTCGAAGCAGTCTGATGATCTATCTTTTCGCAAATGAGTAACAACCCACATTATTTTATTCCTTTTTAATCTACAGTCGTATCTTGAAGCAAACTGTTAATGTAGTGCCGTTTTTCAGTTGTCTTTCAATACTTAAAAATCAATTAAAATTGATTACGCTTTCTTATTTCAAAATGGATTTTCGACAAGCTAAGCTCAACCAGTTTCAACTTCGGTTGGGCATATGCAAAATTCATCACAAATAAACTTGTCGAATAAGTTGGTAGAACAGTTTAGTGCCTAAAGAAAACACTTAGGTTTTCTCTTTATTTCGGTGAGAAGCTGATTTTCTTTAGATTTGTATGAACTTTCCTTTTCAAAAATACGTCTTACTCGGAGAGTTTGTTGAGCTCAAAACGAGGTCTGTTTTTGGGATTGAGAAGTAGCCCACAGTCTTAAATAGGTAAGATGTATTTTTAGACGTATATTCAGCGAATTAAGTTCAATGAAAAACAAATAAATGAGTATCTTTTTGAATACTTATAGGTACTTCTGCTTTGATATGTAGGTGAAATTAATACAATAGTTCATTAATATACATTCGATTAATTACAGTCTACAGAGCTGCACAAATATGTCAATATATTTATGGTCAATTGTAGGAAAAGTAATTTATCACGTTGATACGATGAATCTAGAATTGACTTAAGTGATTATTGAATTGTTACTTAACGTCAGGGTTCACTGAAAGCATATACCAATCTTTTTGAGGCGGGGGCATTTTCAGGGAAGTATTGAAATCTTAAATCTTGAGCTTCGGAAAATAATTCGAATTGACTAATCCTTGTCATTGGATCAATTCAAGCCAAACAAATCACTTGGATCTGATCTGTTTTTTCACATAATGAATGACTGTCTCAGCTCTTAATTCCCTCTGCAGTAAATTCTTTTAATCGTTCGTGTCTGTAACGAAAAATACGTTCTAGGTCTCGTCTGACGAACAGCCAGTTTATTAATGGGCCACCATAAACCGAGTAGTCTACTTTATCGATCACGAGCGTCCCCTTCTCTTGCTCTTGAAACGTGTGTTCATGACGCCATAAGCGATATGGCCCTTTAATTTGATTGTCAACAAATCGATGAGGTGGTTCCCAGTCTGTAATTTCCGTTTTCCAACTCAGGGGAATTCGATGAAGGCTGATCTCGTAATCTATTAGCGTCCCCTGATGCATCTCGATCGGCTTGGGTGTCAGAATTTGAAAGTTTAAAAATGGAGGTGTAATGACCTCCAAATTTTCCGCTTTCGCAAAAAAATCAAAAACGACTGAGAGTGGGAAAGGAATTAATATTTCCGATTGCAGTCTATAGATTCGTGAATCTGATTTGCTGATTGTGAGCATATGAATTCTCAGCTTAATTATTGAACAAATATTTGGATTAAGAGCCGAAGTTCTACAAATAATGAGAGAAGAACTAGTAAATCGAAAATTCTCTTATTGACAATTCTACGTCTCTAACTATGGAGATTTATAGAAGGCTTTTCTTGTTTAAGAAGGTCTAATCTCCATTTTTAAATTAAGATAAAGTGAGAACATGAACAGATCTGGTTCAAAGTTAGAACAACAAAAATTCGTGGTTCTGGGGGCAACTGGTTCCGTTGGTTCCGAGTTGAGTCGTGGTCTGATTAGTGCTGGCCATCATGTATTACTCGGCGGTCGTGACAAAAATAAACTTCAGGAATTGGGGGCGGAGTTAGACTCACCTTTCTGTAATATAGATGCATCTGAATTAAGCTCCATCGAGGAATGCCTGCAGACAGCACATACTGAATACGGTCGAGTTGACGGGGTTGCGAATTGTATCGGGTCCGTGCTTTTAAAACCTGCGCATCTGACTTCGGATGAAGAATGGCAGGAGACTTTGATGACAAATCTTAGTTCCGCGTTCGTGACAGTACGCAGTGCTTCAAAAGTCATGCGGCAGACGGGAGGTGCTATTGTATTAGTCTCTTCCGCAGCAGCGCGGATCGGTTTTGCAAACCATGAAGCCATAGCGGCTGCCAAAGCAGGGGTCATCGGCTTAACGCTTTCGTCTGCTGCAACGTATGCAAATCGTGGAATACGAGTCAATGCGGTTGCTCCGGGATTAATTAAATCTAATATGACAAAAAAGCTATGGGAAACTCCCACTGCTCAGTCTACTTCGGCCGCAATGCATGCACTGGACCGAATCGGTGAACCCGCTGACGTTGCTTCGATGATCGCATGGTTATTGCAACCCGCAAATAGTTGGATCACAGGTCAAGTGCTGGGTGTTGACGGTGGTTTGGCTACCATCGCGCCAAGGCACAAACAAAAAGCAACTCATCAATAAATTACAGTGTGTTTCAAGTCTTTGTTCTCCTTTATATTGTTTAAATAAAAACACTCATCGACCTGAATGATGTAGTTACTTTTTGAGTTCTTTAGCTCGCTGTTCGAACACACTCCAACTTTCTCGGGGTGTCCCATCCACTTGATGCAGACCGAGAGTGGTCAGGAATCTAACCAATGGCTTAGTGTCGTCGTCAACGCCATAATAAGTGAGTTGATCATTAATAATACTTTCCGGGAAGTCGTACATCATGAAATAGTTCAGGAATGGCACGCGAGAATTGAGTTCGTCCCAGGCATCGAAAACTCCATTCACAAATTCAGCCTGTTTCTCTGCAGAGCTGATCTGGTCATGGGCAGGAAAACCAATCTCTTGAAAAACAATCGGACGCTCATCGAGTTTTGTAGATAATTTAAGGATCTCTTCTTTTACTTTCGTTGTATCTTTAAATGTTCCCTCCACACCAACTTGACCATGGTAGTAGGTAAGAAAATGGGCATCTGCGTTTTTAACTAACTGCTGAAATTCAGGCTGTAATGCACCAGCATCAGTCAAAGTAGTTCCTACGATTAAATCGGGAGCAATTTTTTTAGCATGTTTGTAAGCAGAATTTAAAAATGTTGCATAAGCATTGATTTCGTCAGGATGGGCTGTCAGATAAATATCGCTTTCGTTTCCGATTGAAAGATAGCGAACGCGATTTTGCAATAAGGGAGCTAAAGCATCGAGGAAGGATTGAAAGCGTTCGATAACCTGAGGATCGTCAAAACGTTTTGTCTGCAGGTCAGTGGGGAGATCCTTCACAGTTGTATTGAGTACCTGGATCCCCAGGAAAAGGACACGTCCCTTGTTAATAACGATACCGTTTTTTAACTCTTCCAAAGTCAGGTCACCTGGTCGGGGTTCCAATGAAGGCCATGAATAGGTCAACACAGCACCATCACAGCCCACTTCCTTACTTTTTTGAATGGCGGCAAGCAGAATATCGGGAGTCGGTGCCGGTTCGAGTGGGGGTAGATCTGTTAGAGCCAGCACGCGCGATGGTATTGTTTCGGGCAATGTCGAATCTTTTTGCATCCAGGATTCTGCTTGCCAGAAACTCGCTGAATGCGAGGGGACTACTGGTAATGAAAAAATGAACCACAGGCTTAAGACGATGACAAGTATCGCACCTAGAAGTTTCCACATACTGCTGTCTTTCAGGTCTATCAATGATTCATTGGTATTTTAGATTGAATAGAGAGTAACTTTAATGTTAACTCGTCATCGTTAATACCAATCGGTTGAGGATTTGGTTTCAATTCCTTTTGCGACTTCCAGACAAATACGCAAAAGCTGATAATTTAGATCAAAAAAAGCAACAATTCTCTGGCATCGCTCCCATCCATGATTATTTTTGTGGCTGTGAGTGCTCATCAGTCTCATGATGATGATGGTGCTTCAGATAATGCTGTCGCAAGAGATCTTTGCCGTAGTCATTTCCGTTCGGAGTGCGTACCACAGTGTGAATGTGATTGCGCGTCGGCGTCCCTGAACGACCCAGGGCAATTGGTCGTTGGTGATCGAATTCAATCAGGATCACCGGGCTCTGAATACGATAATAGTAAACACTCTCAGAATTCGTACCACCCATCCAGGCAAAGTAGGTTTCGTCCAGGTGTTGTTTGACCTCACTCATCTTAACCCGAGCATGTCCTGCGTCCATGTTACCAACAAATTCGGAGATTAATTCAAGTAGTAGCTCCCGTTGTTGGGCATCCAACTGCGAGGCCTTGATGCCGGCGTACTCAAGCACAACATTATCACGAAATGCTTCAGTGAGATTATTGGTCGGTCCCTTCGAACTACGGACGATTGCATCAGCCTGCTGTGTTGCATTTAAGGATTTGATCAACGTAAGCCCTTTGTTCTGCTCCTCCTGCATGACCACTGTGCCTTTGAACTTGCCCGATTCTGCTTTGACCGGCTCGGAACCCATGAAGACCGGAGTCATCACCACCTGATCGCCCAAAACGAAATAGTTGATGACGACATGATGACCATCTAACTGCCAACCCCAGGGCTTAATTGCCGACGGTTCTCCCATAATCGTGATCCAGTACAGCCACTCGCCATACTCGTCAAATCGTTTAGTCAACTCTGCCAGTGTGCCGTTGAGTTTCATGATATCCTGAGTTTTCTTGAGCCCCTTCGCACTCAAACTGGCGCGGAGCATGGCGAATGCCAGTTTTCGTTGTTCTTGCGACATCTCATTGAACCCGATTCCCTGACGTGGATACCGATGACGATTATCCCATTTCCGCCATTCCAGATCGTCTACCGGGAACTTCGTGCGGCTGGCTTGCTCTTTCGAGAGGCTATCCAGGAAAGCCTGTGCCGCGACCCGCACCGGCTTCGTTGAGACACCCGTGGATTTGATTTTGAAGAGCCCTGTTTTCGTTTTGCCAGTAGTCGTCACTCCCAGGAACGGTTCAGCAAGAGACTGTTCGCGTTGTTGCTGTTGTTGTCGCCCACGATGGGGGCGTTGTGAAAACAGTGAGCCAGTGATTCCGACAGCCAAAGCGGATATGCCAACACAAAGTCCAATAACAAGCAGTCTTTTCATTCTGATTTCCCATCTAACGACAAAACACGAGTCAGACGAACTCGTTGCGACATGACATGTTGAAATTCTCTTCTGCCGACGGCATGAACTCTACATTAAACACGGAGTCGTGCCCAAAGTATCGAAGTAGAATGTTGAGGGCGATTTGTTCTGTACTCACTAAGTTAGAATTAGGTCAAAATTTACTGAACGCGTTCATTGAACGTGTTCAGTAAATGTGATAGTATTATTGTATGACTGATTTGCGACCAGAGTCAAAACGTGAAAAACAAAGGCAGGCAACACACTCTGCGATCCTTTCTGCTGCGCGATCCACCATGCGAAACCGAGGTTTCAAGAATACAACGATTCGCGAAATCGCTTCGATATCCAAAGTTGCTGTCGGAACGGTCATGGCTCATTTTGGATCGAAAGAAGATTTGTTGTATGAAGTTTTCCATGGCGACATTCAACAGTTTGCTTACGAAGTTTTTACGACGTTAAAACCGACTAAGCCATTGGATGAACAGCTAGTTCACATTGGAGAGTCATTTTTGAATCATTATGCGTCCGAGCCAGAGTTGTATACCGATTTTCTTGAGCATTCGTTGTTTGCGCGAGGCGACTGGGGTGAACAATTCACAAACCAGGTGAAAGAAGCAGGCACTCGAATCGCCGCGATTTACGTTGCATCAATCCAACGTAAGGAAATTCGCGAAGACGTCAATATCGAAGCAGCCGTGTTGGAGTTTTTTGCTCACTACTATTTTGTGTTGATGATCCAAATCAAATCAAAATTCTCAGACGTCGAGTCTGGTGCAGCACAACATAAGCTGCTGATTGATCAGCATTATCGGGGAATCAAATTATGAAGCAAGTAAAACTTGCTAAGAGTGACGATGGATTCCGGATCTTAAACGAATGGCATGATCGATTCGAATCGAGACTATCATTCGAAACACGTACCGAAAGAGTCAATACTTCATTTGGATTCACAGATGTAATGATCACGGGGCCTGAAGAGTCTCAAGATTCGAGTCCTATAGTAATCCTTCATGGTGCGACAGCGGGAGCCCCGTTCGCCCTTGGTGAACTCCAAGATTTACCGGGACGACAACGGTTTTATACCGTCAACATACCCGGTCAATCAACACGTGCCGAGCAAGTTCGTCTGGATTTTGGAACGGACGAATATAGCCGCTGGCTTTGTGAAGTTTTCGATCAACTTTCAATTGAACGCGCGACTGTCTGTGGTGTCAGTTGGGGTGGAAGTGTGGCTTTGCAATTAGCAAAATACAATCCTGATCGGATCAGTGGATTAATTTTAGTCGTACCTGGTTCGATTGTTCGCGGACCTGTCCTGAAAGGGATCTGGGAAATCGGTTTACCCATGCTGCGATTTAAATTGTTTCCCACGCAGAAAAACTGCGATCGCGCGGTTCACAAAATATTTACGACGTCCGATGAATATTGGTCTCCTTACATCACGGATGCCATGCGGTACTGGAATGTCGATTTCTCAGTTCCACCGCTTGTTTCGAAGAACGATATGTCATCTCTTAACGCTCCCGTTTTTGTAATCGCTGCCGACAAAGATCTCTCATTCCCCGGAGAACCTCTGATTGCACGCTCTTATTCTCTATTCCCCAATTTAGTCGGCGCTCATTTATTAAAAAACAGTCACCACTGCCCTTCATTTGACTCTGATGACCGCCGGCGATTTACTCAAATTTTCGAGTCAGCCTTAGAGTCAATTCGAGCAGCATCGCCCTCAGCGTTTTGCGTTCAGTCTGAAACAAAACACTAAAGGCGGCCGCTACTCTACGACTTTGACTAAGAACGCCCCAGTGCCTCTCGCACACCGGCTCCATAAGCAGGATCAACCAGTTCGAAATGCTTGAGCTGTCGTTCCACAATCTCTTCGGGAACACCCTGCATAGCTGCGGCGATGTTCGAGAATAAGCGAGCTTTCTGTCCGTCATCAAACAGATTAAACAATGCGCGAGGTTGTGCATAATCGTCGTTACCTTCACGGTGATTATAGCGGTCGGCATCACCTGAGATTTTGAGTGGCGGCTCTGCCACATCTGGTTGCTCCACAGGTCCGTTGAAGGAATTCGGTTCGTAGTATGCATCCGAATTTGTGCCGTTCGACTTAAAGCACATCGCGCCGTCTTTATGGTAATGATGCACGGGACACTTCGGTGCGTTGACCGGTAGCGATTCATAATGCGTGCCCAAACGATGACGGTGTGCGTCCGCGTAGGAGAAGATGCGGGCCTGCAACATTTTATCAGGAGAAAATCCGATGCCCGGCACGATATTGGACGGAGAAAACGAGGCCTGTTCAATCTCCGCGAAGTAATTATCCGGATTGCGATTCAATTCCATGGTACCAACATCGATACAGGGATAATCACTGTGCGGCCAGACTTTGGTCAGGTCGAACGGATTATAAGGCGTCAGGTCGGCATCGGTTTCCGGCATGATCTGTACCTGAAACTTCCATTTAGGAAAGTCACCGTTTTCGATGGCATAGAACAGGTCTTCCTGAGTACTTTCGCGCGTCTTGCCGACAACCTGCTCGGCTTCTTCGTTCGTCCAGTGCTTGTGCCCCTGCTCTGTTTTGAAATGAAATTTGACCCAGAAGCGTTCGTTCTGATCGTTGATCAAACTAAAAGTGTGGCTGCCATAGCCGTTGATGTGACGCACACTGATAGGCAACCCACGATCTGAAAACAGGATCGTAACCTGATGCAATGATTCTGGTGAGAGAGACCAGAAATCCCACATTGCGGTGGGGGAGCGTAAATTAGTGCGCGGGTGCCGCTTCTGTGTATGGATAAAATCGGGAAACTTATAAGCGTCTCGCACAAAGAATACCGGGGTGTTATTGCCGACCAGATCCCAGTTTCCTTCTTCCGTATAGAACTTCAAGGCGAATCCACGCACATCCCGCTCTGCATCGGCGGCACCCGCTTCGCCGGCCACTGTCGAGAAGCGCGCGATCATTTCGGTTTGCGTTCCCGGCTGCAGCACTTTCGCTTTGGTATATTTGCTGATGTCATGTTCGATTGTCAGTGTTCCAAACGCCCCCCAGCCTTTGGCATGCACAACCCGTTCCGCGATCCGCTCGCGATTTTGATGAGCCAGTTTTTCGATCAGCTGGTAATCCTGTAACAGAACCGGACCACGGGGGCCTGCTGTGATTGAATTTTGATTATCGGCGATCGGCGCGCCGCCTGTTGTGGTCAGTTTTGGCTTCTTATTCATTCTCTTTGCTCCTCGAAAGATCCTTAGAATTTGATTCTTAGTGAACTATATTGGCCAGGAGTCAAGATGTCTAATGAATTATCCGGATAGTTGTCATGCACCAAACACATCATAAACAGAGGCTGCTTTGAGCATAGCTCAGTTTGATCACCTGAATGTAAATCTCAAGACACATTCCCCATTTTCAGTACTCATTTTCAACTTGACACCGCCGCGCCCTTCGCGAAAGTTCCCACTTGTGCGTCGCGCGCGCGAGCGAATTTTATTTTGTAGATGAACAGGAAAACGCGTGAGGTTTTTAGCACTATGAAAAACACTGGTATTGTAGGGTTAACGAAATATGTCACGAAAACCAGTGCAACATGAGCACTACGTTTCGAATCGCTCTGAGTACAATTCATGCAAAATATCGTTCCGATTAAACCACTTCTCAGACAATGTTGCGCAAATCTGAAACTCATCAGCTTACCGCCCTTCTCCATCATGACACTCTCATGCCAGAACCTTATCCAAACGAGTTTCAATACAATCTAAATTTGATTACTTGCATGACGCACGAGGTCATGAAGATTGAAGTAGCAAGCCAATTTTAACCTCTATTCTACTCGATATACCTTCTGCCGACGAAGTGAAAATCATGAACTCGTTGAACAAGTTGCTGAGACATAGTGGGCTGAAAAACGAAGGGCTCAATCCAAAGATATCAGTTAAGTGCACTCTCCATCTTGCGAGCCATTGCCATCGCTTATGCCAAGTTCTATGAACTCAACCCTGAAGCGATGGAAATCATGATCCAGGAACGAGCCGAGTTTCGAGACTCCGTTTTCCCATCGCACCTCATATACCGTCAAGAACAACGCAAACGCATGGATAATTTTCTGCGGGCTGCCATTAATTTGAGTGAAATTCGTGATTTTGACGTCGATAACGCAACATATCCATTTGCCGATCTGTTGTTCGGCAGCGTCATAAATGGCTGTGTCGAGGGCAGAACATCGAATCCCGTTGCTTGAGTTAAGCCTGCTATCTACCTCTATTTGAACGGTCTTGCACCCTATTCAAATTAGGGAGTTTTCTGAATGGGGATGGAGAAGACGAATGAATTTTGCTATTCCCTCTTTTTGGGTATTCTGGTAACAAAGTATCTCCAATATACAGTCATATCATTACAGAACTTGCTTGCTTATCTTTCGATTTTCATCTCAGCTGACTTCCACATCGCAGTGATTTGCTTCTTGAGTTTCTCAAAAGAAGTCTACACACAGAGTAAAAAATGTTATCTCAATTTTTTGAGACAGAGATTTCAAGATTCTGACTTCTGGAACGATATCACATAAAGCATAAAGCGGCACGGACGGACTGGTCCGTTTGTTTGGTTGAACCTTAATTTTACCAGGTAAAATGGTATGGATTTACAAGAAACCACTTTCACAAACACTTTTGGAGAGGCTCTTGGCCCATTGCTTGTCTTCGTGCGATCAACCTATTTTTTTGAGGCTTATGTGTTCATGCCCGTGATGACGGCAATCTCGATTCCAATCTTCTTGAGTCTTATCCGTTGCGAAGAATTCAAAACATCTGCCAGAAAGTCAAAGCTCTGGTTTGTGATGTATTACAGTCTTTGTTTTCTAGCAACAAACGTGACAGCAGTCGCGTTCAAAACACTCATTGTTGAAGAACTCGACTACACGACACATGTCTGGTATGAGGCATTTGTCGGACCTATGCATTTCTACATTTTGAGTGTGATTCTATCTTACCTTTGGCTGATTTCACAAAACTGTGGCTCATCACTCCGTCTGTATCTGATTGTGTATATTCAAATTGGCTTACTGGGTGGATATGCAACTGGTCTTTATCGTTTGTTAAATGAACCACTCAACATATTGGATCCAACCAGTGGTGTTAGTGGAATACTTTTCTTAATTTGGTTCGGAATTTTTAATTGGGACATACTACGGCGTGTTGAAACTTCTCACTTTAAGTTAATGGAAATTGCAAACCACAAATCAAGTTATTGAACTCAACAAAACTGGTGCTCAAAATACAAAATCTTTAGAGAAGTGTAATAGAACTTGTTCCTTTTATTCATTTTCCAATTTCACTCATCAAAGGCGTTACGCAGCATCGCCAGTGATTTGGGAATCGCGGTTTCGTAATCTTCTTTACCTTCGAATTCCAGCGTGATGTAACCTTGGTATTTGTTTTTCTTCAAGATTTGGGCAATGAGACTATAATCCAGATCTAACGTGTACCATTTCCCGCCGCCGTAGTAGGTTTTGGCTTGCACATAAACAGTTTTCGGTGCAATTTGTTCCAGTTTCTCGTACGGGTCTTCCAGGAAGTTGCCGGTGTCCATGGTAACTTGCAGCCAAGGCGAATCGATGGCATTCACAATGCGCATTAAACCTTCAGGTGTGCGCGCCATTCCCCAGTGATTTTCCAATCCTAACAGAACGCCACACTCTTCTGCTTTTTTCAAACATTGTTCCAGACTGCCAATCACCCAGCCATAAGCGTCGTCATCGGTGTACCCTTTCAGTCGCGGCTCGATACCACGATTGCGCATCAACTCATCAAAATTGGCAGAGGTCCCCCACCCGCCTGTATTGACCCGCATCGTGGGAATTCCCATTTGATATGCCAATTCAATCTGATGTAAGGTCTTCTCTACATTTTTCTGGCGTCTGGCTTTATCGGGAGAGACAAAGCCCTGGTGTGTTGAAAAGCCACACAAATCAATCCCATGCAGAAACGCACGACGCTTAATGTTTTGCAGTTTCTTGTTCGACTCGCCTTTCATCTGCACGTGCAACACATCCACGCCATCAAAGCCGGACTCTGCCGCCAGATCGATACATTTTTCAATCGACAGCTTGGTACGCGCATTGTACCGCCAATACGAATACGTAGAGATCCCAATCCTGGCCCGACGTGGTTGGGTTTGAACTGATTCTTTTTCTCCCGCGGTACCAGACGAGGTCGCACCCAATACTGTTGCGGCGGCTGTGGAACTGGTGAGAAATTCTCGACGGCTGATAGGCATATCCGTTGATCCTTAAATACATGATGATCGATTCATCAAAGAGCTGATGAGAATGGCGAAGTGATTCGATCTCTAGTGTATGCTTCAGCTTGCCTGTTCGCAACGATTATCAGTCGATCGGGTTTGGTGGGAGGAATCCTGACAGGAGATGCTATTAGTTACTGTGTCAGAACATACTGCACGTTGAGAGAGTTACGGTAGATTGAGAGCCGATTCATCTTGATATAGTGAGAGACGAGAATGTCAATCTATATCTGTTGTGCATCATGAAACGATCAATACGACATCTACTTCTCTGTAATTAGTTCCGAACTCAAGACTTCGTCTTTTTCGGGATCGTAAGTGACCACATACTTGATGCCATCACAGTCGACATAATATCGAAAGCCGGTTTTGTCTTCTTCGTCTCGTTTAATGCCACATCTTTCGCATTTCAGCTTTGTTTTGATGGTAGCTAATGCGGCAGCGGCGATTTTATCGTCTTCGGGAACGGGAATGTTTCGTTCGCCAAGATTTTCGGAAGTGGCATTTGAAGCTGTTCCTGGATCAGTTGTCTCAGAGCAGCCAACAACAAAGATGGTGAGTAATAGTAAATATTTCATTCGCTAAGAGTACATAAAGTTGTGCTTTTGAATCAAGTCTAAACCCATGAAATCTATGAAAGGAATTTTGGGACTTCTACTTGTTATATTCGTAATGTGATTTGGTATCTCACATGCATCACTCTTGTCAGTCGCTTGCTTTCTTATTTTTATCGACGGTATTTAAGATATGTTTTGCAGCAATATTGTCTGCACGATCTTTCGGTAGTAACCCTTTATTCTTCAAGAAGTCATAAAAGTACTCATGAGTGCAATGTTTTTGATTGTCTGGTTTTACACTTGTAAAATGGTCGCTATTGGGAATGAGCTTGGGGGCTCCAAAATAGCGTCCCGCTGATTCCTCGGTGACCACAACGTGACGTGTTCTTAGCGGAATCCACTTCCATTTGAGAAAGCGTAAAATTCCCGGGGCAATAAAATGATTTTCGTAGAATTCTACACCACTTAATCCAGGTATACTTTTTTTATCAATCAGCTTCTTGAATTTAAAATCGAGGTCTTTATTCAATTCCCCGCCCCACTTTAACTGTTTGCCTTGAGAATGACCATAAAATCGAATAATTGGTGACAGACGGTTGGCAAGTTTTGAGCCGTATGATGGAGAGGCAATTAATACGAGCCCAATTTCCTTATTTTCGAATTCTTTTTGATTCGATTCCAGTAAATATCTGGCTACGATGCCACCCATACTGTGGCAAACAAACACAATTCG
This sequence comes from Gimesia aquarii, assembly GCF_007748195.1. NCBI lineage: Bacteria > Pseudomonadati > Planctomycetota > Planctomycetia > Planctomycetales > Planctomycetaceae > Gimesia > Gimesia aquarii. The sequence continues at coordinate 1,468,482 of NZ_CP037920.1, forward strand.
CTGCCAATTCAACACAGGAGCATGTCCATTTACATCTGGCCTGCCTAATGCAGAAAAAACTTGTTCTGCACAATCTCTGATTGTTGTCGAACCACTGTTGATTTCGGTGTAGTATCCTGCAAGAAAGATCGCAGGATCATTGAATCGAGAATCGGCGCCAATCAAATCGGGCCAAAAGACATGCTTGTCTCTTTCCTGATTAAGCCAGCAACTTCGGCTGTCCGAAAGGACTCCATGAATAAATACAAGAACGGTATCGCTATTGTTATAGGTATACCACTTATTGTTATCACTGGGATTTGAATTTTGCAAGTCGTTTTGATATTGCAAGGATGTCTGTTTTTTTCTTCGTATCCAGAGAATGAACCAGGGAAGTGTAGCCAGAATTGCAGAGAAAGGTAAAACGAATTCCCAGCGGACTGCATTGAAATGGAAATTCCCATCGATAATACGAGTCTGCCAAAGAGCGTATCCAAAAGAGGCGAGTATTAAAATCAGAGAAAATAGAAAATTTAAAAGAATGCTATGGCCCATTTTTTTTGGGGGCCCATGGTTGACTTCCTCTTTGTTGTGTTCACGATGATTGGTATCAGTCATTTTTCACTTCCGGACTAATTGCAATCCGTCGTACTACAGGTTTAGGCGTTCCGATTGTTTGTTCTCGGATCCATAAAGATCCCACCGTGCGTCCTACCATAGACTGAGAGATATTTATGGATTGTATTTTTGAGGGTACACGAATCTTTGCAGTAAAAGCGTAAGACCCTTTTTCAATCGCATCACCACTCATCGACCAGAATACTTGATTTTCTCGTAGACCTCCGGGAATAATTTTAGGTTTAAGGTTTTTGTATTGATCCCCCGATTTACGAAGTTCAGGAACAAGCTCTAAAGAGATCACAGTGGGAGGTGATATTTCGACGCAGAAAGACAGGTTTTTAATTTTTTTCGGATTCAGATTGCGAATTGTGAAGAAAAATTCTACTGATAATACTTGACCCTCTTCACCGACTGGCAGTGGTTTACTTTGAGCTACATTATGGATGAGCGGTTCTCCGAACGTAATTGAGCCATGTTTCAACGTGATTGAATTATAGGTTGATGGCTTTGCGGTAAGACTGCCTGCTATACCAACGACTTCATTTGACCAATTGTGAACGTCGTTTGACTTCCATTTCGATGGGTCTCCGGGAGGTCCTTTTGGAATTTTATCATACGCCTGTTTAAACATTGTGGTTGTTCGAACATCCGTGCGAATCAAGTTAACTTCTTTTCCCTTATAGTAAAAATCTTTGTTTTGAAGCTTATTGTTTTGCCATGTTGGAAATAATTCAGAAGCAGAAAGATCAACAAAAAGATTTCCATCTAGCTTATCATTTTTTCCAGAAAATGGTGATTTTGCTATAACCTGCATTTTTCCTGAGGGAGTTCGTTGTCCTGTATTCCAAGCCATTGATGAAGCCACGGTTTGTGCTGCAGAAAACCAGTCCTCGACGCGTGCTTGCTCTTCGTTTATCCCTTTTGCACGGAGCGCTTTGCGCACTTCATCTGAAGACTTGACTCCAGCAATAAAGATATCTGAAGGTATACCTGCGACTTCTTTTCCATCGGAGATAATCAGATTCGGGTTCAGTTCTCGAAATCCAATGAGTGGTAAGGTCTCGAGTGCCTCTGGTTCTTCACTTAAAGAAGTGTTAGTGAAAAAACTGATATGAAAGATCAAAATTAAAATAGAGCGATCAATGTATTGACAACATTGGAACATGTTCGGCGCCTTTCAGTCTGGATGACCATTGAGGTACTGTACAAGGTAGTATCACAACTTTGCTCTTATTTGGCAAGTTTTTAAGAAAAATCTGACTTAACCAAACCGTGATGCTTACTGTCACCTATCGCATCCAGGGATAATCTTCAGTCATCTTTGAGTCTGACCCTTAATCGAATGAGCATTTATTTTTTGCCGATCAGATTAAAAAATACAAGCAATCTACGGCAGCATACCTCGTCCGCCGCTGAGGACGAGGGTTTGTCCTGTTGTGAAATTACTCTCCTCGGACAGCAGGAACGCTACCATTGCCGCAACCTCTTCCGGGGTTCCCATTCGTGGGATCGGGGTTGCCTCGATGATTTTATCAAGATCAGTTTTGTCGACATTCGAGAGAATTTCGGTTTCGATCAATCCCGGTGCGACCGCATTCACGCGGACATTCTCGCCTGCCCAGGCAGTCGCCGTACTTTGCGTGAACGAGATCATGCCTGCTTTACTGACGGCATAAGCGATCGCCATCGGACGTGGCTGCAGACCGGAAAGTGAGCTTAAGTTGACAATGCGACCAAACTGGCGTTTCAGCATTCCTTCTTTCACCCGCCATGTGACAAGAAACGTGCCCGTCAGATTCACGTCCAGCATTTGACGCCACGAGTCTTCCGTCAATTCGGTATGTGACTCATAATGGAAGATTCCCGAGTTATTGACCAACAGCTCGACTTCTCCCAGTTGAGCTTCGACTTCGCCTATCATTTGATCGACTTGCTCACTGTCGGAAACATCGCCTTGCACAACAATGCCAGTGCCTCCGATTGTTTGAATCTGTCGTAAGGTTTCTTCAGCATCCTTTTGACCACTGCGATAACTTACGGCAACACGCGCTCCTTCTTTCGCCAGTCGTAAGCAACAGGCCCGCCCAATTCCACGAGATCCTCCGGTGACTAAGGCAACTCGGTTTTGAAATCTCTGTGGATGAATATTTGCTTCTGACATGATCGTTCTTCGTCCCGATGTTTCTTGAATGGAATCGACTCTGATCGTCCGTGCGACCAGTGGATTCGATAATATCTCCAGATGGTTTCCTGTTCTACCATACTCAGAGGAAAGAGATAGGATCGACTATCCATAACAGTCATTCCATATCGATCAACACAGAAAAATCAGAGTTCAATTTATGCGGAATCAAAACCGCTAAAACGAGAGAAAAAGTAAGTTATCCGGGGAAATTATTGATTTCATCACTGGATTCCGATACAATAATGAACGCTGATATATGATTGATTCTACGTTGGCTCCTACCTGCTGATTCCTTCCTAAATAGAGTAGTAATATGAATTTACGCTCCATTCAACGGGTTGTTTGTTTAGCAACACTGATTGTTGCTGTGATGGACTTGCCGCTCTTTGCCGAGGTTCCCCTGCATCAACAGATTGATTCCCTCGTTGGTGTCGGAAATGAACAGTTCGAAAAGAATGCCAGCAAACCAGCCGATGATGCCACATTTTTGCGAAGGGTCACACTCGATTTAACGGGAACCATCCCGTCTGTTGACGAAGTCCACGCGTTCCTGAACGATCAGTCAACCGACAAACGAACTCAGTTGGTCGACCGCTTGCTTGCCTCTCCTGAACATGCAAGGCGACTGCAATACTTTTTCGATACGATGATGATGGAACGGCGTCGTGACAAATATATTCCTGCTGCACAATGGCGGAATTATTTACGAACCTCGTTTTCAGAAAACAAACCCTGGAATGTGTTGGTTCACGAAATCTTATCCGCTGATGGAACCGATGAAAAAACACGGCCGGCGGCCAAGTTTTTACTCGATCGCGAATTAAAGGCCGAAGAAGTCACTCGCGATTTAGGACGTGTGTTTTTGGGACGCGACTTACAGTGTGCCCAATGTCACGACCATCCCAATGTCAATGATTATCTGCAACGACACTATCATGGCTTAAACGCGTTTTTGAATCGCAGCTATCTCTTCAAAGATCCGAAAACGAAAAAGGCTTCCATTGGCGAAAAGGCAGAAGGTCTGGTTTCGTTTACATCGGTATTTACTAAGGAAGAAGGTAAGACCGCTCCTCGCATGCTCGATTTGCCTGAGATCGCTGACCCACCGATGCCAAAAGACCCCTATAAAGTCAAGCCGGCCAAAAATGTACGTTCGGTGCCCGTTTATAGTCGCAGATTGCAGTTAGCCAATGCGATGACGAACCCGACAAACGTTGCGTTTCAACAAAACATCGTCAACCGGTTATGGGCGATGATGATGGGCCGCGGTTTGGTGGAACCATTGGATATGTGGCACGCAGACAACCCTCCTTCGAATCCTAAACTACTCAACTTGTTAACCGAATCGTTACGCAAAAACAAATACAACATCCGCTTGATGCTTCGCGAAATGGCGTTAACAAAAACCTATCAGCGTAGTAGTCATGTTGCCAAAGACGCTAAAATTCCGGAAGAGACCAGCTTTAGTGTTGCGTTGTTAAAGCCTTTGTCTCCTGAACAACTCGCCTGGTCAATGATGCAGGCAACCGGGCTCACGGAAAAAACGCTTCACAGCCTCAAAGCAAAACAGTCAAAAGCGGATGCCAAAAAAGGGCAGAAAAAAACGGAAGACCCACAGTGGCAGGAAGAGGCTTTGCACGATGCTTTAAGTAGAAACGTAACTGCCTTTGTGACGACGTTTGGCATTGTGGGAGCGCAAACTTCACAGTTTGATGCATCGGCCAATCAGGCGCTCTTCTTACGAAACGGTCCGTTACTGCAATCCTGGCTGGTTCCTTCTAAAAACAATCTCACGGCCCGGCTCAAGAAACTGAAAGCTTCTGACCAAATTGCAGAAGAACTTTACTTGTCTGTCTTTTCGCGTCATCCCAACAAAATGGAAAAGGCACAAGTTGCAGCATATTTAAATGAGACTCAAGCACAATCAAATCAAGGCTTGCAGCAATTGGTTTGGGCGGCGCTTGCTTCTGACGAATTTCGATTTAATCATTAATGACAATCTCACCTGTTCCACTTCACCGGAGCGAAGGATAACCGATGCGACGAAATCAAGGCTGTCATCAACTGGATCACCAATTGGCACGACGTCAGTTTTTGGCGGGAGCCGCCAGTGGCGCGGTCGGTTTAGGTTTGCTGGGCTCGCCTGCCAACGCGGAAAAAATCAAAGGTCAGCACAAACGTGTCTTGCAACTCTACCTGCAGGGGGGCGTCAGCCAGTTGGAATCGTGGGACCCCAAACCGGGAACCGAGTATGGAGGCCCCTTTCGCGCCATTCCAACTTCAGTTCCAGGCATGCATATTTCCGAACTTTTGCCGTACACTGCGCAACGCATGCATTTACTGTCGATCGTCCGTAGTATCAATTTAAAAACGAACGACCATGGACAAGGTCGCTTGTTCATGGAAAAAGGGAGAAGAGCAGGTGAGTTTCCCTATGTCGGCTCAATTGCTTCGAAATACCTTGCACCCGCCAATAGTGAACTGCCTGGTTATATTCATATTTCGACACGTGGCCTAAACGATAGCACGGCAGCCTTTCTGGGGGCTCAGCATGCCCAATTGAAATTTGAAGGAGTCAAACCTCCCAAGAACTTAGCGATACCAAAAGGCCTTGATCAAACCACCGATGCTCGCAGAGTTCAGCTCAGACAGCAATTCAATAAGCAGTTTGGACGGGGACGTACGAAATCAATGACGGAATCGTTCGATGCTTCGTTTATTCAGGCTGCGAAACTGATGGGCCGTAAGTCATTCTTCGAGAAGCCACCCGCACAAAAAGATCTGGAACGTTACGGCACACACGACTTCGGCCGAAATTGTTTACTGGCTCGCGCCTTACTTGAAAACGATGCGACCTGTGTCAAAGTGACGCACCACGGTTACGATTCCCATGCCGAGAATTTTAATTTCCATCTCGAACAACTGGGCGAGTTCGACAAAACCTTTGCGATGTTGCTTGACGACTTGCACGAACGGGGTTTGTTGGAGAGTACGTTAGTGATGGTCTATTCCGAATTCGGTCGGACTCCTAAAATTAACGTGCGCTATGGTCGCGATCATTGGGGCACCGCTTGGTCAATAGCTCTAGGAGGCTGTGGTATACAACCGGGGGCCATCATCGGAAAAACCAATGAGAAAGGCACCGCCGTCGCTGACCGCGAAGTCGATGCCGGCCACCTGTTCCACACCTACCTGCAAGCGCTCGGTATTGATTCAACCGGTGATCACGAAATTGCCGGCCGCTCGATTCCCATTGGCGATCCTACTGCACAAGCCATTAAGGAGTTGTTGGCATGAACGCGAAGCAATCTGATTTATCCGATGCCATCGTCGCTAAGAAGCCTGTCGTCGATTATGATTTGATCGACCCCACAAAAACTCATCGGGTGGCGCAATTTAAACATGATTTTCCACTCACTTCCTGTCGGGTCGATCCGAAAGGTCGCTTTGTTGTCGCCGGTGCGCAAGATTTAGATATCCAGGTTTGGGATTTGAGTACCAAAGCCAAGCGTACGTTGAAAGGGCATACCAGTTGGGTGCGATCTTTCGACTTTTCGTCTGATGGTAATACGCTTTATTCAGCCTGCTGGGGCGGCGATATCAAAGTCTGGAATATGACAGACGCCGAACCAAAACCGACAATGACCATTCCTGCACACAAAGGCTCGGCGCGCTGGGTTCGTGTTTCTCCCGATCAGACCAAACTTGCCACATGCGGGAACGACTTGTTAGTCAAGGTTTGGAATATCAAGGATGGCAAATTACTCCAGACGTTTAGAGGTCACGAACGTCATGTGTACGCGGTTGACTTTCATCCCGAGGGCCAGCACCTGGTTTCTCAGGATTTGATGGGATTCATCAAAATTTGGGACATGAAAACCGGTAAAGAGGCCCGAGGCATTGATGCCACCGTGATGACCGGCTATGACAAAAAATTCGCCGCTGATATGGGGGGAGCCCGTGATTTGCAATTCAGCCCGGATGGCAGTGAACTGGCGAGTGCGGGAATTACAAATGTCGTCAACTCATTTGCCGGCGTGCAAGACCCCATTATCATGCTGTTCGACTGGAAAACCGGCAAAGAGAAAGCACAACTTAAACCTGAAAAAACATTTCAGGGAATCGCGTGGGGTGTGCGGTATCATCTCGATGGATTCTTAATCGGTGCAGGTGCCAATCGCAGTGGCAAAGGGGAACTTTGGTTCTATAAGCCAGATGAGAAAGAGTTCTTTCACACATTCAAGCTTTCTTCTGCGGCCCGTGGCCTCGACCTCTTGGCCGATGGGCGACATCTGGTCGTCCCTCACTCCGACGGATCAGTCTACACCTATCGCATGACTGCCGAAGCAAAGAAAACTAAAACATAAACGTTCGTTTTCATTCCATATTATTCGAATGCTACAGCGGGAACGAATACCTGGCCTTCCATGAGCAGACGCGCCGTTCTCAAGACACTGGCACTGAGCACATGTTGTTGTCCATCAGACTTCGGATCAAGTTTCAGAACAATATCGACATGGCCTGCCGGATGTTCAACTACCACCGTGCATTCATTTCCCGATTCGTGTCCTGTAATCGACTCTGCAACTGTTCCATCAAAGGCTGCAGCGACAGCAATTGAAATCGCTCCCGTAATCGCGTGTGCGGCGTGACAGTGGTCAGGGACAAAATAGCGAGAGCAGACATGTCCCCCTTCGCGCGGTGGTGAGAGAAGAGCTACTTTGGGAGTAACGCGCCCCGTCGCGTCTCCGAGTCCCATCTTGAGCGATGCCGCGCGACGAATCGATTCCAGTCGCACAAGCATTGGATGGTCGGCGTCCAGTTCCTCCGGTCGTTCGTGACCATCCTCACCAAGTGCTTCGGCATGGAGCAGGATTGTCGGGTTTGCACTGTCGATGCAGGTCACAGGCACACCTTCGATTTCATCAGTACGCGAACCGGTGGGAAAAACATCCCCCGTACGTGGTCCCAGAACGTCAAGGAATTCAAGTTGGATCGGTGCGGCTGTTCCCGGGACACCATCGATGCGCGCATCACCTGCAAACTCGACCTGACCTTGGGGGGTTTGTACGTTGACGTTGATTCTGGTTTTGGTATTCGTATTAAAAACGCGTACGGTTGTTGTATCATCTTGAACCGGTACAAGGTCTCGCAAAATTGCGGCGGGGCCTACACCAGAGACAATGTTGCCGCAGTTGGCAGATGTGTCTACTGCGGACTCGGTCACCTTAACCTGAGCAAACAGGTAGTCGACGTCACAGTCTGGTTGTTGAGAAGGTGAGAGGATCGCTACTTTGCTGGTGAGAGAGTCACCACCTCCAATGCCATCAATTTGCCGTGCGTCAGGCGATCCCATCATTGCCAGAAGTACGCGGTCACGGCTGGTGACATCTGCGGGAAGGTCAGAAGCGAGCAGATAGGGGCCTCGAGAGGTACCACCACGCATGAATAAACAGGGTAAGGCAAACTGGGGCATCGATTCCATTCTATGCGGCAACGCAGAACGAATTGATTCTGTATCTTCCATTTGAACTTACCTGAAACCGTTCCAGGCATTGAAGTTTTGATGATTGTAACAACCAACGCTTGCGTGTCTATTGCATTCGATGGTTTTCGAGGTAAAAGCATTTCGCCATTTATGATCTTGAGATGGAAATCATTGAGATCTATTTTGATGGGGGAGCAAGATGTTCTCGATATGCCTGGAGTGCTTCTTTGCCCCAGACCCCTTCAGTCAGTGAATCCGAAAGCGCTTTACTTGTGGCTCCGGTATTAAACACGATGACGGTCGCTCCATAATCAAAGTGCCGGGCCAGATAATCTTTCATTGACAGTGAGTGTTTCCCGCCGGAGGGGCCCATCGTCGGACTTGCTTCTGTACTGGCCCAGTGTGGATTTCCGTGGCGAGCAAGTTCTTCATAGAGTAATGCAAAATCGTTTCGAAACGGTCCAACCGGGTAGGTTGTCCAGCCTGGGCGCGAGTGATGATTAAAGGCAATGTCGAGTGGAGCATTGGTAAATTCTACCTGGGGAGAACCAACGACACCGGCACCGGCGGCAACGTGAGTATACATTTTTTGAATGGGAATGCCCGCCTCAGCAAGTTTCTGGGACCAGAAAGAAGTATACTCCTGATTGATCTGCGCCAACGCCCGCCCGAAATCTTTTGGGGGCTCGGTTTTGCTATATCCTTTATTGGTCAAAGCGTTAAAACCAAGACGAGCCTTGGGTGATCCATCCTGATCCATCAATTTGGCAATTTGTGGCCTTAGCCGATCAATGTTCTCATAATTCGGCAGCGATGGTTCCGCACCGACGGTCACGCCTGAGAAGAGATATTCCTTCCCCTCTTTCTTCAATCTGTCAAGTCCTGCTTTTATCGGTGGTGCGACAACCTCGCCGATCATACGGGATACTTCCCGCAAGACATGCGGACTGTTATAGCAGATCACCGGCGCCATGCTCTCAGGGACTCCCCAGTTGCGGTATCGATGTGGATGCGGCGTGCCGTCCCAGTCAATCCATTCGACATTTGCTTTGTTCTTCGGGTCATAGCCTGGCTTCTCTTTGTCTGCATAGTTCCAGAGGTCTGGCCGGTTTTCCCACTCATGACTGTCGATAGTAAAATGTACGGCTACATTATTTCGAATTGCAACATCAAAGGCACTACGCACGGCCCGTGCGATGTCCGCGCGTTTGTTGACACTGTGTTTCGGATCGAACTTCCAGGTATGAATGATCAAGTGAAATCCCCAGTTTCTCTGCCTGGGATCTGTTGCCTTACCGATTTTGGCAATGGTTTGTTGAATGCCGTTGTCCAGGCCGTCGGTCTGACCACCGTAGAGCTGACCCGCTTCGCGTATTGGTAAAATAATGTACTGTGTCTCTTTTGTTTTCCGAAGATATTTTTTCAAGTCTTCTGGTTTATAAACGAGTGGTCCTTTTTTCAACATTTTCAGGGCGCGGTCAGCGACTTTTTCCGCCTCCTGATATTTTCCGGCTTTCATATTTGGAATGAATTCGGCGAGCATGATATCACGAATCTTGAAAGGCGGTATCCCCGCAGATGCCCAGCGTTCCATACCGGCTTCGACCTGTTTCAGTTTTTTCTCACATATTTTTACCCATTCTTCGCGCGTTCGTTTGTTCTCATCTTCACCTCGGAGAGGAATCAGAAACGTGCTAAGTAGAAATACTACAGTGAGCACTGGTAGCAAGTACTTTCTTTCATTAAGCGACATAATTCTTGTTCCTTTTTATAGGTCAGCGCTAGTCTCGTCGCTGCTTGCTTTCTACTTTTTTGGCAAGGCGCGCGGCCTGAATCACATGCAGTTTGTGTGTGCCACGGGCGATTTGTTCGTGTTCGTCATGAGCCTCAAATTGAAATGAAATCACCGGCCCATCGGTGTAGATCACCCGCGCGCTGCAGACGACCTCTGCTCCCAGAGGTGTCGCCGCGATGTGTTCGACGTTGACGACCATACCGACAGTGCTCTCGCCTGGTTCAAGCAGAGGTAGCATGGCTTTACGAGCCGCGTGCTCCAGAAACCAGATCAACCACGGTGTGCACAGAATCTGAGGCATCCCATCATGGGCGAAATCGATGAGATGTTCCTCACTCACAACGAACCGTTCCTCACCGACCGTGCCGATTTTTACGACATCTTTCATGTTTCAATCTTCCTTCACTCTGGGTTTGGTGAGCAGACGTCGCCACATTCTGCTGTCTGTTCCTGCTCAAGCATACCGAACGCCACGCGCGCTGTGGCTCCGGTGACGCCGCTATTAACGGCAGCTGTCACTGCCACGAGTGCGTTGAGTTCGTCGTCGGAGATTCCGATGCCGCGGGCTTTTTCGATCCGGTTGCGGGTGCAGACCTGACAACCGCGTGTCATTGTCACAGCCAGGCCCACTAGATGTTTCTCTCGTTCACTCAACAGTTCTGTATTGTGCGTCTGTTTGATGTGATCCACAATCAAAGTATCGTCATAAGCCATAGTAAGCTCCTTTTGAGAACGGATTCAGGTAGTAAACTCCACTTCTACACGACCAAAGGGCGGTGCTTCGACGTGGATATGACAGTCTTCTTCAATAGGAATCAGACTCGGGATCGATCCGGTTAATATTATTTGACCTGCACAGAGTCGATCATCGCGAGTCCGCATCATTTCCATCAACCATTTCAGAGATGTGTGAATTGTCTGAATCAGTGAAGGTCCCCTGCACTCCTCAAGTAATTGCGCATTTGCAAAAATTGCCAGTGATGTCTCACCAGAGGCTTCTTCAGGGCTGATACCTGTTGCTCTAACAATTCCGGCGTGAAGTGCGTTGTGCGCAATCAGTTCTCCCGCGGAGGGCTGTTCCCCTTGCATCACCAGGTTGTGCAACTCGACAACAGGAAACAGACACGCCACACATGCGGGTAGTTTCATTTCGGAAAAATCTTCCGGTGTCGGTTCACGCGAAAGCTCTATCGCTAATTCGCCTTCGATTGCAAGGTTTGCGTATTCTTTGCGGGACAGTACTGCCCCTGATTTGTGTAGTTCCGAATCATATAATCTGCCAGAGACACAATGGTCAATTCCCAGTTGTGATCGTATTTTGGGCGATGTACAACCGACTTTGTAACCAATGATTCGCTCACCTCTTTGGTGCCGCAACTCTGCGACCGCTGATTGAAGTTGGTAACCTTCGACAATGCTCAACATGACTCCTTCAGCGAATATCGTACCTGGTTGGCGCGCATCGTAATCCGAAAGTTGCCGAGTTGCCCACTCTTGGCACAGAGTCATGGATCGTTCGGTTGGATTCATTGGCTCTTCCCTCAGGTGGCGTGAAACGATCGTTTGAGATCTTCTTTCAGGTACTGCATCTGTCGCGCGATGAGGTTGATATCGCGATGAGTCCGGGTGAGCATGATCGCACCTTCAATGACGCTCACGATATAGCGGGCTACCTCCCAGGTGTCCTGATTGTTTGATAAATTATGTTTCGCGACTGCTTCGTCCAGGCGAACCTGAAATTCGGAAGCCATCTCGTCAAGACACTCTCCCAGCCGTTTTCGAAACGCAGGATGTGTATCACTCAGAGTCGTACTGAGGTTCCCGATCAGGCAGCCCCCTTTGCGGTTCCGACGTTGGACAATCATCGCACCCACAGCGTCTAGACGTAAAAAGACCCCTTCCAACGGATCGTTGTCATAGGAGGTAGTGAGACGTTTTTCAATTCGGTCCAGCGCTTGACGTCGTTGCTCCATGTGGCGGTCGATTACGGCGAATCCCAGTTCTTCCTTGCCATGAAAATGATGAAAGAAGGCACCACTGGTCACTTCGGCAGCTTTGATGATTTCACCGACTTTAGTGTCGTGAAAACCCTTCAAAGCAAACAGTTGCGCTGCTTCATGCAGAATGCGATCACGTGTTTCGATTGCCCGCGGTTGTTTTAGAGTTCGCATGCTATTCTCAAAAAATACCGAATGGTTGGTATGTTTTATTGTAAACAGATCTGATTTCGAGTGCAATTAAATTTTGCTTCAATCGGGGGGCGGGGGAGTAAGTTGAACTGAAGCGGCTTGCAGCACCCGATCAAATACGGGTTTGGGCGAATCAGTCAATGTGTACCCTTCAGATTCTTTGCCATCAGTATACCATTTGCCCGAATAACACTGGAAGCAAATCACAAAGTCGTGTTGTTTTCCATCATACTCTACTCTAATTCCATGCCGGGGTTCAAAACAGGCTGCAACGGTTCCATCATTCTCGGCGATGCCAGCATCGAGTGCGTTAAGCAATGTATTGCGAGTTGCAGAGTCAGAAACTTCAACGGATCCCAGTATCTTCCATCCGTGAAACATATCGACACCCGGTTTTTGATCGCGTTGATTTGGATCGAGCGAGAAGAGTTCAAATGTTGTCGCATTATGGAGTGCATTCGATGCTTCGGTTGGGAGTTGATTTTTTGGTGCATCGGTCAATGGTTGTTTAGTGGTACAACCGACCACGGTCAAAAACATAAGCAGGCTAAGAGTTCGCATCACAACTTTGTGATCCATGCGTTGAATGAGATCTGATGGAACGATTTGCGTCATGATGTCCTTTTTCTACCAATAGTCGGTGTCAAGAAACATTCAAAAAGTGTCAAACGAAAGAATGATGACATAGTCGTTGGACCCTGCCGGTGTTCGGTCGTCAAAAGTAATGTGTATTTGATCTTGTTCGATCTTAAGAGTCACGGGTCCGCGGCCACGTTGCTTTTTTAATCGAACACTTGTCAGATGAATGTGATGAGGCAAAATACGAGTCCCACCCTGATTTGCTAAAACTGTGCTTTGTTTCGTTTCCCATTTGATTCCATTCATAACCAGTATACTGGGATATTTGAATGAGTGATTGCGCCATGTTAGTTGGCCTTCGGACAAGGTCAGTGTGTCAGAACCGTCAATGCGAACTGCAATGTTTAATTGAAATGTTTTTTTGGGGATGCGATTGATACGTCTGACCAAAGTTCTTTGCTCTAATGTTGATAATTGAGGCACGGCCTTCAGATACCAATACTTGGCACGTTGCATGAGAGACGTTTTTAATTTGGGATCACTTTCCTTTGCATATTCTGCCCAGAGGTCTCCCAGTTTGATCTGATCCGCCGCGGCAGAAGGAACTTGTTGTTCCAAATTTGCCAGTGACACAAGCGACGTGTCAGAACACTGCTTTAAAAGGGGGAGCCCTTTTTTCCAGTCCCAGTTGTGCAAACAGTAAAACAGACCTGCTTCTAACGCAGCTTCTTTATTTTTGGGATCAGACTTTAGAGAATTTAATGATTTTTCAACGGTTCGATAATCAGCATCCAGGCCAAGCGCATATTTAGAGTAATAAATACTTGATTTCTGTAGATATGCGTTATTTGCCTTTTTCGCTGCCGCTTTCGAAACAGATGCTGCTTTAGCGGCATCTGAAAAATATTTCTGTTTGATCAATTCGTCTGCCAGATCCAATCCAACCACAGCGGCTTCAAATGCTTTTTGGGGAGTCACTGCCGATGAATTGAGAGATCTCAATGCTTCAAGGCGTTGTTTGGGAGAATCAGCTTCAGCAGCACAAAGAACTAAAGGTGCGATCAAAAAAATGAGGATCACATTTCGAAAAAAAGTGATCTTTACCTGATGATTACTAAAAAATCGTTTGTCTTTATTCATGAGTTGGTCTTTTGAAATTCTGATTAAAAAAGAACTTCGATATCGTACATTGTATCCCACTTGTATACTATAAAAATACTCAAAGGCGAATCATATTCTTTACTAATACTTAGATCCATCATTGTTTTTGTGAGATCGATATGAGATTAAACCACAGAGCATACACTATCTTTTGGTCGTTATTGATTGCTTGGGTTTGTTGTGCTCCTGTGGCGAGAGCAAAGGAAAAACCGCAGCGTGAGTTTCGTGAGTTACAGCGACATGCCGCACAAGAAGCTCATCAGGCGGTTGCCGTTGATGAGACTTCGTTCTTTGCCATTTCCAGTCGTGAAATTGCCCGTTATCGAAAATCGGACGGGAAACAACTGAAAAAATGGGCCGGTGCGAAAGACTCTCACATTCGCCATCTGAATAGTGGAGTGGTTGTTGATGGTAAGCTGTATTGTGCCCATTCGAACTGGCCTGACTATCCATTGAAGAATACGGTTGAAGTGTTTGATGCGAAGAATCTGAAACACCTTGAATCTCTGAAATTCAGCAATACGACTGGAGCGATTAACTGGATAGATCGGCGAAACGGAGCATGGTGGATTGCGTTTGCTTTCTATGGCGAGTTGGCAACAGTGCGTAAGACACATCTCGTTCGTTTTGACGATGAGTGGTACGCAGAGGGAACCTGGACGTTTCCCGATTCAGTGCTAAAACGTTTTCTACCAAACAGTAATTCCGGTGGCGCCTGGGGTCCCAATGGTCTGCTTTATACTACGGGCCACGATCGGGGTGAGTTATATGTTTTACAGGTGCCAGAAACATCTGGAGTTCTTCACCATGTAGGAACCTTGACTGCCCCCATTGCCGGACAAGGGATCGCCTGGGATCGAAGCGATATTGGTACGCTTTTTGGAATCCATCGCCGTCAAAAACAAGTTGTCAAGTTGCGGATCACGCACACAAAAGAATATGCCAGCCTGCGTAATCAGATCCAATGGGTGCGTGATAAAAACAATCCCATCTTACCGCCCCGCCCTGCGGGAAGTTTTGATTCGACGCGTTGTATGAACCCCTGGGTGTTGCGCGAAGGAGATCAGTATCGTCTTTTTTATGCTGGAGGCGATGACCAGTCAATTCATCGAATTGGTGTTGCAACGGCTTCCATCAAGAATCTCAACAGATGGAACCGGAAAGGTCCTTTGCTGGAGATCGGGCTCCCAGATTCATTTGATGCACGTTGGTGTGTCTTGCCGCACGTAGTTCAAACTCAAAAAGATCAGCTGCATCTTTACTACACTGGTAATAGTGGGAAAGGCACTGGTTTGAGTGCGTTCCCCGGTATTGGATTGGCAACCAGCGTCGATGGTCAAAACTGGAACCGATA
The DNA here is from genome assembly GCF_007748195.1 of Gimesia aquarii. Classification (NCBI taxonomy): domain Bacteria; kingdom Pseudomonadati; phylum Planctomycetota; class Planctomycetia; order Planctomycetales; family Planctomycetaceae; genus Gimesia; species Gimesia aquarii. The sequence continues at coordinate 1,483,833 of NZ_CP037920.1, forward strand.
TGGCAACACCCCAGTACTCGCTCCCAGCGGAGAACCCGGTAGCCCCGATGCGATTGGTATCGCTGGTGGCTCAGTACTTCAATTGAAACGAGATGATGGTACGACTGAGTGGCGTTTTTATTACACCGGCTGTCCTACGATTGGGAAACCACATTTAGTCAATCAACAAAAAACGATCTGCCTCGCCGTTTCCAACGATGGAATCCACTGGAAAAAACGGGGCACGATTATGCAGCGCGATCCAAATCGCGATTATGAAAATGTGGGTGTTGCAGGCCCGGTGGTCCTGCAACGTGATGATGGAACTTTTCAGATGTGGTATTCCGCGATTGGGTCACGTTGGGGGTATTACTGCATCTGCTATGCGGAATCAGATAATGGCTATTTATGGACACGTGGCGCACAATACGGTGACAATTTGCAGCTTGAACCCAGTAAGACTGGTTGGGACAGCCAGATGGTGGAGTATCCAACAATCATCCGAGAGAACAACCGCTTACGCATGTTTTACTGTGGCAACGGCTACGGTAGAACCGGCATCGGAACGGCACTCAGTTCTGAAATTGATCTGCAGAAATAATCTATTAATACACGAACTCAGTCACTTTAATAAATGAAACGTGTAATTAATCAATTGCACTGAGAGCTTAGCATCTTCAGAATAAGGAGAGAGGTTCGTTCGAAGTTGGCTTCAAATAGATTCTTGCTAAAAAATGGCATTATTATGAAAACAGTAAGCACCATTAACGTTGTATTAATGATTGTCTCCGTTTGCGTCGCAATTCTGGCAGTTATCATCTCTGTGGCTGTAGTTATCCTTTTTGTTCAACAAGACCAGTTGCTAGAGTTCCAAAACGCGGAATTAAAAAAACAGATCCGGGAACTCCAAGAGCAAGTTCAGCAAGCAACAAATCCAAACAAGAAGACCACAAGAAATCAATTAGTCGAGATTCTCTACAATGAAAAAAAGACTGAACATGCTCTGCTTGAACCCCTGTCCGAAACAGTGAAAAAAAGAGTGCCCGCAGCCAACGAGCGTCTCAGACGTGATGCAGCATTAGACTTTGTCAAGCTTGAATACGAGGCTGGCAAGCGTTGGCGTGACATGGATTTGAGTAATGCATTCCTGAGTGGTGTCGACCTGAATTTTTATGAATTAAAAAGATTCAAAATTAATGATGCATTGGAAAGAAGCGATTTCAGTAATGCCGATTTGCGAAATAGTAGTTTTAGAAATACAAATCTGTATGGTAGTAACTTTAAGGGAGCTGATCTGCAACGAGCCGACTTATTTGGCGCTGAACTGGAAGATTCCGCTTTCTCTGGAGCGAATATGAACAAAGCGAACCTGGGTTCTGTCAACGCAGTAGGTGCCTCGTTCATCGAAACCCAATTAGAAGGGGTCAATTTTTATGCTGCTAACCTAGAGGGGGCCTATTTTTGGGATTCCCATCTGGAAGGTGCCCGTTTCTGGAGAGCACACTTAGAAGACGCGGCGATGTCAGGAGCTTTTTTAGAACAGGCAGAATTCAGAGAAGCTCATATGGAGGAAATCGAACTTTCTGGTGCAAACCTGGAAGGCGCTTCCTTTGCTAATGCTCGTATGGAGAAAGCTGATCTTAGAGGAGCATATCTGGCAGGAGCTAATTTTTACGGTACCTCTCTAGAAGGAGCGATGGTTGATTCTCCTGACTGGATTAAAAACCTGCGCCACCTTGATCCCCCTGTCAAACACTTTCGATTTGATGACTGGTCTCTCATCGAAGATGAAAATGACTTTGATGGGAAGTTTTTTATGTTAAGAGGACCTGTGGTCGCCAAAAAACCTGCTATTAAGATAAGCGAATTCAGTGAGAAGAAAAAGATCGGAAAATGACCTATCGTACTAGCCTACTATTGTGTATTTATAGATTTCGTTTTCTATAAGCACGAAAATATCTCAGTTGGTTACCCCCAGCACAGGGGCAATTTATTCAGCACCTCAGCATCACAGCGTCCCGTCCAACCCCTTCTGATAGTACTTGTGCGTGATTTCGTCCTGGTGTTCGAGCAACCAATCAATGGATGGTTCGTTGCACATCGCTTTGTGGATTGCTTGTGCGGTCGCTTTGCGGTGAATCTCAAACAGTGCTTTGTGATCCAGGTTCTCATCTGTCGCAGCACCTGGGTTCAGCCAGACAGAACAGATGATTCCCAGGTCATTGGCTTTTTCCTTAGGAATATCACCAGCGCGAACGGCATCGAGTACACCATTGGCAATCGCTGCCTGGACGGTTCCCATTAGAATGTTTGTGTAGGCATTACTCTTCACAGTCACCTTGCTGACCATCAGAGTGACTGGTCGAACTTGAATATCGGTGTTCAGAATGGCAAAGACTTTGGAGTGACCCGCTGATTGAGAACCGGTCAGAGTTGCTATCGCAGTGCCGACAGGTCCGTCAAGTTCTCCAATGACGACTTCTGGTTCTGCTGCTGTAAAAGGGGGACCACCGGCGACCAGGCTTTCGCCGGTTCGCATGATAATTCGATCACTCATATCAATATTCCTTAAAGGTTAAAAGCAAGACGCTCAACAGCCTATCTGATCTGAAAGAAACCTACAAGCGAGGCAGTGAGATCAGCAAGAAATCTGTCATTTCACACATTCAATGAATGTCATGGGGGGAGACTCCATCAGACTTGACCAGAATTCTTTGTCGTTTTCCTGTAATCCTTCCGGCGCTAATTGGGGAGCGTGCCAAACTACTTCTCTGAAACCTGCCTGGCGAAGTGCCTCTTCATGTGTGGTGATACTTAAGTAGTAGTTTTCGACGTCAATATGCCCGTCGCTCAAGTGAAACCGCCATTGAATTGGTGCCCCTTCCTGCCACTCTCCCAGCACAGAGGTCTCAAATCCGTACTTGCGATACGAGGGGGCGTTTGGGAATGTTTGCGCGGGGTTGCAGTTCACTGTAACAAATCGGCCTCCCGGCTTTAGTGAGCGAGCAAGGCCGTCGCACATGGCTTGCAGCTCATCCCGATTGCGGGCATAGTTGAGCAGCCAGGCTGCCACAGTCAAATCGAATTGATTGGTATCAAGTAATTCTCGAGCATCGCCGACAACATATTCAATCCCCTGCTGATGCTTTGCTTCCTGACTACGTGCCAGATCAATCATGCCTTGAGAAAGATCGATTCCGGTAACGTGTGCAGCGCCCTGTTCTCGAATCAAGCGGGTATAAAAACCTTCTCCACAGGCAACATCGAGTACCGACATTTCTGCTGGGTCCCCTACCAGATTCATCAAAGTAAAACATTCAACGAAGGTGCGCCACGGTTGTTTTTTCGATCGTTTGTACTGCTCAGCAATCGGATCGTAGTTAGTTGTCATCCATAACCTCATATCAAGTGATGTGATTGACTTCATAGAGCATTCAAATATCACAACACTGAGTGTGAGTCAAAAGAGAATCGGAAATATCTAAGAGTTTTCAGGTTTAAAATTGGGCCTGCGATCTCTCAATCCAGAGTAGAAAAAAGAAAAGCCCTAAACCACTATAGGTATAGGACTTTTCAAAATTGCCCGACTAGGATTTGAACCTAGACTAAATGAGTCAGAGTCATTCGTGCTACCGTTACACTATCAGGCAATGAAATCAAATGGTTGAAGATGGCACGACAGTGAATCGCAAAACACCCTCTTTTCGTGCATTATACGAAATTTTTTCCGTTCGCCAAGCGGTTTCGAGAGAGAAATTCTACACTTTTCAACCTGATTTACCCTTTCGAGGCACTATGCTCTTATGACACTATATGAGTTAGCAGGTTCCATTCATTATGACCACTATGAAATCAAATCAGCCGGGAAAAACTCGACATATGAAATGCTTGACTCGCAGCTCACGATATTTGTTGATTCTATTTCTTGTATTCTGCATGAGCAGAGTAGGGATCACTGAGGAACCTCCTAAATCAGAGCGATCAAAAGAGGATGCCGTCATCAATTCAAAGTTGAAACAGTTAATTGATGAGTTAACCGCTCAGATTAAACAAACACCTGGTGATACCTCTTTATATTCGCGGAGAGGAGACGCATTTTTTTTTAGGGGACAATTCAAAAAGGCCGTTGCCGACTATGATAAGATGATTGAGCTGAATCCGAAGATTAAGACCTCACACTGGAGACGGGGCATTGCCTGTTACTACGCCAAGCAGTATGCAGATGCGGCTAAGCAATTTGAGAGCTATCATACGTTCGACAACGTTGATCGTGAAAATGGTATTTGGCGTTTCTTCTCCCAATATAAAGCAAAAGGAGCGGATGAAGCACAACGTGGACTGCTAAAGTATGAAAAAGATGACCGCGAACCATTTCCTAAACTCTATCGTTTATTTGAAGGTAAAGTGACCCCAGAGACTATTTTGAAAAACATTCAGAAAGCAAGTATCGATGAAAATGAGCGAGAGAAACGAAATTTTTATGCATACCTTTATATTGGTCTGAATGAATCATTGCATGGGCGGAAAGAAAACGCTCGACAATATCTGCAAAAAGCGGTTAATAATAAATGGGGGCCTGGGGCTGGTTTTGGGCCGAATTACATGTGGCACACTGGTCGAATCGAGCTACAATTACTAACAGCACCAGAAAAACAAAAATGAATTCCCTGTGTCTTCAATTGGGGCTTAATAACATGAACAGGAAGCATTCAGACTTTATTTCCGCTTTATTTTTTTGTTTGATCGCGCTTATCTCTGTTATGGAAAACAGTGTTTTTGCACAGGATCAAAACAAAGAAGCAGTCTCTGTTTCAGAGCAGGAAAAAAAAGAAAAAGCTCTGGAACATGCCAAAAAAGGTCAGAAATTTCTCAGACAGAAATATTGGAAGGATGCAATTTCAGAATTTGAAAAAGCGATTGAATTACAACCAAAAAACAGTGTTTTACATTATTTACTCGGCGTGAGTTACATGGAGAACTCTGAAGCGAGTAAGGGGTGGGTCGAATTACGAAAAGCAGTTTTACTTGACCAAAACAACAAACGCGCTGCGAATGATTTCATGAAGATCTGGAATTTTTTTGACAGTAGAGGTTTATTAAACGTGGGAACTCCGGAAGTGGAAGTCCTCAAGGTATTGGGAAAACCAGATCGACAGCGAAATCAAAACGGTGAGTCACTCTTAATCTACGGGTTTATGTGGATCAAATTTCGTAACGCCAGGTTATTTGCTTTAGTTGATGTACGGGGCCTCGTTAAAGATCTTACCAGAGCCATTAGTACTATGGAATTTAAGCTGGGGCCTTCATGGAAAGAAGGCTATCGAATGATGAATGCGACCAATGCTTTGACTGAATTTGTTACAGCAGAAGAAACCGTACAGAATTATCGACAATTATTCTCGACACAGAGACTATTCAAACTGGGTGAACAGATCTCTGCGAAAGAAATGATGAATCGTATGAAGTCTAATTTGGAAAAAACACATCAAATTGAAGAGTGGAATGTCATCCGGGAAGGCGATAGTGATATTTTATTTGAATGGCGTGTCGCTAAGAATGAACGCGCTCCTGCGCAATACGAAATTACGAGACTCATCAGAGGGAAAAGGGATATGCATCGCCTGGCGTATGTGACTCGGAAATTACCTCTTGATGAAACGACACGTAAGACATGGATTCAGCAGTTGGAAGCAGCAAAGTTGGTAGTGGCTCATCCAGTAGACAGCAAACTCACCGCTGCACAAAAGAGGAGTCTCGCTGAGGAACTCGAGAAAAAAACCAGAGAAATCATTGTGCTTCAGTTAGGGTTAATCAAAAAGCAGGATGTTGAGGCACTCAAACCTTACTTCACCAAACGGCTGCGCAATCGTATCACTTCCAAAATGTTGGAACAAGCAGCGCGGCAGATAGAGTCAGCGACTCCTGAAGAGTTAGTTCATTCTGTCCAGGTTGATGACACGAAGAACCAGATTCAAGCCAGGATCATGATGAAAAATGGTCGAACTCTGACGACTTTGATCCCCGTAAATGGAAAATGGGAAGCAGACACAATTTGGTTTAAATAACTGTTGATAAGTTACCAAATTGACCAAATTATCCTATCGTCGCAAATCTCATTCATTACACTCGAAGATGAGTGCTTGTTAGATCACCTCTCGATGTCTGCTTTGCATGCAATTGCTGAGAATATTTTCAAAGAAAATTCTGTTGGATCATGTACCAAATTGGGTCCGGTTTTCATCCTTTAGATTGTGCTTAATACCTTATTTCAAAAGAGCTTACGCTATATAGAAGTCCATTCGGATTTTCGATTCACCTAAGAGGTTTTCCACTGACCCCTTCGATTAGCATATTTCGTCTCAACTTCTTAACACGATTATTCCGAAAGATCAGAATAACCGCTTGTACCCGGATAATCGGAATATCTTCACACCGAGCCGGGTAGAAGTGGGATGAATGGGATCTGGCTTGCCCAGCCATTCATGTCAATCAGGTTTTGTTTGGGGACATGAAGTCCACAATCACAGGATTCTGAAAGACAAATAAGGAACAGAGTTGATCGTCTGAAATTGTTAGAGACGAGTTACACATCGACGTTGGAGTTTTCGATGATTAAATTACCTGTTAGTCTGGCCTGCTTCTTTTTAGCGACTCAGTGTTTACTGGCGTCTGCCTATGCAGATCCGAAGCAAACTGAGGACTCTCAATCAGAGGGACGCGCTACTGTTGGCGAACAAGAAGGTTCTGCCATCGTAGGGAATGTTTCGTCTGGAGCTTTCAGACATGATTTTATTCCACAGAATAATGTCCAACCGAATCATGTGCCCGGCTTTACAACAATGAAGGATGCCAGCTACAAGGATACTCCTCAAGGGTATATGCCTTATAAATATCCAGATCCACAAACGATGGTTGTTGATGAATACATCGATAGTGGTATGGGGTATCAGCCACTGCGAGACGCCCCGTTTCAACCCCTCTTTCGTTTGGATAAAGGGATCGGTGGTGGAATTGGTTATGACGATGGTTATTCGAATTTAGGAATTTTACTTCCGTTTACAATTAATCCAGATCAAAGTATGTTGTTTCTTGACGTCAGAGCTTTGGTGACAGACGGGGGGCGCGGTGGAGTCAACCTGGGAGCTGGTTGGCGTGGATACGATGAAACGGTAGATAAGATTTTCACCCTTGCTGGCTGGTATGATTACGATGATGGGCACGTTCAAGATTATCACCAAATCGGTTTGAGTGGTGAAATCATTGGTCAGTATCTAACCACTCGCATTAATGGTTACTTCCCCATCAATAACGGTCAAGTCATCGTTTCCAATAATCTGACAGGTGGAGCATTCTTTAAGTCAAATCGAATCATGTTAGATAGAGACCTTCGTACAGAATCTTCCTATGGTGGTGTTGACGCCGAAATCGGTGGTCCACTACCAGTCCTTGGAAAGTTTGGAATCGATGCGTTTGTTGGCGGGTATTATTATGACTCGGATCATGATAAAAGTGCGGCCGGAGCTAAGTTTCGTGCAGAGGCAAATATCAATGACTGGTGGCAGATGAGTGTCAGTTATGCCAAAGATTCCGTCTTCGGATCAAATGCATGGATGAATGTAATACTGACGATGCCTGACGGCAGATCGAATAAATGGATGCGTCCTAAAACACGCAGACAGCGTATGTATCAACCAATGAATCGTAACTACCGTGTTGTTGCAAATGTGAAAAGCACGATTACAAACGAACTTGCCATCAACCCAGACGATGGTATGCCTTATACAGTGGCCCACATCGATCCGGACTTTGGTGCTGCCGGGAATGGTACCTTTGAAACACCATTTGGTTCTGTGGCCGCTTATAATGCTTCACCTCCAACAGCAGTCACAGATATCATCTTTGTACAAGATGGAACTGCAACGAACCTGGATGGAGCTATTACATTGCTTGATAACGGTGGAGGTATCGGAGGACGGCTGGGACAACGTCTCTTAAGTGAAGCGGTAACACACACTTTCAATACACTTCAGCCGGGTGGTGGTATCGTAAACATGACTTTACCTGGATTTAATTCCGCGGCCAGTCGCCCTACATTAAGCAATACGACCGGGGGTGAAGGAGCTGTTGTAATCGGCAACGGTGGTGCCTGGGAAGTATCTGGTTTCAACATCAGTGGGGAACGGGCAGCAGGCACACCACATAACGACGGTATCATTTCTGCCGGCACTCGTGGTTTCAATATCAACCGTAACTCGTTCGTGCTCTATAATCGCGGAATTGATGTCACAAACACTGCCAACGGAATTGGTATCGTCTCAGAGAATACATTCTCAGGAGATGCCGCGAATTCTTTGCATGGAGCACGGATCACTCAAAATGTAGGAACACTTGAACTTGCGTTCCAAAATAATACAGCGACAAATAATCTTGGTGTAGTTCCACCCGGTACGGGAACTGGTTTTGAGATCATTGCCAATGGTGGAAGCACTATTGATGGAGTTGGGACAGCCGCTGATGGTGTTACAACTCTCGGAATTACAGGGAACACCGCCAATGCAAATGGTACTGGTATGATCATCACAGCCAATGGTGGATCAACCATTGATACTGATTTCTCAAACAACACGTTTAATAATAATATCAATCCTAATACTGGATTACATGTGAATTCCAATGCCAGTACTGTTACGTTCCGTACCTTTGATTCGATTACAGCGACTGGTAATACAGGAATTGGTATCGCCTTTGATACCACCGGTGGCGGTACTCTCACGGCCTTGTCGGAAGATACTAATGGGAATGGAACACTTGACCCTGGGGAAGACAATAACGGTAACGGAGTTTTGGACCTGGGGATAACCAACATCAATGCCAGTTCGAATACCACAGACGGTTTTGTAGCGACATCTGATGGTGCTGGTTCTAGAATTGATCTGAATATTGGAAATGTAAACTCGGTTGCGAACGTATTTAGTAATAATGGTCAAAACGGAATTAGCCTGAATACACTAAATACAGGCACGATTCGTGCTAACATTGCAAACAACTCAGCGATAGGAAATACTCAGGATGGTTTAGCGATCACACTGACAACTGGTACCATTGATCTCACCACCTTCGGGTCACCTTCGATTACCGCTAATACCTTTACCGGAAACACGCGGCATGGTATGAGCATTGTGAATAATACAGGTGGGGTTTTCACTACAGCGTTGATTTCAGAAAATGACTTCAGTAATAACACTCAGGCAGGTATGTTCATCGGTGGAGCAGCATTGGGTGGTACAGATACTGCTGTAAATACGCTTGGCTCAATCGATTCGAATAACTTTAACCGGGATACGAGCGGAACGGAGGGAATACTGTTTGGTTCCAGTGACGTTCGAACGACGGCAAGCATTACACGTAACACCTTTGTAGGTCGTGCTCCCAACTTACCTGGTGATGATGGTGCAGGTCGTGGTATTGGTGGTACAGTTACAGGAACAACAACCGTTGGTGGTAACGGTGGAGTGACTCTGGCGATCGGAAGCCTGGCAGCAATTGACAATTCACTCATGAATACCTTTTCCAACAATGGTGATGCTCACATCGGGCTAGAACTTCAAGGAAATACCACAAACCAGGTCGACATCGATCAACAACTTTTTGATACAACATTTAACACCACGCTGAGCACTGATTTCAATGGCGAAGGTGTGGGCTTCCTACTGAGTGATACTGCTACCTTTACCGGAACCATTCAACGTAATGTCTTCCAAAATAATGTTGCTTCCGGTTTACGGCTTGATACAACCGGTAACAACTTAGGAGATTTTGCAACAATCAATGGTGTTACCATCGGTGGTACAACAGCAACTTTTGGAAACCTCTTCCAGAACAATGGGGGTAATGGTATTCAAATGGCGCGCACTTCAGACGGTGTGCTCACTAACACCACGATTCGCTTTAACACTCTGACTGGAAACACCTTGGATGGTATTGACTTGACTGCAACAGGTGCAAATAAGGTAGATACCTACACCATTAACGACAACATTATTACAAACAATGTTCAGAACGGTGTCGATTTGCGAGTAGAAACAGATGCCGGACTATCTGCGAACATGACTCGTAATACAATCACAGGAAATACTCTGGACGGTATTAGTACCACCGAGCTGCAAAACTCCTTTGCTGATCGACGGCATATTACAGGAACCTGGACAGTCAATAATATTTCCAATAACGGAGCCAATGGTATCGATCTTGGTGCCGCTTCGGATAATCTCGTCATTGGAGATGCTGCGGATTCCTCACTGGGTAACCTGATTCAGAACAACACGGAAGATGGTGTGAATGTTACTGGAGCGGGTAGCATCACCATTGCCCGTAACATGATTGCTGAAAACACAGTACATGGTGTTGATTTGGACCTGGAGGATGATAGTGAGATCTACGCGAATGTGATCACGATTTCGAACAACGATATTACAATGAACCAGGGAGATGGTATCGAATACATGAATGTCTCATCTTCTTTTAATCCTACCGACGTGTTTACATTAAGTATCACCGGAAACGTGATCGACTTCAACAACGGTCGTGGTTTCGATGTCTTGGCTAGACCAGGATTTGGTAATTCGTATTCAGAAACTGATATCACATTTAACAATAACATTGTCAATGCCAACCAACTGGAAGGTATCTATGTGGTCTACACCGCATCAAATACCCAAACACAAACCGGTCCTTCAACAGATCCTCTGAACGCAGATGGAAGTCCGTTCCAGGATGTCTACCTGAGGTTTAATATGGATGGTAACCAGATTATTGATAACGGAGTCAGCAGTGGCTTTGGTACGACTGGTCTAGTGGTTCGTGTTGGTACCACACGAGCGTTCAATAATACGACTGCCACAGGTGGTTTTGCCAGCGATGGTGCTGGGAACTTTGATATTTCAGGTGTCATCATGAATGTCACCAACAATACTTTAACGGGTAACCTGGGTGATGATGTGTACTTCGAATCATTCACTTCCACTGTCGATCCTGTTGACACAGCTGGAACTTGGGGTAACACCATTGACCCAACTGCCATTACAGCTTTCGCGAGCGATCCCCTGGCTCGTTTAGACCTGGATTGGGATAACAATACAATTTTGTCAGCTGATACAACGAATATCGGTGCATTCTACAACAACGCAGATACTTTCAAATCACGTTTGAACAACGTTGCCAGCCCGGGGCCCTTCACTTCAACCTCTCGACGTCGTAATGCTCAACGTCTGGCCGCTCGCATACCTAACTTGAACGCTCCAGGAGCAGGTACCTTCCTCTATTCCGGTACCGGTGCCAGTACGTTCCGAGTTGACAGTACCGGGGACCTTGGAATTTTCATCTTGGATACCAATCCCTTCCTTGTCACACCTAATGACGCAAACGGTGTCTTACTACCTGGGAACATCGTTGGCGAACTTCCATTCGGTTGGGGACAGTTCTAATCTCCCCCACTGGGCATGATTTGAATCTCTGTTAAAATGAAAAGGCCATCCTGAAGCAATTCAGGATGGCCTTATTTTTTTAATAGATGAACTCACTGCCGGTTAAGCGGGTGACAGAAACTGCTCAATCCGGTTCAAACCTTCTTCCAGAGTTTTGAGATCAGTCGCAAAAGAGAGTCGAACATATCCCGGTGCGCCAAAGGCATCTCCGGTTACTAGAGCCACATGCGCTTCTTCCAGTAACGCGGTGCAGAATTCGCTGGAGTCTTTCACCACTTTGCCGCCACCAAGTGGTTTGTTGAAATGGGCGCTCACATTGAAAAAGGCATAAAACGCACCCCCCGGTTCCGCAAAGCTGATTTCAGGAAATTTTCGTAAACGTTCGAGTACATACTTGCGACGTTCTGTAAAGGCGGCCAACATTTCAGCTACACTCTCCTGGGGGCCACTCAAAGCGGCAATGGTAGCTGCTTGGCTGATGCTACAGGGGTTCGAGGTTTCCTGACTTTGTAATTTTGTCATGGCAGCCGTTAGTTCAACAGAGGCAATTGCCCAGCCAATTCGCCAGCCCGTCATCGCATAAGCTTTACTGACACCACTGACGATAATCGTTCTCTCTGCTACGTCTGGTCCGAACGAAGCGAAGCTACGAAATTCAGAACCTTCGTAAATCAGCTTCTCATAAATCTCATCGGAAAGTACGGCGATATCTTTCTCAACGGCCACACGAGCCAATGCTTCCAGAGTTTCCACGGGATACGCGGCACCTGTCGGGTTACAGGGGTTGTTGAGCATCATCAGTTTGGTTTTGGGAGTGATTGCCTGTGCGAACTGATCAGCGCTCATGCAGAATCCACTTTCCTCGGTCGTCTCTACCATCACAGGCGTGGCACCCGTTAATTCAACCAATGCGCTATAGCTTACCCAGTAGGGGGTCGGAATGATGACTTCATCGCCGGGGCCACACAAAGCCGTCAACACGTTATGAATCGAGTGTTTGGCTCCATTGGAAATCACAACTTGATTGGGTTGATAAGACAAACCGTAATCGCGTTGATAGGAATCGCAGACGGCCTGCTTCACTTCCAGTGTACCGGCGGCAGGTGTGTAATGAGTCTGACCAGCATCCATTGCCTCTTTAGCGGCCTGACAGATATGAGCCGGAGTCGTGAAGTCTGGTTCCCCTAATGTGAACTCATAAACTTTGACACCAGTACTTTTTAATTCTTTGGCTTTGGCTGCAGCGGCTATTGTGGCAGAGGGCTTTAGTTTCTGAACTGTAGAGGAAAGCTGCATCGACATAATTCTGATCTTTGTAGTTGAAATGAACGAAACCTTGTATGTCTGAAATACGCATTCAGACTGGATTGAGTCCCCTGCTCTGACACCCGGGAATCAATAATTGTTCGAAAACACCCGATTCTTTTCACCTGGGGGGATAGCGTCAAGTCTCCGATAGCATTGTTTGGAAATCGAACAAGATTCCCGCTAAAAAAATGTGTTTGGCGGGAATGCATTGCCGCTTGACGTATCAAGATTAAACCGGGAAAGCGACAATTCTGAGCCCTGTGTTGCTTAAGAAGTAGCAGCTTATTGAATCAGAGAATCGCTTAGCGGGAACCAGGTAGCTCACTCTCGGCATCATTCCCCACTTCGTGCGCTGACATCGCGACCTGAATCCGTGAAGTCATTTTGAAGTCGGTGCGGGGCTGAGTTCCGCCTTTGGTATCACGTGTGACAGTCACGGCCCATTTTGCGACTCCAAAGGGAATCTCGCTGGTGCGCCAGATGGTTCCCTCATTCTTGGAGCGTGTGGTGGTGCTCTCACTCACATAGCTGCCTTTATACTCACGGGCGGAGACTGCACCCGTGGGAATGTCAATTGTGGCGGGGCCTCCCTCCGACTCCCATTTGGTGTAATGCTCAAGCATCGTGATCATTGGGTAAAATCTTAGCACGTTTGTTTTCAGAGGCTCCACTGGCCGGTCTCCCACTTTTCGATAGCCACGAATAATGGGAAGAAATGTGACGGGGAGCCCACTTTTGTCTTTAATTTGACCGTTAACCACCTTTTCAGGTATTAAGACCTTATAGATGCGCGGACCGGACACTCCTGGAGCGACTCCCGATTCGGTTTCTTTGCCGGTTATGCACTTGAACTCAAGCCAGCGGCAAGGGGTTTGGGCACCTTCGAATTCCGCCATTTCTGAACCGACAGAACTGATAATCAAGTGTCGTGTCCATTTCAGTTTGACATTGAGGTCATTGGAATCGGGCCCCGGCATTTCTTTTTCGTAGGTTCCTTCAAAACGGACCCAGGATCCATCGGGAGGGAGTTCCCAGATAAGTCCTTGTGCAAATATGGGGCTGCAAAGCGAAACCACCCAGAAAACAGAGAGAAGTAATGATCGGACAAACATATTTGAAAACCAGAATTGTAAACAGAAAATGGTCTGAAAAGGTTCATATAGACAGACTTTAGGTTCCAGTGTGACAAAAGAAGCATGCCCTGACAACACTTTTTGGTTTTTCCAGCAGGAATTTTCTAAAGCGAGTTACTTTCACAGCGTATAACGGGAGCATCAGTCAACTCTTTCTTGACCATAGCTGGTCGTGTGGCTTAGACTGCTTATAGGAATAAACTGGGTTTTACCGTTTCTAAACAAGATCTGACACTGGTTGAAATCTCTGTTGAGACGAAAATGATTCTCAACACAATACATACGTCCCTCTACTGGAGTTTCCTTATGTTTTTACCTGTTATGAAATGTCGATGGATTTCATTCGCACTCGTTTTGGGATGTAGTCTTTGCCTGAGTGTGCCCGCCACCTCGGCCGCAGAAGAGGAGTCCAAACCAACACGCGAAAATTGGGGGCACATTATCATCAAAGGGGCTTACCCTGAAGGTCCACAAATGCCCGGTTTATTTGGTGATGTCACCGAGTCCCTTTCTAAGGCAATGACTCGGCTGGATAAGGCGGCAGAAGATAAATCTCTGACGGGTGTCATATTACATTTAAAGGGAACATCAGTGGGTTGGGCCAAACTGAATGAGCTTCGCACGGCAATCATGAAAGTGCGTAAAAACAACAAAAAAGTGTATGCCTGGATCGAATCCGGGATGACCAAGGATTATTTGATTGCCAGCGCCTGCGACAAAATTGTGATGCCGGAGTCTGCAACATTGATCTTGCTCGGTTTGCGAGCCGAAGTCAGCTTCTATAAAAATCTATTCGATATGTTGGATGTCAAACCAGATATTTTAAGGGTCGGAGAATACAAGTCAGCTGCGGAACCTTATACACGCACAGAAATGAGTGAGCCGTTCCGCGAAGAAATGGGGGCAATCCTGGATGATTATTTCCGACAGATTATTGAAATGATTTCCAAATCACGAGGCTTGTCTGCTCAACAAGTCGAGTCTGCCATCAATGGCGGTCCTTACATGGCCGTTGATGCCAAAAAACTGGGATTAATTGATGACACTGCTTATGAAGACCAACTTCCCAAACTGATTACTGGAGCCAATTCCAAAACGGAAGTCAGAATCATCAAACGTTATGCCAAAAAAAGGCTCGATAATGATTTCTCAGGTATCGCCGGTTTGATCAAATTGATGGACCTTTTTGCTGGCATTGATTCCACACAACGAGTCGGCTCAGGACCCCGGATTGCAGTTATCTATGCCACGGGGGCAATCATGTCTGGATCCAGTTCACAGGGAAGTCTGTTTGGTGCGAACGTTCTGGGATCTGATACGTTTATTAAAGCGGTACACAAAGCCGCAAAAGACGAGAAAGTCAAAGCCATCGTTTTGCGTGTCGACAGCCCTGGAGGCAGCGCTCTGGCCAGCGATCTGATGTGGCGTGCCTTGGAAAAATCGGGTAAGCCGGTTGTCGTCAGTATGGGAGATGTTGCCGCCAGTGGCGGATATTATATCTCGATGGGAGCAGACCGCATTTTTGCCGAGCCCGGAACTCTAACCGGTTCCATTGGTGTTGTCGGAGGGAAACTTGCGATTGAAGGGCTCTTTAAAAAAATTGGAATTACCACCAGTGTGATTTCGCGAGGCACCAACAGTGGAACATTCAGCCCGATGACTGGTTTTTCTGAAAGTGAACGTGTTGCCGTGACAAACTTACTCAAATCAGTCTATAAGCAATTTACAGAGAAAGCAGCCGAGGGACGCAAAATGGATTATGCTGCCTTGGAAAAATTAGCCCGTGGTCGTGTTTATACCGGATCAATGGCTTTGAAAATTGGTTTGGTCGATCAATTGGGAACTCTTGAAGATGCCATCGAATATGCGCGTGAACTCGGTAAAATTCCCAAGGATCAGAAGTTTGAAAAATTAATTCTCCCTCGGCCTACCAGTCCTTTTGAACAACTATTTGGTACCGCTGATGCACAGTCGCGTCAGACTCAGGATCTTTCTAAAATGTTGAATCTGCTTTCTCCTGAGCTATCGGAGCAGCTGAAAAAACTGGATCTGGTTAACCTGCTTTCACGAGAAAAAACGTTGACGTTAATGCCCTTTGAGGTTCGTGTGAAGTAGTAATCGTCTTGGAAAAGTGTGTCTCGCATTGTGCCTCAGGCTGATATGGGAAACCAAATCAAACAATTTATGGTTAGGAAGACAGGATGCTTAACAACTTTTTAAGAGCATGTCAGAATTTTTACTTCATCGCTCTGGCTGGTTTGATCG